>JAFTFA010000221.1 GCA_017449785.1 Muribaculaceae bacterium | reverse complement strand
GCTCACCATCGCTCTCGGGCCAATTGATGGACACATGAACGTTATTGTCGTCCATATTGGTCGTGATCACGGGAGCTGCTACGTCGAGTTTTTCGGGAACAGGCTTGGTCCAAGTAACGGTTTTGCTACCGGTCAAGTCATTGTAGCCATCGGATGTAACGGTGACCACGATAACGCTCACACCCTCATCAACAGTAATCATGCCGTCAACGAGTTCAACGATCTGGCCATTGACCGTCACCACCATGGTAACGTCCTCGTCGCCGGTATAGTTGATAGCAACCTTGCCGTCCTCGTCGGGATCGCCGATAACAATTTGACCGCTCAGGTCCTTAGGCGTAACGACCTCCAATGCCGGAACAATGAACTCAGCAGTTGTTATGCCGTCAGTCTGACCATCAACGTGCGCAAAGGCAGTCAACTTGACGCTTTGATCCTGCTGCGTGCGGACAACGGTATAGGGATTATCAACGATATTGAGGTAGCAGAAGAGGGTAATTTCGCCCTCGCCCACGGCCTCAAAGACGTAGGCCTCGTCACCACGAGTAACATGAATCTCGGGAGCAGGCGTCAATATGGATCTTTCGCCCGCTACAGTCACGTGGCAAACGACCTCATGGCGCTGACCGCTGGGGCAGCACACGCCACGGGGATCACGGCCAGAGCTGGCAGGCTCGCTAGTGACAACGATATCACCGCCGGTAAAGTCGGGTGAGAACTTTAGCCACAAGGTGAACATCTTATACTCACCAGGGGTCCACTTGGCCGAGCCGACACTTGTGCTGACGCCGTTCAGCATCTGGTAATCGGCCTCGGTCGATGCCGCACTGAACGTGCCCGGTTGACCCTCGTCGGCCACCAGACCGACGACGTGATCAACATTCAACCCCATCCTGTTATGACCATGAATCGTCATGTCGGGCAGAGCCGTGCCTGAGAAAGGCTCCACGCCTGCCGGGGTACTGATACTTGTCTGCCAGGCACTGACGCACGTCTCAAAGTGAGCCTTGACGGTCACCGGATAGTACCAGTCACCACCGGCAGCGAGGAACTGGGGCGTTACCTCAAAGTCCTCCAGATACAGATAATCATCTGCATAGGCTGAACAGACCATTAAAATGGCTGCTAGCGATAATAAAAATTTCTTCATGACATCAAAAAAAGTTAATTATTAGGAGTAAAAAATTCAATTCTAATAAACTCACTTAAGTTTCGCAAGTAGATAACTTGCTCACTGTTTAATGTTTAAGGGTTAAAGGTTAAAGAATTGTCTCTAAAAAAATCTGAAAATAATTCTAGCAAAAGCCATTATCAGGCGTTTCAAAGTCCATCTTTAACCATTAACCGTTATCCTTTAACCTCAAGTTTTTAAAGTGGTTCAGCCACTTTAGAAACTTGAATAGCATACATATACCCTCTTCTACTTGAAAATCTTGAAGAGGTAGCCGACTGAAACCTCGGCAGAGCTGACCTTGCTTTCAAGATTGCCTGCCAGGTTGCTGTTGCCCAGGTTAAAGCGGGCACTGGCAGTAAATCCGCTGTCATGGTAATAGCCCACACCGACGGTCGCCATGATATCAAAACCCTTGATCTTGTCAAGGCCTAATTTCAGGAAACCGGTCTCGGCGCTACCTTGCACCAATTCCTTGGGAGAAGTGCTCAGCACTCCGGTGAAAGTGGGGCCCGCCTCGATTGCCAACGAGGGCGACACATAGAACTGTGCCAGCACGGGGACGGCAAAGCAGCTCATCTTGATGTCGTCGGTGTTAGTTTTCAAGTTACGCTGGGCAAATAGGCCCTCAACCTGCACACCCCAGCGTCCAGTACCTGACGGTGTGTAATCCAGCTTGTCCGAGAAATGCAGATTCACGGCCACACCGCCCTGGAAGCCAACGTTGCCTTTCATCCCAAGGTCAAACGCCTTAGGCTCACCGGCAAAAGAATAATTCGCGCCACCTTTCACACCCACCGAAATAGTGAGCGGGCGCTTAATGGTCGTGAACTCGTCATCGCTTGATGACTGGGCCCATGCCCCCATCGAGAGCATCAGAGCACACATAAATATTAACGTCTTTTTCATATTGAATAATTTGTTGTTTGTTTTCTAGTCTGGTTAAGGAGAGGTATCTGTGATTAATACCAATGATCGTTGTCGGCTAAGCCAAAATAAGGATTATCTAAATGGTTATAATCCCAATAAATCATATAAGTCCTACCGTTTTCTATATCACAAGCCGGCAACTCAATTGGTTCACTTCTTCCTGGACCATTCTGATAGTAAGAGAAATATAAGTTACAGCGTGGAGCTAGGATATAAAAATAATCAAAAAAATCATCTTGGAAATAAGTTGCCGTACCATCAAAATAAAGTTTTGGCGTTGATTCAAGTAGCATATTATTCAGCCAATTAAACTTAGAGCCACCAGTATCCTTAATAATATACCTATTTTGAGAATTTGGGTCAAGCATAAACCGTTGAGCAATTGTATCAGAACATACTCTAATACTGGCAATTCTCTTGTTTTCCTGGAAATTTTGATAGTACACATAGCAAAGAGCGCCAACGGGTGCAGGAGTCATTTGCACCTTGTTCTCATTCTTCTCTCCAATCACAACCTCTTGGGAAGCGTATGACATGATAGACCATATCGAGCCACCTGAGCCACCATTTGTTGCTAAACAGGCTGTGCTCAAATTCTCTTTATCATTCAGTAACCAGTGTCTGTTATCAGCGTCATCAAATGTCAATATCGCAATTGCTGTGTATCTACCTGTAGGCAGCTTAATTGTTTGATTAACTCTATCGCTATAATCGGAAATAAAAACAGATTCATTCTTATTAACCAATTGACCACTGTCATTATAAAACAGGACTCTAACCTCTATCGTAACTCTATTGCCACTTCCTGATACATAAAACGAGCTAAACGATTCATAGATATCAGCCGCATTAAGACTTTTAAAGCGTTTATTCTTTTCAAGGTCAAGATGATGCTTTGTGTCTACGAAATTATAGCACGAAAAGAAATCAGTTAGGTTAACTGTCACATCCACGGAGCAGATCCTTTCATCAATAATATCAATGTCTTCATTACCACACGAAGATAGCAAGATAAAAAACAGAATTGTGAAAAAACATACTAATGGTTTCATAATTTAAATAAGAATTTTTGATTAATACCAGTGACTGTTATCGGCTTTACCAAAATAAGGGTTAGCTTTATGGTCATAATCCCAATAAGCCATGTAAACAGTTCCGTTCTCTATTGCATAAGAAGGTAAAGGTATATACTCCATTGCATCATCAGAACTAGAAAAAAACGAGACATCACATTGTGGCGCCAAGATATAAAAGAAATCAAAGAAATCTCTTTGGAATGTCTGCCATACAGTTTTCTCCTGGAAGTGGCTTGGCTTTTTCTCAAACAAAATACCACCTTCCTCATTATAAATAAACTTGTTGGTTTCTCTGGGATCTAATTTATAACCATTGGCATAATGATCCGTTTCTATTGCGACGTAATCACTGACACTGTTTTGGAAATTCTGGCAATAAGCATAGCACAACGCACCAACAGGCCTTGGTGTCATTTCCAATACTGATTCCTTAGATGATCCAAGAGTGACTTCCTTATAGGTATAGGACATAATCGACCACAAATCCTTGCTATAAAGTGATTGTAAATAAGCAGTTTTCAGATTCTCTCTGTCTTTTAATGTCCAATATGCAGCAGAGCTTCTAAAGAACGACAATGTAGCTATTACGGTATATTTTCCTGCGGCAAGTTCGATGCGTTGCTTTATTGGCTCGGTATTGTCGGTAAAAGCATGAATCGAATCCACCAGTAAATCGTCTTTATAAAACAATACCCGGGCTTCAATCTTGAAAGAATTGCTTGAATAATAAGAATTGAACGACTTGTATCTTTCAAGCGGATTGAGACTATCATAGTGCATAGAAGATGTAAATTCTCTGGAATTCACTGCATTCTCGACGCTATGCTTTGTGTCGGTGAAGTCATAGCACGAGAAGAAATTGTCAAGCGAGACTTCCACATTCACCTGACAGGTGTGAGTATCAATGACAGGCACGTCATCATTGTGGCATGACGTCAGCAAGAACAAGCCCATAATGGCTGTCATGTAATTATTTAGTTTCCGTTTCATATTCATGTACAAGATTATTTGATGATATAGTGTTAGCGTCAAATCCCGTTATACTATTTTGGCGACATGGAAGGTGCAGTATGCTTGCCATCACGTTATTGGCGTGGGAGGTACAGGATGTTTGCCATCATATTTACAACGTTTATTCTTTTTAACATGATGGCCTTTATCAATGACTTTGCCACAATCTCCACAAACCGGGTGGCCGCCATTGTGAGCACACTTGCTCTTGTCCACACCGCAGGTGTTACATTTAGGTTTAGGTGGAACTGGATCTGGATCCGGCTTTGGCTCTGATTTCTTATAAGTAATGTTCACTATGCTTTCCCCTGTAAACAACAGTAATCCATGACGATCCCTGACACTAATGTTGATGACTTCAGTTTTGGATGACGTGAGACCAGCATAATCTGAGGTCTTGAATTGGACTTCCTGGGCTCCGTTCCCCTTGGGCGTCGGCTCAGTGCTATAATCATTTATATAAAAGCTCAGTTCCAGAGGGTCTATGGCCTCGGGAATGAGCACGTCCATTTTTAAGACTTGAGGATCAACCTTCTGGTCCTTGACTGTTACTTGAGAAGCTGCCATCTCCATCCCGAAGTCACCCTGGACAAGCTGCAACAAGCCCACCTTGCCCTTATAGCCCACTATAGCTTGATTACCATGAGTCGAGATAACGTTCACCTGTCCATCGATGATCTGCCCCTCGTCAGAGCCAAGGAACGCTTGCATCACAGCGGCACCGACGGGAGACACATCAGCATTCTCTGTCATTGATTGGCCACATTCACTCAACCAGTCCTCCATGCTGCGGTAGTCGCTTTGAGTAATTTTGTTTTTGAACTTGCCCTTGCTGGTAATGCGCCAATATTTCCCATTAAAAACCACATCGGCAGTGCCATCCTTAAAGACAGGACTTCCACCCGAAATGATACCTCTATTGACCCCCACAGTAATCCTTGTGCCATCACTCTTGATGTAAACAACGTTTTTAACATCGTTATTCAGTCTGACGGGAGCAAGTTGGAATGAGAATGGCCCAGCCTGCTTATACTGACAAGGAATTGCAATTCTCCCGTCAATGCCCAGATAGCCCCAGTTGCCGTCACCGTCGCAAACGGGGAGGCGATCATCATTGAAGAACGCGACATCAATATTCACCTTGAAATCACCTTCGACCAGAATCACCTGACGCTTCTTGCTATTGAAGATTCCCACGAGAGTCGCCTCGCTGTTACCTGGATTCTGCAACAATAGCGCCAGGCCGTCAGCATTAACAGGCATGATGGAATCACATTGGCTGCCCTCGATAACCATCCCAGACTCGTCAATCAGTCCTATTGTTGCATGGTCAGCATACTTGTATATGCCCCCACAATAAGGCTCAAGATTGTCATACTCGGGCAATATCGTCCATTTCACTGTAGCTGCTCTAGACAACGATGAAACACTGAAGAACATAAAGAGGATGACAAATAAGCGCACTCTCCTCAACGACGATAAATCATATTTATATAGACTTGACATATCACAAGTATTCGTTTTAACTGATTTCAAAAACTATTTAATTGCGAGCGCACGGACTCAAGTACCTCTTGATCTCCAGCTTTCACAGCCCAAAATTCTGCGACATGAAGATATTCCTGGGCTTTTACTTCATCTCTTTTCTTATAACTTCCACGAACGTATTCATAAGCAGCTCTCATGTTGGCTGCCCGCCCGTTAATACGGGCATAAGAAGAATCACTCAAATTGAGTATCTCATCCAAAGTAGTCACAGACTTCTGATTATACTCATCATCAATCGGCAAGTTTTTATTATGGGTCTTAATGCCCAACAACCGCTTTCTCTCTATTATATTATCCCTCTGACTCCACCCGTAAGTCAAAGCAATCTCATACATCGCTGGCACATACTTTTGGACACTAAGGCTGTCCAAAATGTATAATCCCTTATTCAGTGAATCTATATTGTTACACGAGTCCATCAGGCAGATGGCCTTGTCAAACAACACCTCTGGCGGCAGCGGTGCGGGAGGCGGCGGCGGAGTAGGCCTCAAAAAGATGCCTAGACCGGCCAATAGTAGCAGAAGGGCTGCCAGAGCGATCCACAGTGATTTGCGGGACTTGAGAGGATATTGGCGCGCACGGGCAGCCTCAGCAATCTGGCGTGCCGTGGGTCGCGCAGCAGGGTCTGGTGCCAGGCAGTCATGAATCAGCCGCTGGATATCGGCACTCACGCCCGCAATCGCCGGTGCCTGTAAGCGCAATTCCTGCTGGGCATGGCCGCCCGATTCGCCAAACGGCACTTTGCCGGTCAATACCTCGCAGAGTGTAGCACCCAGAGCCCAAACGTCGCTTTGAACCGCAGGTTCAACATCAGGTTTGAACCGCTCGGGCGCCATATAGGCCATCGTACCGCTGTTTTCGTTCTCAAGATATTCGTGGCCTTTATCATACTGCGCACTGATACCGAAATCGGTCAATGCATAGTGTCCCGTATCGTCAATCAAGATATTGGCAGGCTTGACATCCTGATGGACAATGGGAGGTTTTAGTGCATGAAGATACGCCAAACCCGAGGCCACATCATAGATATACTTCCAGATTTCTTCACTGCTGAACTTCTTGCCGATGAGCAATTCAGAGGATCCCTGCTTGCAATAGGGCAGCACAAGATATGGAGTATCCCTATAGATAGAGAAATTAACAGGATGAATCAAGTTGGCATGATGGCAATTAAACACAATCATGTACTCTTCACGAAAGCGCTGCTCACCCTCGATGTCAAGTGCATTCTGCGGGCGGTATATCTTTATAGCGACCACAAGACCGACTTTCTCAATCTCGTCATCACTCATGCTGGGAAGCAGCTCCAACTTGTCCTCATCAGCATCTGTAACCGTATTTAAATCCAGCGCAAGCCACACATCGGCTGTAGCTCCATCCGTGCTTAACGGCCGAATAAGCAAATACCTGCTGTCAAAACGGCCCTTATCATCAATAGGTAATGTTGTTTCTAGCATTGATACTATGGCACCCTATCAATCAAGCAATAAGGCATTATATACGCCGACTCCCTGCGCGTTATTTCATAAATGACCCATTCAAGCATATTAATAAAAAAATGGGGAATCATTAACACAACACTTACAATGCGTATAGCTACTTTTGTAGATTGTCCATTCAAGTCCTAAATTTCATTGCCCAATATACCGCTCGCAATCAGTCTGGCTCTGTTACCAATGTGTTATCTAACCATTGATAATGTGCACCGATGATGAGACCAATATCAGTCCTGACGGGCAATTACATCTGCCTTGCTTTAAATTCATTATTAACTAGAGACACCAAATTACTACACGCACAACAAAGTGTCAAGTCAACACTTCTTCATCAATATGCAGCACCTCCCACAATTATCCATCAAGGTCATCTGTGTAGAGATGCTGCAAAATTACAAAAAACTTTCAAACATATCAATTTATCTTAACTCATTTTGGGAATAGTATCGCATAAAACCCTATCGAGATAAATAACTTTCCACCCACAATGCCGAAAAACAAGACATTGCAGATGCTTTTTTGGGGGCAACATCAGTATCGTCCCCTATTAATAGCTATATTGAATGTTAGCCTTAATCGTTCAGGATGAGGGCGATGGCGGCGTTGACGTCGGCAAGAGTGAGTTCGTTGTCGGCGTTGACGTCGGTGGTCGCGGTGGGGGCTGCGCCGGCGATGATGGCATCGATGAGGGCGTTGACGTCGGCAAGGGTGACCTCGCCGTCGCCGTTCACGTCGCCCGGCAGTCGGGCCAAGCCGGTGCGGGGATAGTGGCAGTAGAAGGACTTCACGGCGACGGTGTGCTCGCCGGCCTCGGTCGCCTTGTTGATGGCAAACTTGATGGTCTTGATGCTCACGGGATAGGTGCCCACATAGTCGGTACCGCCCAGTTCTTCCAGGTTGAGCACAATTCTATGGTCCTTGCCCGGGGCAAAGTACTCGGCCTCGCCGTCTGGATAGTACTTGATGTAGTGAGCGGTGGTCTTGAACCTGTTGCGGGTATCAAACTGCACATAATCGACGGCGAAAGTGCTGTTGAAGACAAAGCCCACTGTGTCGGGCAAGCCATAGAAGGTCAAGTCCTTGGACATCGTCATCGAGGGGGAGCGGTTGACGACATAGGAGAAGTTGATTTCGCCCGTCTGGTCATCAAGGGCGATATTCTTTGCTCCGACGCCCTTCATCACCCAGCCGTCCCAGCTCTGCTGCATGTAGGATGACGGGGCCAGCTGCACCTCGACCTGGGTCGTATCGTTGAACTCGCCGACGGCGCAGCTCAGCTGGGTCACGCCATTGTGCCTGCCGCGCAGCACGCCGCGCTCCATCGAGGCCACTTCGGGGTCCTCTATCTCCCAGTCGAGGGTTGCCGGGTCAAAGAAGTAGGTATTATCGACCACGCGTGCCGACACCTCGACAGGATATTCACGACGGTCGATCACGATGGGCTTCAGGACCACGGCGGCCTCGGCAGCCATCACGCGGACGGGCATCGTGGCGGTCATGCCGCCGAGCGTCGCCGTGAGTGTGCCCGAGGCGTCTTCACTGCCGGCGGTGAAGGTTTCGCCCGACGCACTGCCGATGGCTTCATCACAGCTCAGCTCAAAGCCCGTGACATCCTCGTTCACCAGTTCGCCGATGCTGTTGTAGCCCAGGATGCGCGGCCTCACCGTG
Source organism: Muribaculaceae bacterium (assembly GCA_017449785.1). GTDB lineage: Bacteria > Bacteroidota > Bacteroidia > Bacteroidales > Muribaculaceae > Sodaliphilus. Next base: position 53,877 of record JAFTFA010000221.1, on the reverse strand, counting down.
GCATAGCTGGGCACCTCGATGCGGTGCTTGTCAAAGGCGATGCTCGCCACCTCGTTGTCCTCCTCGCCGATGGCCTCGACCATCCAGCCGGCGGCCACACCGCGCGGCGTGCCCTCGGTCGTCCGGTTGATGATCTCGCCATACACCAGCATCTCGGCCGACCCGCCGGCGTCCATGTTGACGATGTCATTCACGTCGGGGCACATCTGCTGCATGATCTGGCACGCCGTGGCGGTCGTGCACCCGTTGGACCGGCCATAGACGGGGCTCACCGACTTGTCGATGACCAGCAGATAGAGGTGCTTGCCGTCGGCACTGCTGCCATAGCAGGTGCGGGAATAGATGGTAGTGTTATAGTCCTCGTTATAGTTGCGCGGGGTCAGCTGGCCGTTGTGCATGACGGTGGCATTGCCGGTCACCAGGTTCTCGACGTCAGTGATCACGGTGGCGGCATCTTCGTCCAGGGTCGTCCACTGGGACGACAACTGCACGGTGTCGCCCACCGCGTGAACGGCCATGGCCTCCTTGTTGGCATCGCCGGTGACACTCAGGCACGCGTCATACTCGCCCAGCGTCTGGCGGTCCTGGCCGGGAACGACCTGTGCCACGACAAAAGTCATCGGGCTGTTGACATGCCAGCTCTCGCCGTCGGCAAAGGTCAGATAGTAGTTATCCGTCTGGTTGTCGCCGCGGGTGTTGTAGGCCACCCAGTCGTCCTCAAACGGGCGGGTGCTCGTGTAGGGCGGCCCCCACAGGCAGATCTCGCCCGTCACCGCCCGGCGGTTGACGTTGTGGTAGGCCAGCGGCTGTGCCAGCTTGGCCGAATTGATGACGCCGCTCCACGCCGCGTGTCCCAGCACCAGGGTCTTGTCGCTGGTGATGGCGGCCACGCCGGTCCACGTCGGGCCTCCGTTCCACATGTCATAGGTGTTGTTGTCATTGACGATGGTCGTGTCGTTGCGCACCACGCCGCCCATGGGCGTGCCCATCATGAAACTGGCGTTGGTGCCCCCGACGACCCAGAAGTTGGCATTGCATGCCACTATCGGGCGCTTGGTGGGCGTGCGGTGACGCTTCACTGCGGCCGACAGCAATTCGGTCTTGCCCACGATGCCGCGGCCATAGGTGGTCTCCACACGGTTATGAGGATTGTTCAGGTCAACCGTGACCACATACACGTTGAGCGGATACTCGGGGAGCCTGACGATGGCGTTGATCATGCCCGGTCCCACCTGGCGATGGACGAGCGTATCGGCATGATAGGACTTCCCGTCAATCACGATGTCGGCACGGGACGAGAAGAAACTCATGGCGAAGGCTGCAAGCAGCAGAAGTAAGGCTTTTTTCATAAAAATAGTTCTTTGATGTTGCTAGGTTTTTCCAGATGCAAAGGTACATCAAGACATTAAAAAATGCCCCATATTCATGCAATTTTTTAAAGAAAAAGCAAGATTACCGCGCGTCCGGGCCTCACTTGCCCACGATGTAGCGGTGATGCGGCAGGCGGCGCAGCACGAGCGTCAGCAGCAAGCACAGACCGAAGGCCAGCACGCCGCTCACCAGGCTGTCGATGACCCAATGGGCCTGGCCCAGCCACGGCGTCAGGGGCCATACCACCTGTCGCAGCACGATCATCTGGGACAGGTAGATGCCCAGCGTGCACTTGCTCAGCAGGGGCCACCACAGGGCGGCACCGGGGCGGCGCACGCGGTCATACCGCTCGGGAGCGAAACGTCGCGCCGTGCAGTAGATCAAGGTGGCCATCGCGATGTTGTTCACGCTGATGTCGTTGGTTATCGTGTCGATGTGCTGCTGCCAGGTGATGTCAAAGTGGCCCTGCACTAGAAATTCCAGCATGGGCATGCCCACGATGCCCAGCGCCAGCAGCAACGCCCACTTCCAGCCATGCTCACGGGTAAAGACGGGCAGGCCGTAGTGGTGGATATAGTAGCCCAGCAGCACGTAGCCGTAGTAGTTGGCAAACGCGCCGAACATGTTGTGGCTCGGCTGCAACGACTCGATGAAGATGCCGTGCTGGTAGGGGATGAACGATGACAGCACCCACAGCACCAGCACCAGTTCCACGCCGCGCTTGCCCACGGCATCGATGCAACGGCTCACCAGTGGCAGCGTCACATAGATGACCGCCAGCACATACAAGTACCACAGCAGGCCCTCGACCGGGTGGAACAGGATGGACGTGAGCAGTTTGGGCGTGAAGTTGTGGACCAGGAAGGCATGCTCCAGCAGGTAGATGACAGTCCACACTGCCAGCGGCGGCAGCACGACCCACAGGCGACGCTTGACAAAGCGCCGCGCGGTCATCTTGACGGGCAGCAACAGTGCGCCGGTGATCATGAAGAAGAGGTTGCAGTTCACCGCCACCAGCACGGTATAGACGGCTCCGGCCAGCGACGGCGTGTTGTAATAGGTATCATATTGGCGGATGGGCGTGTGGATGAGGATGACCAGCACGCACGCCAGCACCCGCAGGATGTCCAGATAGGGGACACGACGTTGCAGTCGGGACTCGCTCATCATGGCTGCTCGGGTTTGGTCTCGATGAGGGCGACGGCATGGGCGGCAATGCCCTCGCCGCGGCCGGTATAGCCCAGTTTCTCGGTCGTGGTGGCCTTGATAGACACCTGGTCGGGCCCGCAGCCCATGCACTGGGCCAGTTGCTGCTGCATGGCGGGGATGTGGGGATTGAGTTTGGGCTGCTCGGCACAGATGGTGATGTCACAATTTCCCAGCCTGTAGCCCTTCTCATCAAGCAGGCGCATCACGTGGCGCAGCAGCAGGCGGCTGTCGATGCCCTTGTAGCGCGGGTCGGTGTCAGGGAAGTGGTAACCGATGTCGCGCAGCGCGGCGGCACCCAGCAGGGCGTCGCACAGGGCATGGATGGCAACGTCGGCATCGCTGTGACCCAGCAGGCCGCGCTCCCAGGGTATGTTCACGCCACCCAGCCACAGGGCACGCCCCTCGACCAGACGGTGAACGTCAAATCCATATCCCACGCGAAACATTGGTTGAAGTTGTAAGTTTTTTAGTTTTAAGTTTTAAGTTGTTAGTTTTAAGTTGTTAGCCTTTTTTTTAATTGCGGCCGAAGAGGTCCTTGATGCCGTCCATGTCAAACGACAGGGTGAAGCGCAGCGTCTGGTCCAGAGGGCTGTTCTGGGCCGTGGCGATCATGTAGCTGGCATCAATCTTGATGACATTGAGCGAGAAACCGGCACCCAGACCGAAGTACTGGCGGTTACCGGCAAACTTGCTCTCGTAGTAGTAGCCGCCGCGCAGGAAGAACTGCTGGTTGTAGGCATACTCGGCACCCACCGAATAGGTGATGCGCTTGAAAAAGTCATCCTTGAAGCTGTCAAAGATACCCGAGATCGACGACTTGTCTTTCCACTCCTGCAGCGCGTCGTCATAGGCCAGGTTGTCATCAAATTGCTCGGGACGAGGCTTGGCGGGAACGAGCATGCGGTTGGCATCAACGGCCAGCGTCAGGTTGTTGTAGTCGGCCAGAGGGAAGGTGAAGGCGGTACCCAGCTTCAGGTTGGCGGGCAGGTAGGCAGGGTCGTTACCCTTGTTGAAGGACACCTTGGAACCGATGTTGGACAGGTTGAAACCCAGGGCCCACTGGCACTCGTTGCGGCCGATGACGGGGAACGTGGTATAGTAGCCCGAGATGTCGGCGGCAAAGGCCGTCGCACTCGTCTGCTGCTCACCCGTGTTCATCGAGGTGAAGCCCAGGTCGCTATAGACAAATCGCAGGGTCACGCCCATCGCGAATTTCTCACTCAGTTTGCGGCTATAACCGGCGTCCACTGCCATCTCAAACGGGTTGATGGTCGATACCGTGGCACCCTCGCCGTCGGTAGCCATCACCTCGCCCAGCGAGAAGTAGCGCAGCGAGGCACTCACGGCCTGGTTGTCGCTGCCGCCGATCTTGTAGTAACCGGCCAGGTTGGCCAGATAGATGTCGTTGACGATCTTGCGCAGCCACGGGGTGTAGGACAATGAGACACCGGCCCGGCTGTAGGCAAAGGCATACTTCGACGGATTCCAGAACTGCGAGTTCACGTCGGCCTCGGTAGCGGCACCCAGGTCGCCCATCGAGGCACCGCGGGCATCGGGGGTGATGCTCAGCGAGGTCACACCAGTGGTCAGGGGGTTGAACTCGGTATTCTTGATATCGTCCTGGGCAAAGGCCGTCAGGGCGGTAGCCATCAGGGTGATGGCAACTATTGACTTGGTCAGTTTCATTTCTAATTAGAAAAAAATTACAATTGTCTTTTACCTAATTAACTAAGAAAACCTCGGTTTATTGTATAACGTTACCACTAAAGTGTGATTCGACCAGTCCCTCACCCCGCCATTCAGCGGCCCGAGAGCAGCAAGTTGATCAGGGCCGTGACGTCTGTGATGGTGCATATGCCGTCGCCATTCACGTCGGCAGCGGCCAAGTTAATCAATGAACCGTCACTGCTCAACAGGTAGTTGATCAGCGCGGTCACATCGGTGATGCTGCGCATGCCGTCGTCGTTGACGTCACCGGGCAGCACGTCCAGGTAGGGCAAGTATTCGGCAGTCACGTCACGCACCTGATACTTGTTGGTCTGGCTCGTCACTTCATAGAAGGAGGTCTCCCTCACGCCTGTCACGTCCACCGTCTGGTGGCTGCTGGCGGTGCTGCCGCCCTGATTGAACACGAAGTTCACGCTATACTGGCTGCCCGTGATCATGAAAGTCTTGTAGTAGAACTTCTGGCCGTTGACGATACGGGTGTCGGTAACAACCGCACCGGGCCAGTTGCCGCATTGCTGTGCGTTGTTGCTGTCCCAGCAGTAGTAGACTACCTGGGGCCAGTTATTGGGCGATGCGGTCGGGTCCTTGAGATAGACCGTGATCTCATAGGCATCATAATCCTCGTTGACAACCGAATAATTGCGGGTGATGACGCCCGTCACCGTGCCATTGATGAGCAGGCCGGCCTTCATCGTCAGGCAGCGACCGATGCGCACGGTGGCACCGCTGGCAACTACAGTGCCGTTGGTCACCGTGGGCTCGCTGCCATCGAGGGTATAGACGATCTGGGCTCCCGCAGTCTGGCTCACGGCCGTCAGCGTGACGTCGAACGGGTCCTGACGCGTACCGCTCGGAACGCTGGCCCAAGCGGTCTCGGTGTTCTTGCTCAAGGCCAGACGATAGTTGGTGCCGCTGGCCACGAGCACGTAATTGGAGGGAATGGTATAGCTGTTGCTGCCCATTGCCGCCAGCAGGGTGCCGCGTGTGCCCGTTGTGCACTGGGCATAGTAGTTGAGAGAAGAACTATTGGCTTGCTGCGCGGTCGCGCTGGTGTTGGTAATGCCGGCCAGCCGGCGGGCATAGATCATCTGCTTGATGCTCTCCTTGTAGGTCTGCCAGTGCTTGAGGAAGATGCACGGCGTGCCGGGCAGTGCCAACATATAGGCATTGGCGGCCTCAATATATTGGTTAAGAGGATCCTGCGGATTGCTGGAGTCGCGGTATTGCGTGTCATGGTTCTCGACAAAGGTCACAGCATAACGCTTATAGCTGGCCTCCATGTTCAGGCCCTTGCCACTGCCGGCCAGGTTGGTCCAGCGGTTATTGTTCACCGCATCGCGCACAGTGTAGCGAAAGGGGAAGTCAAAGGCCGCACTCTGCACCACGCCATTGACTTTGGTACCGTCGATCCACGCCTTGACATTGGTAAGGTTGCCATCCCAGTACTCGCCCACCGAGTAAGTGGGTGCCGCATAGGCGTTATACATGCCCGTGTAACTGGCAGCATAGCCCTTGGTCATATCGTAGCGGAAGCCCGCATAGCCCAGGTCGTTGAGCAACATTCCCAGATAGGCCTTGACATTGTTCTGAACGTTGGTACTCGTGTGGTCCAGGTCGCGCATGCCGCCCCAGTCCTCACCTGTGTCATTGTTACTGCTCAGCGAGTAGCCATTCTGGCTAGCCCAGTTGAGTGCAGCGCCACCGTCATCGTCGCGGCAGATGTCGGTCGACTTCAACTGATAGCTCACGCCCTTGTAGGCCTCGGCAGGAAAATCCACCCAGTTGGACACATTCTTGCGGTGGTTGATCACCACGTCGGCAATGGTACCGATACCCTTAGCCTTGAAGGTGTTGATCATCGACTGCAACTGAGCCTTGGAGCCGAAGGAGCTATTGTAGTTGGCAAACCAATACAACGGGTCATAACCCATCGAGTTATAGCCGCTGCAATAGCCACTCTGCGGTACCCACACGAGGCTGAAAAACTCGGCCAGCTCGTCGGCCTGACCTTCGAGATGGGTCCACTTGCTGTCACTATAGGAATCCCAATAGAATCCCTGCAACATCACGCCACCGTAACCCGAGGGCCAACCCTGCGCCAGCACCGCCACTGGCAACAGCACCCACACGACAATACTAAAAATCCGTTTCATAATCCTTGAATTATCTGATGGTTATTAACACCACAAATATAGAACTTTCTACCCAATTTACAACAATTTCACTCCGATTATTTCTAAAAAAAACAGCCCCGGCAACGTGATGGTTGTCGGGGCCGTTGTCTTATCGGGTTGGCTGTGTTATCTGACGGATATCAGTCGCGGCGGACGCCGAAGAAGCGCAGCAGGTACAGGAACAGGTTGATGAAGTCGAGATAGAGCCTCAGGGCACCCATCGTGGCAACCTTGCTCACCATCGACTGGTCGGACTCGGCACACATCTGCTTGATGTACTGGGTGTCCCATGCCGTCAGGCCCACAAAGATGAGCACGCCGACGGCACTCACCACGAGGTCAAACATCGTGCTGTGCAGCAGGAAGATATTGATCAGGCTGCACACGATCAGGCCAATGAGCCCCATGAACAGGATGCTGCCGATCTTGGACAGATCCTGACGGGTAACATAGCCGAAGATGGTCATCGCGCCAAACGTGGCAGCCGTGATGCCGAAGGTGGCGGCAAGGCTCGTTCCCGTGTAGGCCAGGAAGATGGGCGTCAAGGTCAAGCCGTTGACCATGCTGTACAGGTAGAACATCATGGTGGCCACGCCGTTGCTCATCTTGTCGATAGCAGCCGACAGCGAGAACACCAGGCCCAATTCCACGGCAACCAGGATCCACAGCGTCGCACGCGAGCTGAAGAGCAGTTGCAACGCCGCGTCACTCGACACGACCAGCAGCGACGTGATCGCTGTCACCAGCAGGCCAAGCGTCATCTTGCCATACACACGGCGCATCACGCTAGCCATGTAGCGCTGCAGCGACATTTCATTCTCGGCCTGGACGGCTGTCCTGTAGCCGGTCTCGTTCATGTTAGTCCATTCGTTCATATTTCATTGTTTCTTTTAGGTTCTTCTATATATTCCTCAGCAAAAACCATGCCAACGCCGGGCGACGGCCGCCCCCGCGTTTTTACATGCGGTCAGGCACCTCGATGCCCAGCAAGCCCATGCCGCGCTTGATGACATCGGCCACGGTGGCGCTCAGCAGCAGGCGCAGGGCACGCACCTTCTCGTCCTGTTCCTTGAGGATGCTGTAGTCGTGGTAGAACTGGTTGAACTCTTTGGCCAGGTCATAGACATAGTTGGCGATGAGCGCCGGGCTGTAGTTGCGCCCGGCATCGGCAACGGCGGTCGTGAAGTCGGCCAGCTTCTGGATCAGCGTCGTCTCCTTCTCGTTGGGAGCCACGTCGCTGACGTCAACGGCCTTGTAGTCGTCACCGCTCTTGCGCAGCACCGACTGGATGCGGGCATGGGTGTACTGGATGAACGGGCCCGTGTTGCCGTTGAAGTCGATCGACTCGCTCGGGTCAAACAGCATCGTCTTCCTGGGGTCCACCTTGAGGATGAAGTACTTCAAGGCTCCCAGGCCGATCATGCGCAGCACGTCCTCTCGCTCGTCCTCGGCAACGCCCTGCAGGCGGCCGGGCTCGCCGGCCATCTGGGTAGCGGTGTTGATCATCTCATCCATGAGTTCGTCGGCATCCACGACAGTGCCTTCGAGGGACTTCATCTTGCCGTTGGGCAGCTCTACCATGCCGTAGGAGTAGTGTACCAGGTCCTTGCCCCACTTGAAGCCCAGCTTGTCGAGCAGCAGCGAGAGCACCTGGAAGTGATAGTTCTGCTCATTGCCCACCACATAGATCATGCGGTCGATGGGGAAATCCTTGTAGCGCAACTGTGCCGTGCCGATGTCCTGGGTCATATAGACCGACGTGCCGTCGCTGCGCAGCAGCAACTTGTGGTCCAGGCCGTCGGGCGTCAGGTCGGCCCACACGCTGTTGTCCTCCTTGCGGTAGAACAGGCCCTTGTCCAGGCCCTCGAGCACCTTGTCGCGGCCCACGAGATAGGACTGGCTCTCGTCCTAAATCTTGACAAACGACACGCCCATGCGGCGATAGGTCTCGTCAAAGCCGGCATACACCCAACCGTTCATCTTCTCCCACAGGGCACGCACCTCGGCATCACCGGCCTCCCAGCGGCGCAGCATGTCGTGGGCCTCCTGGATGAGCGGGGCCTGCTTCTCGGCCTCCTCCTGGCTCATGCCCTGCTCGACCAGCTGCTTGACCTCGGCCTTGTAGTGCTTGTCAAAGGCCACATAGAAGTCACCGATCAGGTGGTCACCCTTCTTGCCCGTGGACTCGGGAGTGGCGCCCTCGCCCCACTTGAGCCAGGCGAGCATCGACTTGCAGATGTGGATGCCGCGGTCATTCACGATGTTGGTCTTGACCACCTTGTAGCCATTGGCCTCCATAATCCTTGACAGGCTGTAGCCCAGCAGGTTGTTGCGCACGTGGCCCAGGTGCAGGGGCTTGTTGGTGTTGGGCGAGGAGTACTCGATCATCACCAGCTGGCTGTCAGCGGTAGCGGCCTTGAAGCCATAGTCGGGCGTCTCGGCGACGTGCTTCAGCACGCCGGTCCAGAACGACGGCTTGATCGTGACATTCAAGAAACCCTTGATGACATTGAACTTCTCAACAGCCTCACAGTGAGCCACCATGTGCTCACCGATTTCCTGTGCCGTCATGTCAGGTGCCTTGTGCGACGCCTTCAAGAACGGGAACACCACAATCGTCAAGTTGCCCTCAAACTCCTTTCTCGTCGTCTGGGGAACAATCTTCTCGGCGGGAAAATCCACGCCATACAAGTCCTTCACCGCCACAGCAGTAGCCTCGGCCAAAATAGTATCAATCGACATAATCTATAGTATATTTTCTTTTCTAAAACGATTTAAACCGCAAAGGTACAAAAAATCTATCTACTTCCCCACCTCCATCCCCAGTTTTTACCCCTTGGGTAAAATAGGGACGGTTCTTTTGATGTAATTTTTGCGGAATCGCGGTGGCCTGGAGGGGGCCGATGGCGATCCCGCTCGTCTTGATCAGTCCCGCGCTAGAGCCTCTTGCCTTTCTCGTCGAGGATGAGGTCGCGGGTGACGTACCACAGGCGGCCGGCAACGGGCGTGCCCGGGAAAATGAGGCGCAGCTTGGACATGTACTGGTTGAGCTTGGCCAGGTAGCGCTTGTCGTCGCGCTCGCCGCTCTTGTAGTCGATGACCAGCATCTGTCCGTCGGGGAGGAGCACGACGCGGTCGGGGCGCACGTTCTCGATGCCGTCCACGGCAAACAAGTCGGTGCTGGCAGCAGTGATCGTGCGCTCGCTATAAACCTTGTTGGCAGGGTCAAACCAGCTGTAAACAAGGCTCACGGGGTCAAGAATGGGACCGCGCACGTGGGCGTTGATGCACTCGATGCCGCAGGGGTCGTCGGGGTCACCGGTCGTGATCACGCCGTGCTTGAGGCCCGAATCGATGACCCGGTCCACATCGTTGCGGTCACGCATGCGGCTCAACAGGCCATGCAGCCTGAGGCCCGCATCGATGCTCGTGCTGGAAGCGTGCTCGACCCTGACGCGCAACTCGACGGGAAGGGCGTTGACGGTGTAGCCGCCGATGGACACCCGCTCGACCGGCGGCTCGGTGTCGTCGGCTGCCTGCTTTGCCTTCTTCTCGCGCAGGGCAGCCATCTCGGCAGCCGTCGAGAGCGTGCCGCTCTCGTACCAGCCCTCGACATCACCCACAGGGGCCATCTTGCCCCCGGCGTCGGCAAACTCGGTCAGCAACGGGGCAATCGTGTTGCTGTCGCCGTCGGCAAAGATGTGCAACTCGGTGCGCGGGCGGGTCATCGCCACATAGGTCTTGTTCATGTTGTCGATGAGCACATCATCGATCTGCTTGTTGATGAATGCGGCCGCCTCGCCACCGAAGGCTCCCGCGCGGCACAGTTCGACGGCAGCCGTCTTGCCCACGTGCAGCAGCGGCGGCACCATGTCGCCGGGGCACTGCTGTCCGTCGGGCAGCATGGCGTCCATGACGTCGGCAAAGGCCTCACGTGGCATCCAGTAGTCCTTTTCCATCTTGTTGCCGTCCATCTCCCAGTCGGCAAACGGGATGACCACGCAGTCAAATTCCAGACCCTTGGCGGCATGGATGGTCATGATGTTGATGGCATCGCCGCCATCGGCACTGCTCACGGCCAGTTTATTCTTCTTCTCGTCCCAGAACTTGAGGAACTCCCTCACACTGCCGCCGTTGCGCTGGGCGCTGAACTGCATCACCGTGTCCTGGAAGGCCAGCAGGAAGGCCACCTCGCGGTCCACGTCGGTGCCACCGTTGGCCCCGCGCTTGAAGTGGGCGATGATGGTCTCGACGATGCTCACCAGCGTGGTGAGTTCGCCTGCTGGGGGCAGCAGGTGCTCCAGCGTGGTGGTGTTGACCGGCTCGCCCGGCTCGCCGTCGGCCCCACCCTGCGCGCCGTCTTTCAGGGCCTCCAGGCACTCAACGAGCACATGGCCGTTGTCCAGCGGCGCAGCATCGGGGCGGGCAGCCACGGCCTGGATAAAGTCGTTCAGGGCCGTGTACAAGCGCTGGTCGCTCAGCCGCTTGCTGCGCAGGCGGTGCCACAGGCTGTCCTGGTTGGCTGCCGTGTCGTCGATGTCATCCTCGTCGGCCGCGCTGAACTGGCTGATGTCGATGTAGCGCAGCATGGCGATGATGCGGCGGATGATGGGAGAATTGCTCAGCAGCAGCGACTCGCCCGAGATGATGTGGATCTTCTCGCCCGTGGTGCGCTTGTTGTAGTCCAGGATACACTCCACGACCTTGTCGCCGTCGGAATGGGAATTGACCAGGATGCCGATGCGGCCCCAGTCATAACGCTTGTGCAGCCGCAGCAGGTAGCCCGGCAGGACGGCCTCGACGGCCACGTCGCCCTCGCCCGTGGGGCCATCCCCGGCGGCCATGGCCCCGGCAACGACCTCGTCCTGCAGCAATGCCTTGCGGTTGGCGGCAATGAGGCGCACGTAGCCCGGCAACTTGTCGCTGTCGATGTTCCCGGGCATGCCCTGCTCGATGTCGCCATAGGTATCCACGACCGTCGGGCGGTCGCCGTAGCGGTCCTTGAGGAACTCAAACAGCGCGTTGTTGAACTCGATGATGTGCCGCGAGCTGCGGTAGTTGACCGACGACGGGCCGTCGGCATCCTTGTTCTGACGGCCATCGGTGATGTTGCTGGCAAAGTCCTCGCCCACCAGCTCGCGGAAGACTGTCAGGTCGGCGTTGCGGAATCGGTAGATCGACTGCTTGGCATCGCCGATGAGCATATTGAAGTGGCCGCTCGCCAGACTCTCGCGCAACAGGCCACGGAAGTTCTCATACTGCTTGGTGCTCGTGTCCTGGAACTCATCGATCATGAAGTTCTCGATCATCGTGCCCACGCGCTCATAGATGAAGTCGGTGCCGCTCTCGAGCACGGTGCCGATGAGCTCGTTGGTGTCGCCGATGAGGATGGAATTGGTCTCGTGGCGGTATTCCTCCAGGAACAGGTCGATCATCGCCAGCAGGCCCAGCAGGCCCAGGTTGTCCTCGATGTGCTGGAAGAAGTCGGTCAACAGCCGCTGGTTGCGATGGTCCAGCATCAGGGCCAGCACCCGCTCGATGGTCGCCTGGTCGGGGATGTTGCTCTTGTAGAACTGGCCGACGACTTTTGCCTCGGTGATCTCTTTCCACGTTTTACTGAGGTCAAACGGCGTGTTGCCGCCCTTGGCCAGCCAGTTCTTGAACGAGCCCTTGGGGCCCAGCGGCGTCAAGATGTCGCGCAACTGCGCATATCCCTCCTGGATGTTGTCATCACAGCGCTGCACCATCTCGTGCATCAGCTTCTTGAAAGCGCGTATCTGCCCGAAGTCGCACACAAAGCGGCCCTCATCATCCAGGTGCCCCAGGTAGTCGCGGATGGCCTTCATCCGACTGCGGAAGAGTTCGCTGTTGATGTTGCGGGCAAACTTGTTGAGCCGTCCCCCGTCGTCAAAGAATTTCCAATTCTTTTTCTCCACATCGCCGCGCAGCAGGTGGCGCTGGTACTCCTGCACCCACTGGTCCACCTGGGTGGGCTTTCCCTCCTTGCCCAGCGAGAGCAGGAAGTTGTGCACCGCCACGCGCACGGCATAGTCCTCCTCGAGCTGGATGTCGTAGTTGAAGTCGCGGTCCAGTTCGCGGGCAAAGTTGCGCAGGATGGTCTGGAAAAACGAGTCGATGGTGCTCACGTTGAAGTTGCTGTAGTCAAACAGCAGCTCGTTCAACGCCTGGCGCGCCAGGGCACGCACCGCCCCCTCGGCCAGGCCCGACTCTTGCATGAAGCCCTGCAGGTAGTCGCTCTTGACGCCGGGCCGCGACAAGCGGTAGAGTTCCTTGACGATGCGCTGCTTCATCTCGTCGGTCGCCTTGTTGGTAAAGGTGATAGCCAGCAGCTGGCGGTGAACGTTGAGCAAGCGGCCGTCGCCCGCGCCACGCCGTGGCACCAGCTGGGCACCGCTGCTGGTGAACAGCAGGTGCTTGATGTATTCCAGGGCCAGCCTGTAGGTCTTGCCTGATCCTGCCGAAGCCTTGATGACCAGCAGTCGGCGATTATCGGTGGTTGTGTTGTCTGTCATCTATACTATTAAATGATGTGTGGGGAAAATAGTCTATTACTGAACCGCGACGGCCTGCGGGCAATCAGATGATGCGGGCCTTGAAGCCCATTGCCGTCAACTCGTCGAGCACACGCTGGCGGAAGTCGCCCTGGATCAATATCTCGCCGCCACGGGCACTGCCGCCCACGCCCAGCGAGCGCTTCAGCCGCGAAGCCACCTCCTTGAGGGCCTCGTCGTCACAGGCAAATCCCGTCACGATGGTCGCCTGCTTGCCGCCGCGCCCCTTGCGCTCCAGCACGATGTCGAGCCGGGCCTTGCCTTGCTGCTCCAGTGCGCTGCCACGCTCCTCGGGCTGGGGCTGCTCGTCGGGGGCTGCGTTATCGTCGGGGACAGGCAAGTTGAACGCCTTGCCCAGCGCGTCTTTCCAGTCGGTCGTGTTCATAATCGTTATTGCATTAAAAAAAATCAGGGTGATTAAACTTTTCCTTTACTCTCACATCAAAGGTACAAAAAATTCACCACAAATGAGCATCAACAGACAAAAAAATGCTATCACGACAAGAAAAAACGGCAAATCTTGCTATCATTTCAAATAAAAGCACTACTTTTGCCGTACTGTTTACACTTTTACATTATTAACTAATTCACTAATTAATTTAAACACTACTACTATGGCTTATGTAATTTCTGATAGCTGCGTAGCTTGCGGTACCTGCCAGTCAGTATGTCCCGCCGACGCAATCTCTGAGGGCGACATCTACTCGATCAACCCCGACACTTGCCTGGACTGCGGCACCTGTGCCGACGCTTGCCCCACTGGCGCAATCGCTCCCGGCGAATAATTCAAGACAAACAGACAATCAAGAAACAAGCTGTTGCGGCGGTTCCTCCCCAGGAACTGCCGCAACATCCTTTTTTACGGCCCTCCCGATAACAGGTGGCACGTGGTAGTGGTCTTCAACCACAACAAGGCCGCTGGCCTTGACTTGCCCTAACCATAACTTAGGAGAGGAGTTGAGTATCATCACTTAATAATAACAGGGGCATCCGCATCTCGGTTTGACCGTGGATGCGGATGCCCCAATTTCTTTCAGCCTACTCGGTAGCGCTGAACAATATTATTCAGCAGCCGTCTTGAGCGGATCCAGGACGATGAACTTGTTGATCGACGTGCCGCCGTAGTTGATGCCGTCGTTGTAGGTACCGAAGTAGCGGTACAGGCCGGCGGGCACCTTGTTGCCGTTCATGTCACGCATGTCCCAGGCAACGGGGAAGTTGGTCGTCGTGGTCATCCACATCAGCTTGCCGGTGGCATCGGTCACGCGGACGATCACCTCGGGATTGTTGGCCAGCTCGCTGTGCAGGTCAAAGTTCACTTCCTCGTTCAGGTAGGCGGGCAGCTTGTCGGCAGTGAGGGTCACGTCACCCACCTGGCCGACCATGAAGGTGATCGTGCGCTCGCTCCTGTTGCCCAGCAGGTCAAACACGGTAAAGGTCAGCGTGTGCAGACCCTCCGAGAGGCTGTTCAGCGGGAACTCGATGTTGATCGTCTTGCCGCCGTCGCTGCCGGTCACGAAGCTCGACACGTCATTGTAGGACGTCTTGCCGCCGTCCAGCAGGAGCGACATGGCATCATCGACAGTATTCTCCATCAAGCAGATGCCCTGGTCGTCGCTTGCAGTGATATAGAGCATCGAGCTGGAGCCCACCATCGAACCGTTGATAAACGAGGCCTCATCGTTAATATACATATTGGTGATTACGGGAGCCTCGGTGTCCTTGATGGCCATGTTGGCGTCATAGGGGAGCATCTTGATATCCTTGGTGAAACCGTTCACCATGTAGTCGCTGTTGTCCTTGTGGGCATACACACGCAGCATCACGGTCTCATTGCTGGCCTTGGGTTCCTGGGGAACGATCATCGTGCCGTTGAACACGCCGTTCACCACGCGGCCGTCCACCTCACCCAGCTTGTCGCGGTTGAAGTAGATCTTCTGTGACTGGCCGTTGTAGGAGATGGTGGTAAACTGGACCTCCTTGTCATAGAGCGTCATTGTCGCGTCACCGTTGAAGCTGGTGTCGAGGTTGCCCTCGGCATCAACGACGTGGGCCGTCACCTCAAACTTGCGCAGCGGGCGCAGCATCGGCTGGTCAGTCGGGTCGGTCATGTCGGCACCGTTGATCTCGATGAGCTTGAAGCGAGAGATGGGATAGTTGATTTTAATGGCGGGGTCACCCAGCAGGAAGAAGGACATCTTGTTGGTGTTGGAAGTAGTGAAGCCCAGCTTGCACTGCTTGTAGGCCTCGCCCAGGGTGGGCATCACGCCGTTGGCGTCATAGCTGAAGAGGGCGTTGATGAAGTAGGTGTTCAATGCGTCGTTGTGGGTGGCATATACCATGCGCGAGCTGGCCAGCAGGGCGATGGCGCCGCCGTCACGCTTGTGGAACATGACCTCGGCGATGCCGCGGCTGTCGTTGTCAAAGTGGGCCACGTCACAGCAGGCCGTGGACATGATGGGCCAGTGGTTATAGACCGTGCGGGACACGTCACCGGTCGTCCACATCCTGTTGTGCTTGGTGAACGAGATGGGACCTGCATGGCCCACGTAGGTGACAAAGTACTGGCCGTCCATGTGCAGCTTGCGCCACAACTCCTTGCCCTGGGTTGCCGTCCTGTCGGTAATGTCCAGGTTATCCTGGTTGGTAGCGCGGGCATACTGGCTATCGTGCACCGTGTTGACGTGCATGCCGGTATTCAGGGCATTGTCGATCAGGTTCTTGTAGGTCTCGCCCTGGAACATGTATGAACCGCCGTCGGGGCTGTCGCTCGACACCATGGCGTTGTTGCGCCACACGCCGTAGTCGGGGTTGGCATAGTACTCGACCAGCTTGTCCACGTCGCTGCGGGCCTCATCCACGTCGCCGCAGGTGATGCGGCCCACACCGATGCGCAGCTTGTCGCCGGTGACGTTGCTGCCCGAGTTGTCGTCCAGGAAGCCGAAGAAGTCGTCGCTCGTGTAGGAGAAGTCCTCATAGTTGCTGTTGTCGCTCTGGTAGGTCAGCAGCGCACTCGGGTGCTTACCCATGAGCTCGCGGTTGTCAAACGTGCCGGTACCGAAGAGCAGCAGGTTCTTGAACTTGACGGGATCGCGGTCATAGAGCATCTTGCAGAACAGGCGATAGGCCATGCCGTCGCGGGTACCGCTCGAGAACTCGTTGAAGACCTTGTCCTGGTCCACAACAGCCACGCTGATGCCATCGACGGCGGCGTGCAGGTCGGCCACGCGCTGGGCCTGCTCATGATAGACCTTGTCGGTAATGATGAGCAAGTCGGGCACTGCCATGCCGTGCAGGTTCTGGTTCTCGATGGGCTCATAGGAGGAAACCTTCTTCAACGTCTTGGCGGGGTCAAAGGCGATATACATTGACGTAGCGGCGCTCGGCGAGAAGAAGGCCAAGCCCTTACCCGACTCGTCGTTATACTGGCTGGTCACAACCTCCTGGGGATTGCTGGGGCTGCTGATGTACCACACCTTGACGGTGGGCGAGGCATTGGGCAACATGAAGCGCTCGGTGCCACGCGTTGCGGCATAACCCATGAACAACTGGTTGTCCGAGTCGGCAGGAATGATGCTGGTGCGCCTGTAGCTCAGGATGAAGTAGTCCAGACGGGCCAGCGTCACGGTGAGGTCCTCGGCATCGGGTGTCGTGTAACGCAAGCCGGGCTCAAACTGGCCGCGCTCGGCAGGATGCTGCAACTTGATGTAGCCCACGGGCATGGCCGTGTTATAGAACACATAGTCGCTCGAGGGCTTGTAGATGCGCGACATCGACAGCGAGTAGTTGGACGTGTCGGTAGCGCCGCCGCTGTGCATGATTGCCGTGGCATAGGAGATCTGATTGACATTGGCTGCCAGGGCAGTGTGGACAACGATGTTGCTGTCCGACAGGTTGGGCAGGTAGTAATCCACCAGCAGGCGGCCGGTAGAGAAGTCCTCACCCAGCATCTCCTTACCCGAGCTGCTGATGGTGGTCTGCTCCTTCTCGTGATAGAAGTAACCCAGGCTGGTGGGCGTGTCAACATAGTTGTTCACCGTCACGGTAGTCTTCTTGTTGGGGACAAGGTCGGACTGGGACACCTCGCTCAGGAAGTAGCAACCCACCTGGGAATAGGGGTTGAACGTGCGGGTGAAGCGCGGCATCGTGCTGTAGTCGCTGATGTTGAAGGTGACAGGACCCACGCCGTAGAAACAGATCTTGTCGTTGGAGCGCAGGATGGGGATGCGCTTCAGGTCATCGGGCACTGTACCGTTAAGCACCTCGCTGATCTTGGCACCGCCAAAACCGAACACGCTGACGCTCTGAGGATTGTTGAAGCCCATTTCCCGGAGCTCGTCATAGGTGATTTCATACATACCACTCTCGGGAATGGTAACCTTCACCCACTGGCCGTTGGCCAGCTTGGAAGTCGTCGCATACATCGACGTGTTGAACGCGCTGGCATGACTGGCACACAACAGTACCATGATGGCAGCACATGCGAGTTGAAGTTTTCTCAATTTGTTCATATTTAATGTATTTAGTTTTATTTCGGTCGTTACCTCGATTGATATATTGTATTGCCGCCCAGGGCCATTGTTCCCGGGCTGTCGTTGTCATAGTCTCACTTTCACGTCAAGCACCTGCTGCGGGCCGATGCTCGCCGTGAGCCGCATGCCGGGAGCGAGCGTCACCCCCGCGGCACAGTCGCCGGTGAACAACAGGTCGCCCATCTTGATGCTGCAACGGGTGCTCACGGCAGCCAGCATCTCGTCGAGCGGCATCACCATGTCGGCCAGGCAGCGACGGGCGATGACCTCGTCGTCGGCCTTGACCTCGACCACGGCGTGCAACGGGTCGGCGATGCTCGACACGTCCACCCAGTCGCCCACCACCGCCGCGCCGTCAAAGGCCCGGTCCAGCGCGCCCAGCCGGGCATCATTGCCGTGCACGGCCCGGACGTTGAATCCGGCCGTCAGCGCGTCCCAGTAGCGGTGGGCAAACTTGGGGGCGATACACTTGCCCAGCCTGCCCGTGCGCACGATGATGGACGGCGTTGCCACAAAGGCCTCGGCAAAGTCGGCGACAAAGAACGGACGTCCCGTGTACAGCACCGACGAGTCTGCCATGAGATAGCTCTCGGGGGCGTCACCCCCGCTGCCATAGTTCCCGGTAAAGCCGATGACCTTCATTGATTGTTGTCCTTAGCTCAATAAACATATATTTGTTCCAGGACGGGGCATCAGCCCTGCCTGGTATCGTTGTTGGTGTTGTGCATCCGGTTGTAGATGATGGCCAGGTGGGCATAGATCGACGTGTTGGCAATCACCACATCGTCGGGAGCCTTGATGCGGTAGGGCGTGAAATTCCACAACGCCTTGATGCCGCTGGCAATCAACAGGTCGGCCGTCTCCTGGGCGCTCTCGACGGGCACCGTCAGGATGGCGATCGACACATGGTGCTCGCGCTGCCACGACTCCAGCTCGCTGATGTCGAGCACGGGCAACCCGCCCAGGCGCTTGCCCACGACATCGGGCCGCACGTCAAAGCCCGCCACGATGTTCAGGCCGTAGTGCTCCAGACCACGGTCCTGCATCAGGGCGGCCCCCAGGCTACCGGTACCGATCACCACTGCATCGTGGTGACTGTTGAAGCCCAGGAAGGCCTCGAGCTCCACCACCAGGCGGCTCACCTCATAGCCCATGCGCGTCTTGCCGCGAATGTTGAGAAACGACAGGTCCTTGGCAATCTGGGACGACTGCACGTTCAGCTCCTTGGAAATCTGGGTCGAGGACACATACTCGACATGCAGGTTGTCGAGCATGCGCACATAGGACAGATACCACGGGAGCCGCCGAATGGTGGGCTCGGGAAGGAGAGTCTGATTCTCGGTATTCTTAGCCATGTTCATCTCATGAATGATGCAATTAACCTACAAAATTACCTCAATTTTTTGAACATCAATCGCTCCACACCTTATTTTATTGAAAACAAGCATATTTTTAACAAATGTTATGCCTTTTACACTCGCCCCGGTAACTGTCCTGTCGCGCGGCGCTAGACATCACGCAGGGCGCGTGCCCCATGCGCATGGATGCCGCTTGCCACCGGTGTTGAGCCGCGCGGTCCCGCGGCTCGGCGCGGGAACAATCCACTGTGGCCCACGGCGGCAGGAATGCACCGTCACTCCCCGGCGACGGCGAGTTTCTTGGCCTTGGTAGCCTCCTTGATGCCGTCGGTCGAGATGGTAGCGCGATAGACATAGATGCCGCGCGGCACGCGACGGCCGCCCAGGTCGGTCAGGTCCCAGGTGACGGGGGTCGAGGTGTACATGTCGCTGCGGCCCGACTGGGTCGTACTCCACACCTTGCGGCCCATCAGGTCATAGACCTCGATGGTCACGCTCACCACGGCATCGGGACGGTTGTGCTTGACATAGAACGACGTCTCGACGCTGGCCGGGTTGGCCGCACAATAGACGTCGGCAATCTCGGGTGCCAGGCCATTGACGACATTGAAGTTGATGGTCTTCTCGCTCACGTTGTTATACACGTCCCACACGCGCAGGCGCAAGGTGTGGGGCCCCGTGGCCAGGTCGCTCAACTGGTAGCTGAGGCTGCCCATCGTGCCCTGCTCGGCAAACATGGGCGTGTAGTAGCTCACCAGGTCGTTGAACGTGTTGGTACCGTCAAGCGTCAATGACATCGAGTGACCGATGCCGGCCGACGAGAAGTTCACGCCGCTATCGTCGGCGATGGTGGCCAGCAGCAGCGGCGACTCGTTGACCTGGCTGCCGTCAACAAAGGAGTTGTCGTTCAGCCCCATCGTGATGATGCGCGGGCCGATGGTATCGGTCACCTCGTCGTCCTCGTAGCCGTAGATGTAGAAGTCGCCGTTGGCGCCCTTGGCCTCCAGGCTGTCGAGGCGGTCATAGGCATACAGGTTGATCAGCGACGGGCTGTAGTTGTCATACTCGTTGTTCACCTCGCTGGGGATGATGACACGCACGTTGAAGCGGCCGCCGATCACGGTGTCCACGTTGATGGCCAGGCGGTTGGGGCGCTCTTGATAGATATATCCCTTGCCGCCCATGTCGCCGTAGCCGTGGGTCTCGACCGACTGTTCGGGGCCAAAGAGCGTCGAGACGACGGCTCCGTTGAAATTGGTCGCCAGCTCGCCGTCGATGCCCACAATCTTGCCGCTGAACTCGACGGCCTCGCGGGCCTTGAACACGGGCATGTCATCGGGATTCACGGGCTTGCCGTTGATGGTCTCGACCTGGGCGGTATAAGGTGCCCATGCCAGGCGCATCGCCGGGTC
The DNA here is from genome assembly GCA_017449785.1 of Muribaculaceae bacterium. GTDB lineage: Bacteria > Bacteroidota > Bacteroidia > Bacteroidales > Muribaculaceae > Sodaliphilus. The sequence goes on along the minus strand of JAFTFA010000221.1, from coordinate 33,521 downwards.
ACCGAAGCAGAAGAAGCGCCGGTTGTTGTCGCTTGTCGTGTTCAGGGAGTTCTTGGCCAGGCGCAGGATGTCACCCACGCGGCGCGGCTTGCCCTGCTCGTCGCGCGAGAAGACAAAGCGGCCCAGAGACTTGCTCAGGTTGCCATTATTCTCGATGAAGGCCAGTCGTGCGGGACACAGCAGGGCGATGGCACCGCCGTTGGCATTCAGGAAGATGCGCTCGCCTCCCGAGAGCACCGAGTTGTCAAAGCGGGTGTACTCACACGTGGCGGCATACAATACCGGCAGGTGGCGGTAGTAGAGCTGTGTCTCCACGTCCGAACGCATCATCAGGCCCTCGCCCGTCCAGTTCTGGGTGCTCGCGTGGCCGATGTAGTTCCACCACACGGCGCCTTCCTTGAGGGTCGAGTACATCTTGTTGCGCGCCTCGGGATAGTGGCGGGAACCGCCCTCGCTCACGGCGTTGAACGCGTCGATATAGACGTTGGTATAGATCATGTCATCGCCGCCATACAGCCTCATGGTGCTGTCCATGCCATGGGACTGCGTCATGTGCACGCCCTGGTTCTCATCGTCGGCAACCATGAGCACCTGGTTGCGCCAGGCTCCATAGGCCGGCGTGGACACATACTTCACCAGCTTGTTGACCGCCGCGCGGGCCTCGCTCGCGCTCTTGACGATCATGCGGCCCACAGCGATGTCCATGCGGTCATTGACCTCGATGGCGGTCTCGTCTTGCAGGACGCCGAAGTAGTCGTCCGATGTGTAGGAGTAGGAGTCGCTCTCGCTCTCGGTGGCCTTTTGCCACGTGAGCAGGCGGGGATAGTTCAGCGCGTTGGCGTCGGTGCCCACCAGGCGGTTGTCATAGCTGCCGCAGCCCAGCAGCAGCAGGTAGCCCAGCTTGTGGCCGTCCTCGCTCGCCCCGCGGTCATAGAACATCTTGCACAGGCGGCGATAGGCCATCGCGTCCTGGGTGCCGCTGGAGAACTCGTTGAAGACCTTCTCGTGGTCCAGCACGAGCACGCGGAAACCGTCATACTTCTCGTGCAGCTGGGCGATGCGTTGCGCCTGGTCCAGATAGGCACTGGGCGTGAGGATGATCATGTCGGGCACGGGCTCGCCGTGGATATTCTGGTTGGCCACCTCGCCGATGAACTCGGGATGCGGGAACGAGCCTGCCTCGTCAAAGGCGACAAACTCCTGCCGCCCGTTCTTGACGGGCGTGAAGGTGACAGTGCCCTCGCCGGCGACTGCATTGAGCTCGACCAGGGCATAGGGGGTGGTCACGTCCCACACGCGGGTCGCCGTGCCACAGCCGCCGATGCGGTAACTCTTGACCGCGCTGCCATTGTCCAGGCCAAAGGTCAGATGGCCGTTGCGCATCGCCAGCTGGCGCTCATAGTTGATCGTCAGGAAGTCCAGGCGGGCCAGCTTCACGGTGCTGGGGCAGGAATACTCCAGCGTGTAGTTCAGTTCGTTGGTCCCGTCAAGGTCAAACGACTTGATCGAGTAGTAGTTGGTTCTATAATGGACATGGGCCTCATTGCCCACCTTGTTGATCATGTCCAGCGAGCTCACGGGCAGCGCGGTGCCGTTGACGCTGTGGGTCAGGGTGCTGCTGGCATTCTGGACATAGGCGCCATAGATGGTCATCGACTGCACGGGAGTGCCGGCAACACGGCCCTCGAGGTCAAACCTGTAGGTCTGGCGCTTGTTGCTCTTGAAGTCCTCGCCCAGGAAGGTGCGGCCCGTCTCGCCGGGGTTGATGATTTCCTGCTCGTGGAACAGGCGCTCGGTATAGGTCGTCAACAGTTCACCGACAGGTGCATTGTGGGCCTTATCGATGTCGATGTCCTGGAATCGGCTGTCGTTGGTCACCAGATAGCTGCCCGTGATGGCATAGGGGTGCTGCACCTGTACCTGCTCAAACTTGGCGCCCTGGTGTTTCCACGACAGGGGACCCTGGGCATAGAACAGGATGCGGTCGCCGCTACGCACGACGGGCATCTGCGGCAGGTCATCGACATAGTTGTCGCCCAGCATCTCCTCGCGCAGCGGCTTGCCGCCGTAGCCGAACACGTGGATCTGGGACAGGTCATTGCCCAGGCCCCAACTGCGGATGTCGTCGGCCGTGATCTGGTAGATGCCGCTCTCCTTGACGGCGATCTTGACCCACTTGCCGCTGGCCAGCACGCTGGCGTCGGCATAGTAACTCGCGTCCAGTGCGCTGGCGGTGAAGGCGCTGCAACAGGCCATCAAGATCAGGCACACGGCCACTCGGTTCAAGTATTTCATCATGCTGTTCATTGTTGTTACCCTATAGTGTCAAGTGCTCACCCTGGACCCAGTCCACGGGAAGCACACATTGTTTTTTAACCTTATAACGGATTTTTAACGTCTTTATTGCCCCGCCACACAGGTTTAGGCTGTCACGGGCACGGCGACGGTGAGATAGTGCCCCTCGACAGCACGGCAAGTCAAGCGGTAGCGACGGTTGCCGCAGCGGGCGACGAGAGTAGTTCCTGCGGTTTCAGGGATGAAGGGTTCGAGGCAGATACCGTCGGTCCAGTCGATGGCACTGTTGCGCTCGGCCTTGATGACGGCCTCCTTGGCCGTCCAGGCGACAACGTGGGCCGCCAGGTCGCCGGGGGCGATAAATTGCTGCTCGGCGGCGTTGAGAAACTTGCTGCGCACCTTGATGACCTGCCGCCGGTCCGTCTGCTCGGCATCCAGCCCGATGACGTGGCTGTCGTTCACCGCCAGAGCCACCAGCACGGGCGTGTGGGTGATGCTGATGTTCGCCGGGCCTTCACCCTCGACCATCGGAGCCCCCTGCCCGTCGTGCTGCAGGGTTACGGTATGCCCCAGGGCGTGATGCAGCAGCAACCGCTCGGCGGCCTTCTCGCGCAGCCGCTTGACCGGCAGGTCCAGCAGATCGTCGGCCACGATGCCCGCCTCACGGCACAACGCCACCAGCCGCGGCGCCTCCTCCTCGAGCCGCCACACCAGCACCCGCGTGCCCCCAGGATATGTCATTTCCTTCACCATCATCACATTAACCCCATCATCACATCTTCTCAAGATTCAATTTGTCCGTTTTTCCAACACTTTTTGCCACGATTTTGTCCGTTTTTCCAACAAAAGCCCGGCAAGCGGTGACAAAAACTTTCTATATATGCATGTGCATATTTGTCTGATTTCTTGATGTTTATGTCAACCTCGCTTAGCGTCTTTGCACCTTAGCGCGAGCTCCAAGGAGGCTTATTTCAGACAACCGTAACAACCTGTGTGACAACAATTACAACCTTATTTTTCGCATCCGCATCACTGATTGCGAGCCCCTTGCGAGCAATCAACTTTAAAAAACTTCGCGGCTTAGCGTCTTAGCGTGATGCAAGAGAGCGCGGATGCCATTGTTTAAGTTGTTTGAGTTGTTTTTTAAAAAAACGCTACAATCCGGATGGCATAGTCTTTCTTGTCTTTCTTGTCTTATAAAATAGAAACTTCGCGGCTTCGCGACTTAGCGTGAGCCTCGGTGCGAAATCGGCATCAATAGGAGCCGCGAGGCCGAGTGCAATCTCGCTACCTGAAGGATTCAGCCCACGCCGTTCTTGGCCAGGTCGATGCGCGTGAGGATACGGGGATTGTCCTCGCTGGCGGCGATCCAGGAGCGGTAGCGCCGACGGTTGACAAAGCGCTCGACCAGATAGGCCAGGACAAACATCACGGGCACCTGGAGCCACATCATCCAGTAGTGGTGCTGCACTTGATAGAGGGTGGCACCGTTGGTCTGCATCAGGACGTAGCCGTTGCTCATCCACGTGGCGGGCACACAGTCGCCCACGACATACCACAGCGGCGACATCAGGTATCGCGGCCACGAGGCACCCGTCAAGAAGACAAACACCACCGACGAGAAGACAAACAACAGGAACACGCTCTCACGCTCGTTGACAAAGGCCTGCAGCGTCTGACCCATCAGCGACACGCCGATGATGAACGGCACGGCCAGGCAAACGATGTGCAGGAAGTTGCCGTACTGCGGGAAACCGAACATCAGCGGCACATAGTGCAGCACATAGATCACCGGGATGACATACACGATCATGTGGCACATCGTCTTGCCGATGATGGTCGCCCCCACGCCGGCCTCGATAGCCATCGGGTCGCGGCCGCCGTTGCGGCGACGACGCTCGATGCTGCCGCCGTGCAGCATGGCGATACCCAGGATCATGCTCTGTTGCAGCACCAGCGGCAGGATGAACAGCAGCACGGCGCTGGCAATGCCCATCGCGGGATTGCCCACGGGCACCTGGCGGCTCTCGATGATGCTGCCGCTCATGTTGATCACGGGCTCGACCTTGGCGGCCAGCATCTCGCTGCCCATCGCCTGGGTGACATTGGTCAGGGCCGTGAACATGGCCTTGTAGCGCATCATCACGCTCATGTCGCAGTAGAGCAGCACATGACCCTGCTCGCCGCGCCCCAGGCTCTGCCCGAAGTCACGCGGCACATACAGGATGCCGTAGCAGGCCTTGCGGTGCATCGCGTCCTGGGCCTCCTGCATGTTGGCGGCATAGCCCGCGATCGACACCTCCTGGGTGGCATCCATGCGGCGCACGAGCTCGCGGCTCAGGGCCGTGCGGTTGTCGTCCACGACCACGACGGCCTCGTTGCGCACCACCTCGGGATTGTAGATCAGGGCATACAACACGGGATAGACCGCATTGAGCAACAGGAAGAAGATGACAACACCCTCGTCACGGAACACCAGCAGCAGCTCGCGTCCGCACACCCTGAGCACCTGGATGAACCACAGGAACAGGCGACTATGTCTGATTTTCTCGCTCATATCTCGCGTCAAGGCACATACACCGGGTTGAGGCACTCTTTCTTCAAGTGCCACGACAGCAGCATGGGCAATATCGTGAACCCGATGAGCGCCGCGTAATAGTATCGTGAATAGTACAGGTCGATGCCGTTCAGGGCCTGATCGACCATGATGAGGAAGTAGTACTTGATGGGCATGACAAAGCCCAGCGCCTCGACCCAGGGATACATCGCCTCCTGGGGCAGGGAGAAGCCCACAAACGAGAACGACACCATGCCCAGCAGCGTGCACAACATCGTGCCGTAGCGGAAGTTGGGCACAAAGCAGAACATCAGCACCGCAAAGCTCTGGTTGGCCACCACGAGCAGGAACATCGCGATGAACATGTTCCACGGGTTGCAGTTCAGCGGGAAGTCATAGCAGCGGAACATCATCCACTGGATGAACCACCCGACGGTGGTAAACAGCACCGTCTGGGGGACCAGCTTGCCCACCAGGGCCAGGAACATGCTCTCGCCCGAGGTCTTGAGCCACTGGCGGCTCAGCCCCGACTTCAATTCCATGCCCAGCGAGAACGCCGTCACCAGCAGGATGAACAGCGACAGGAAACAGGGCACAAACGTCGAGTTCAGGTAGTAGTCATAGTTGGTGAACGGGTTGCCCAGCATGTGGACGTGGGTCTGATAGGGCTGCAGCGTGGCTGCAATCCTCTCGTTGGGCAGTCCCACGGTGCGCAGGGCCGTCTGAACCACGGCTCCGTTGGCCAGCAGCGACATGGTCTTGAAGCCCTTGTACTGCATCGAGGCCGGCGCATAGTAGGCATAGTTCACATAGTAGCTCACCACCGGCTGACGCCCGCCCAGGGCCTCCTCTTCCAGATTCTCGGGGATGAGGAAGAAGCCCAGCACCTCGCCTCGCTGCACGGCATCGCGGGCCTCGGCAAAGTTGGTAAAGCGCTCACAGATGTTCACCTGCTGGAACCCGTTGAGGGTGCGCGACACCTGGCGCGACATGATGCTGTTGTCCAGATCGACGATACCCACGGGCACACGCTGGACACTGCCGCTCTTGATCAGGTCCATCAGGAACCAGCAGCTCAGGATGGGCAGGATGACCATGAGCAGGAAATACATGGGTCGGCGCACGAGCTGGATGCACCCGCGCTTGAACGATCGTCCGATGTATTTCAGTACCATCAGTTAGTTACTTCTTGTGTGAAAAAAAATTGAAATTTATCGCTTGTCCAGGATGACCGACATGCCGGGGCGCAGGTTGGGCACCTTGCTCACGGGGCGCATCTTCACCTCAAAGGTCTTGCTGTCATACTGGCCCTGGGCCTTGGCGGCCTGCCACACGGCATAGCTGCCCATGTCGTGGATGTAATAGACCATCATCTTGGCCTGCATGTTGTTCAACGCGGGGATGTGCACGTTGACCTCCTTGCCCATGGGCAGGTCGTTCAACAGTTCCTCGCGCACGCTGAAGCTCACCCACATGTCATCGAGCTTGGCAATCGACATGATGGGCGTGCCCATGGCGACGAGCTCGCCCTCCTGGGGGTAGATCTCGCTCACCTCGCCGTCACAGGGAGCCACGAGGACCTGGTCCTCGAGCAGACTCTCGACCTCCATGACACTGCCGCGGGCGGCATTGGCCATGCTGCGGGACGCGTTCTTGTCCTCCTGCTGGGCACCACGCACGGCCATGTCATACTGGGCCTTGGCGGCCTTGACCTGGGCCGTGGCGGCATCCATGGCGGCCTTGGCCTCGTCACGCTTCTGCTGGGTGGCGACGCCCTGCTTGTAGAGGTTCTCCACGCGCTGGTAGGTCTTCTCGGCGATGGTCTGGGCCGCGATGGCCTGCTGCCACATGTTGTAGGCACCCTGCTTCAATTCCTCGCGGGTACCCTTCTCGGCCTTCTGGTTCTGGGAGGCGGCGGCCTCCTGCATCTGCTTGGCCTGGTAGTACTTGGCATCTACCGTGCTGGAATAGATGCTCACCAGCTTGTCGCCCTTGTGCACCGTGTCGCCCTCGTGGACATAGAATCGCACGATGCGACCCGGCAACTTGCCGCTCACGCGCACAGCGTCGCAGTCGGCCTGACCCTGGACGGTCATGTCGGCGGGATGGATGAGCAGGACGCCCACGATGGCGATGCTCGCCATCACTAGCGCAAACACGGCCAGGGCTGCCAGCAGCGCCTTGTCCTTCTTGCGGACCACAGTTCTCTGTTCGTCTTTTTCCATATTGTTGTCTCTTGTTTTTTAGTTTTTCTGTCGTCGGTTGAACTCGATGATCCAGATCGCCAGGATCAACGGGAATCAATAGTTCATGTTGCCCATCACCTTGTTGAGGTACTCGTGGCAGAGCTGGACATCGATCTCGGCATCGATTTTCTCGCTGTTGGCCTTGAGCCAGGCCGTCTGGGCAGCCAGCACCTCATCGATGGTGCCCATGCCCTCCTTGAAGGCGATGCCGGCGATGCGCAGGTTCTCGTCGGCCTGTGCCAGATTGGCCTTGGTGGCCTCCCAGGTCTTGAAGGCTTCCTGGTAGCGGAAGGCGGCCTGATTGACCTGCAGCTCGATGCGGTCCTTGGCATCGTCCAGTTCCAGCCGCTTGATGTCGGCATCGACACGGGCGGCCTTGACCTTGTTGCTCAAGCCTCCCCAGTGCCACAGCGGCATCCTCAAGGTCGCGCCCACGCTGAAGGCAGCCCCGAACCGGTTCTCAAAGCCGTCATAGCTGTTGGGGTTGGTGGCATGCAGGGCAGCCACGGCGGCCAGCTTGGGCATCATCTCGCTGCGCGCCACCTTGACCTGCTGGTCATAGATCCTGGTCGCCAGCTCCAGCGAGCGCACGTCATGGCGCTTGCCATAGACCTCGTCCATGTTGATGGTCGTCGGCATCAGGGTGGCACCCAGTTCGTCACGGCCTTCATCGGCAAGGATCATCGGGGAATTGACAGGCAGGCCGCACAGCTGGGCCAGCAACATGCGCGACAGGGTCACGCCGTTGTCCACCTTGGTCAAGTCCACGTTGGCCTCGTTGAGCTTCACGTCGACCGACAGCTGGTTGGCGCGGGTAGCCACACCCTCATTGACCATCGCCTTGACATCGTCGTCGAGCTTCTGCACCAGGTCAACATAGCTGCGGGCGAGCTTCTGCTTGGCACACAGCGACACCACCTGCCAGTAGGCGGCATCCACGTTGTAGATGACGTCCTCGACCTTGCTCGCGCGCATCTCGCGCGCCAGTTGCTGGGCCAGGTCGGTGATCTGGTTCATGGCGGTGATCTTGCCGCCCATGTAGATGGGCTGGGTCACCGTCAGCGCACCGCCCATCAGGTTGTGGATATTATAGGTCAATCCGCTCTTGGGCAACAGGGCCACCATCGAGGGCACATATTGCCCGTTGACCTGCAGGGGATAGCCCGTGCTCGGATCAATGACCAGGTTGTAGTCATAGGCTCCCGTCTGGGGATTGAACGACTTGGTGGGCAGCATCTGGTCCTCCTTGATGAGCGACACCTTGCGGGAATTGTAGATGTAACCCGCCGTGAGGTCAAACTGGGGCAGATAGGCGGCAGCGGCCTCCTTTCGCTGGTAGCCGGCCTTGTCGATAGCGAGTGCCGTCTGCTGGATTTCCTTGTTATTGCGCAATGCCAGGTTGCGGCATGAGTCCAGGGTCATCACTTGGCCCGAGACCAGCATCGTCGTGGCACACAGCACAATAAAAACAATCTTACGCATAGTGTTACTATTCTTTTCTATCAAATCTTGATTACCGTGGCGCAAAGATACTCCAAAAATATTATACGCTGGAGAACTATCACCAATTTTTCACACAATTGGTGAAAAATGGAACAGTTATCGCGCATTGGCCCTGAACGGCAGGAGCCAGCAACCCGCCTTGATCGATCGCTGGCTCCTGATTCCTTGCATGAGGCTGTGTCATCATTGGTATCTGGTACCTTTGATCGAGCTTCGCTCGAGAAATTCAAGCCAAATTTGTTTGATTTTTATACAAATTTTGGTAACGATATAGCAGTTGACCCTGCGCTGAAACGTCTCTGAATCAAACCGTGCTAACGCACGAGAAATTAAAAGAAAATTAAATTTTAAAATTAATTTGATTAATTTCCCGCCCGACAGGGCGGATAATACCACCAATGGGCCAACTTCTATATCATTGCCCAAATTGTTGCTCAATTTTTCGGCCGTTAGGCCGATTAAAAGCCAGCAACAGAATTATGACGCACCCCCCTTGTAGTAACATTTCACCTCGCCGACGGGCAGCTTGCCCACCAGCAGCAGCGGGATGCGGCTCTCATCGGTCGCCATCCAGGCCGTCAGGTTGTCGCTCGACTTCTTGCCGCCCTCCTGGGTGAACTTGAAGGTGATGCGGTGGGCCTGACGCTTGGTGCCGTTGCGCATCTTGATGGTCTCCACGCCCTTGTAGTTGATGGTGAGGTACTCCTTCTCCTTGCCCGAGAAGATGACGGTCGTGTAGTTCTTGTTGCGGCTCAACTCGTCATAATCCAGGTTGCGCAGCATGTAGAAGACGCTCACCATGTCATAGGCCTGGGTCTTGGCCGTCAGGTCGATGCTCGTCGTGCCGCTCTTGCGGTAGCGCGTGCAGTGGGCGCTGGTGTGGCTGTAATTGTAGGAGAACTTGATCACGTCGCGGGCATAGTAGTCCTTCTCGTGGGTCAGTTTCTCGTAGCGCAGGGGGCGCAAGTCATTGTTCATGGTGCACTTGAGCGTATCGCGCACGGGATACACCTTGTCGGCCCACGAGCGGGTCTTGCCCGTCAACTGGGAGTAGTAGCCGTCCTTGGTCTTGTGCAGGCTCAACGTCGCGTCGGCGGCATGTTTCCAGATCAGGCCCCAGTGGTAAACGATCTCATAGTTGAGGGTCTCGTTGCCAAAGCTCCTCGCCATCAGCTGCTGAGGCATCAGCATCGCCACCATGAGCAGCACCGTTGTCAATAATTTCTTCATCGCATGTATCAATTTATTTGTCCCCTTTTAGACGCAAAGGGGGTGCCAAGGTTTAATCCAGGCATGGCAGCCGTCGAGCGGGTCAATGGAAGAACTGGTCCTCGCCGACCTTCTGGTCGGTCGGGATGCCGACGAGCGCTGCGGCAGGCACCGTCACCGTGGCGGTGCCACAGTCGATGACAAACGTCTGGTTGTCCATCGTCGAGCCGCGCCCGTTCCTCATGAGGATCTGGCCGCCCTTGAAGTCGTGCCCGGCCGTGAAGGTCAGCATCACGATGGGGGACGTGGCAGGCGGGTAGCAGATGAGTTCCATGGGATAGACAAACGCGCCATAGGTCCTCTCGCCCACCTTGCGGCAAGTGAGGTGCATCCCGTACCGCTTGCTGTGGCGCGACAGCTCGTATTCCTCGAGCTCCAGCCCCTCGGGGAGCTCCAGGCTGTATTGCAGGCCGCGCGACTCGCTCTCGTTGGCAAGCATCAGGGGAACGGTCACGGTCGAGTCGGGCTCGATCTCAAAATCCTCGATGTACATGCGGTTCACCTGCCCCTGGCACGTCAACGCCAGCGAGCACATGGCCAGCATCGTCATTACAAGATGTCTCATGTTCAAACTCATATTCTACTTATGTTATACATTTACTCTCTCTCGGTCAATCCCACGCTCTCGCTCCACTGGGCTCACACCAAGCCGCCTAGCCGCTAAGTTTTTTTATGATTGCTCGCAAGAGGCTCGCAATCAACAGTTTTAACGAGGGTCGCAGATGCCGGTTGTTCCAGTTGTTTTAAGAATGTTACGCCCGCAAAAGTACAACTATTTTCCAGAAATGCAAAAATCACCGCGACTCATGGCGGTGACAGCAGCATGTCGATGAGGGCCAGCACGTCGGCCACGTTGACCTCGCCGTCACGATTGACATCGGCCACGGGGGACTGCTCTCGTGACAAGATGACGTCGATGAGGGCGTTGATGTCGCCGATGTTGACCTCACCGTCGCCATTGACATCACCGTCGATGGGGTTGGCTTTCTCCAGGCGGTCAAGCATCAACGCGGCACGGGCACGGAACCAGCCAGGTGCCCTCGATGCCTGCCCGGCATAGTCGGCACTATCGGGATAGGCCGCCATGCTCGCCGTCAACGATGGCGCGGCATACCGATAGTAGTCCCCGCAGTAGTCACACAGTTCCTCCAGCCCATCGCCGACAAAGCGCGACCAGATCTCATACATCCGCCTCGACACCTTCTTGTCGCGGCTCAGATTCCTGAAAAATTCATACTGCTGGGCGTTATACGGCCTGTTGAAGTAATCATAATCGGTCAGCAACGAGAAGTAGCTCTCGGGCATGCGCCAGATGTAGCCGCATCCCCAGTCCAGGTCCCACACGGGGCCGAAGATAAACTTGCTGCTGACGTCAAGCACGTTCTCGTGGTAGCAGTAGGTGCTCTTGGGGTGGAACGTCTCCTTGTTGCAGATCAGCTCATTGGCCAGCAGGTATCGGGCCAGTTGGTCAATATCGACATGGGGCGCGAGGTCCTCGCCGCCCTCCACCGCTGCCACCAGGGCATCAAAACGGCGCTGGATGTCGTCCAGCGTGATGACGGTGCTGTCCTGGCCGAAGTCAGGGAACTTGACGTTGACCGGGATGTCACGAGGCGTGGAAAGGAACTTCTGCCCCTCGGCTTCGTCATAATAGAGGTCAAGTTCCAGCAGGGTGGCAGCGTCCTCGTTGTCCAGGTCCACACTGTTGTTGGACATGCCCACCTTCTCGGTGAAATTATAGTTTCCCTTATAGGTGCCGTTGATGTACAGGTCAACCGGGATGATGTGGTTGGCCGCGACGGTGCCTATCAGGCTGGCGGCTTTCATGCCATAGGCATTGGTCAGCATCGACCCGTATTGCTTGTTGGCGATGAGCACCCAGTTCTTGCCCCTGGTCAGGCCCAGAGGGGCCACTTTGGAAGCAAACTTCAGCCGATAGGGGCTCTTGGCCGCCGGATTGGCCGACCAGGACGTGTTGCCGCGGCCACGCACTTTCACCGAGTCGGTCATCGAGGGGAATACGCCCGCGCCATCGATGACGATCAGGGCGTCGAGATACTCATGCTTGCTGACGATGTCGGCACTGTCGGCGGTATTGATGTCGATGCGCGGCACCGTCGTGGCATGGGCGGTGAGGAAGTCGGCGGTCACGACATATTGACGGCCAAACGGCTCCATAGCACACCTCCCGGCATCGTCCACGGCCAGGACCACTTCGCCGGGATAGCCCACGGTATAGACCCTACCCTGCCCGAAGTCCAGACGGCTGTCGCCGCTGTGCTGCACCTGCCCGTCCACCCAGGCCCTTGCCCGCTCATCCGACAGTTCAAACGATGCCGTCAGCCACTTGCCGATGCCCGCGACCGTGACATCGACCGTCGTGTCACCGATGCGTCCCTCGGCATCGGCGACGACCTGATAGTTCAGCTTTTTCCTGATTCGATAGGAGGTGATGGATGGCAATTCCCGCTGCAGGGTGCCGTCAATCGACTCGACCTCGGCAGCGGGATAGCGGTAGGTCGTGCCGTCAACGGCGATGAAGGTCACCCATCCATCATCCAGGCTCGTCGAGGCGACGCAGCTGTCGGGGAACACCGCCAGGCTCCCGTCACGGAACGTGACATAGCTGTCGGCCCCGGCGACGAGGACGACACTCAGGCACATCACCAATGAGGCAATCAGTCTGACAACGATGGCATCAACTGTCTTGTTCATAATCCTGATGTGCAAAGATAGTTGATTTCTCCCGATTCCGCCCACTATCCGACTGAAATTGAGCCACACGCCCCATTCAACCCATGCCGTGGGATAATCTTTCCATCCTCACTGCTTGCGCCCCCTTGCGAGCAACAATAATTAAACCTTTGCGACTTCGCGGCTTAGCGTGATATTCGTTTGGGACCCTTTTCAAACAACCGTAACAACCTGTATGACAACAATTACAACCTTATTTTTTTTGCATCCGCATCACCGATTGCGAGCCCCTCGCGAGCAATCAACTTTAAAAACTTTCTATATATGCATTTGCATATTTGTCTGATTTCTTGACGTTTATGTCAACCTCGCTTAGCGGCTTAGCGACTTAGCGTGATCCAAGCGGGTGCGGATGCCGGTGTTTAAGTTGTTTGAGTTGTTTTTAAAAAACGCTACAATCCGGATGGCATAGTCTTTCTTGTCTTCTAAAAAAACTTCGCGGCTTAGCGGCTTAGCGTGAGGCCCAAGGGAGGGTCGCCGGTGAGAATGATCAGTTGTTTTTCTTGTAACTCAGGACGGCCCAGGTGGCCATGACCGTGCCGATGCCCAGCAGGGCCAGCAGCTGGTGCCACACGCTGGACAAGCCGCCACCGCGGACAAAGACGGTGCGCATCGCGTCGATGAAGTAGGACATGGGATTGACATAGGTCGTGGCATAGGCCCACGAGGGCATCGACCGCGTCGGCGTGAACAGGCCCGAGAGCAACAGCATCATCACCACAAAGAACCACATCACAAAGATGGCCTGCTGCATGGTGTCGCTGTAGTTGCTGATGATCAGCCCGAATGACGAGAAAAACAGCGCCAGCAGCATCGCCAGCACATAGATGAGCCACACGGGACCCGCGCTGGTGATGCCATACACGCCCCAGGCCAGCAACAGGCACACCGTGATGACAAACGCGGCAATGATCCAGTAGGGAATGAGCTTGGCCAGGATAAATGACCACTTGCTCACCGGCGTCACGTTGATCTGCTCGATGGTGCCCGCCTCCTTCTCGCCCACGATGTTCAGGGCGGGCAGGAAACCCGTCATCAACATCATCACGATGGCAAACAGGGCGGGAATCATGAACAGCTTGAAGTTCAAGTGCTTGTTATACAAGAACAAGGTGGAGACCCGTGACTGCATCGCGGCCACGTCGGGCATGACATGGGCCGTGACGATCTGTGACAGATAGGACGCGCCCATCGACCCCTTGGTGCCGTTGACGGCATTGGCGGCGATCAGGACCTGGGGCTGACGGCCCAGCGTCACGTCGCGGCTATAGTCCTGGGGGATGACCATCACGACGTCGCTGCGCGACCGCTCAATCTCTTGCAGGGCAGCGCGGTAGGTGGTCTGCTGGCCCTGGAAGAGGAAGTAATTGCTGGCCTCGATGCTGTGCACCAGTTGCTGGGACAGGGTCGTGCGGTCATTGTCCACGACGGTGACCTTGATATTCTTGACCTCCATGTTCATCACCCAGGGCATCACACACATGATGATGACGGGAAACGCCACGATCAAGCGCGGCAGGAAGGCGTTGCGGCCTATCTGGGTAAATTCCTTCTGTATGAGATACTTCAGCGTCATGATTGATATTATTCGAGTCGTTTCTTGAATGAGGCCAGGGCGAGCGTCAACAGCACGGCGAGCATCAGCAGCAGGATGCCCAGCTCGCGCATCACCTGATCGACGCCCACGCCCATGATCATCAACTTGCGCATCGCGTCGATGTAATAGCGCGGCGGGATGACGGCCGACACCCATTGCAGGACGACGGGCATCGACTCCACGGGGAACAACATGCCGCTCAGCATCACGATGGGCATCAACAGCACCATCGCCGACAGCAGCAGGGCGACGAGCTGGGTCTGGGCCACGCTCGAGATGAGCAGTCCCAGCGACAGGGCCAGCAGGATATAGATGGTTGAGATGACCAGTATCCAGAACAGCGAACCGGCCAGCGGCACTCCCAGCACATAGCGTCCCATCAACAGGATGATGATGAGGATGGCAAAGGCGAGCACCAGGTAGGGGATCGCCTTGGCGATGATGATCATCAGCGGCTTGACCGGCGAGACGAGCAGCACCTCCATCGTGCCCTTCTCCTTCTCGCGCACGATCGAGATCGACGTCATCATGGCGCACACCAGCATCAGCAGCATGCCCATGATGGCGGGCACGAAGTTGTAGGCCGACTTCAACTGCGGGTTGTAGAGCATCTTGGAGTTGACCAGGCCGCCGTCGGCATTGAGGATGACACCGGTAGCATAGTTGGTCCACATCTGGGCCATGTTGGGGTCAGCGCCATCGACGATGAACTGCACGCCCGATCGACGGGAGGCGAAGTCGGGGCCGAAGACGATGGCCATGTCGGCCTGCTGGCCGCGGATGACGAGTTCGGCCTCGCGGGGCGTGGCCACCGTGGCGGTGATCGTGAAATACTCCGACGCCGCCAGCCGGTCAACGGCCTGACGCGTCAAGTGGTCCATCGAACTGGTGACGACCACCGTGCGCACGTTGCGCACGTCGTTGGTAATGGCGAAGCCGAAGAGGAGCATCAGCACCAGCGGCATGCCGAAGAGGATGAGCATCGTGCGCTTGTCGCGCAGGATGTGCTTGGCCTCCTTGATGACAAATGAGATGAACTGTTCCATGGTTGTGATGATGCCGGGGGTTAATCGCTGCTGCGGGTCGCTTGGCGTGCCAGATAGGTGAACACGTGGTCCATATCGGGCTGGTTATACTTCTGTTTCAACTCATCGGGGGTGCCCATGGCCTTGATCTTGCCATCGACCATGATCGAGATGCGGTCACAGTACTCGGCCTCGTCCATGTAGTGGGTCGTGACAAACACGGTGATGCCCCGCCCCGCCGCGTCATAGATCAACTCCCAGAACTGCCGCCGCGTGGCCGGATCCACGCCGCCCGTGGGCTCGTCGAGGAACACCACGCCCGGCTCGTGGAAGATCGACACCGAGAAGGCCAACTTCTGCTTCCAGCCCAGGGGCAGCGAGGCCACGAGGGTATCCTTGTGGTCGGCAAACTCCAGGCGGGCGAGCAGCTGGTCGGTCTTGCGGGCGATTTCGGCATCGGCCATGCCATAGATGCCGGCAAACAGGCGGATATTCTCGGCCACGGTCAGGTCCTCATAGAGCGAGAACCGCTGGCTCATGTAGCCGATGTGCCGCTTGATCTGTTCGTGCTCGGTGCGGATGTCATAGCCCACCACGCGGCCCGTGCCGCTGGTGGGCTGGTTGAGGCCCGTCAACATGTGCATCGCCGTGGTCTTGCCAGCGCCGTTGGCACCCAGGAAGCCGAAGATCTCGCCCCGCTTGACGGTGAAACTGATGTCGTCAACCGCATGAAACGAGCCGAAGGCCTTGACCAGATGCTCCACTTCGATGACGTTCTCGTCATGGTCCACAACGGCCTGGGTATGCTCGATGCCCGGCGGATTGAAGATGTCGGCAAAGCGGGTCAATATCTCGTCGGGCGTGACGATGCCGCGCACCTGGCCTTGGTCAAGGAAGGCCACGCGCTCGCAGCGGCGCACCTCGTCCAGATAGGGCGTCGAGGCCACGATGGTGATGTCGCGCTGCTTGAGGCCGGCCAGCATGTCCCAGAACTCCTTGCGCGACACGGGATCGACACCCGTCGTCGGCTCGTCGAGGAAGAGCACGCTGGGCTGGTGCACCAGGGCACACGAGAGGGCGAGTTTCTGCTTCATGCCGCCCGACAGGGCTCCGGCCTTGCGGTCCTTGAAGCGCTCGATCTGGCTGTAAATGGCCTTGATGCTGTCATAGCCCGCCTCGACCGTCGTGCCGAACAACTTGGCGAAAAAGTGCAGGTTCTCCTCGACCGTCAGGTCCTCATAGAGCGAGAAGCGGCCCGGCATATAGCCCACCCTGCGGCGGATGTCGGCCATCTGCGACACCACGTCACATCCATCGACCGTCACCGTCCCCGCCTGGGGCAGCAACAGGGTGCACAGGATGCGGTAGAGCGACGTCTTGCCTGCGCCGTCGGGCCCGATGAGGCCGAAGACCTCACCCTTGCCCACGGTGAAGGACACGTCGTCGAGTGCCTTGGCCTTGCCGTAGCTCTTGGACACATGGTTTACCTCAATCGCGTTCATTGCCGGTCATTGATTGGATAGAGGGTTAAAACTTCACTTCACCGTACATGCCTATCTTGACATAGCCGTCGTTCTTGACGGCGATCTTGACGGCATAGACCAGGTCGGCACGCTCGTCATCGGTCAGGATGGTCTTGGGCGTGAACTCCGAGCGGCTGGAAATCCAGGTCACCGTGCCGGCATATTCCTTCTTGTGCCCGTCGCCATAGTCGGCAAACACCTTGCATTGCTGGCCCACCTTGATGTGCTGCAACTGGGCCGAGGTGACATAGGCGCGGATGAACATCTGCTCCACGTCGGCCATCTTGAACAACGGCTTGCCCGTGGACACAAATTCGCCCTGCTCGACATATTTCTCCAGCACCGTGCCCTTGAAAGGGGCCACGATGTCGGCATTGGCAATCTGGTCATCGAGTTGGCGCTGCTGGGCGTCGATACCCGCCATCTGGGCGTCGATGCCGTCCATCTGGGCACCCAGGCCCCTGGCTTGGTCGGCCAGGGCGGCATTGTTGCTGCCTATCTGGTCGCGCGTGGCCTCGAGCTGGCGCTTGAGCACCTTGATCTGGTTGTCGATGTCGTCGAGCTGCTTGCGGGGCACGGCACCGTCCTTGACGAGCTCGGCATAGCGCTGGCGCTCGCGCTGGGCATTGGCAATCTGCTGCTGGATGGATGACAGCTGCTTGTTCAGGTCGAGCTGCTGGCTGCTGGTGGCCGAGCGGCTGGATGACAGCTGGCGCTTGCTGGCAGCCAGCTGGCCGCGCTGGGTCTCGAGCTGCTGTTTCTGCAACGACAGCTGGTAGGTGTCGATGCGACCCACCTGGGCACCAGCCTCGACGGTCTGCCCCTCGGTGATGTCAAATGCCTTCAGCTCGCCGGTGGCCTTGGCCGAGATGGTGACCTCGGTGGCCTCGAACGTTCCCGTGGCGTCAAACGCCTTCTCCTTCTTGCCGCAAGCGGTCAGCAACACGAGTGCCGCCACGCTTGCCATCATGAATATCTGTTTCATCGTCTTGTGGATTGTTGGTTAGTCGTTGGTGATATACTGCAGGTCATACATGCCCTTGAGCATCTCGATCTCGTGGATGGACTGCTGCACGCGGGCGGCATTCTCGCTGTTGATGTCGCGCAGCAGGTCGTTGACGTCGATGATGCCGTGGGAGAGCTTGGACTCGGCGGCCTTGCGCACCTGCTGGCGCAGGGCGATGATCTTGTCATCCTGGGCCATGAGGCGGCGGTAGCGGTCGATGGCTGCATCCTGCTGCATCCGGTCCAGGCGGTTGTTGAGCAGGAAGGTCTCGCGCTGGCGCTGGGCCGTCTCGCGCTGCAACTGGAGCTTGGCCTTGTCGTTCTTGCGGGTGTACAGGGCGCCGATGTTCCACGTCAGGCGGGCACCCACCATGCCGTTCCATGACCACTCGTGGCCCATCATGTCCTTGAACATGTTGTAGCCCGGATAGCCGTAGTAGCCCTGGGCGAACACGCCCAAGCGGGGCAACAGGGCGGCATCGAGGGCACGCTCCTGGGCATCGGCCAGGCTGAGCTGCGTGTCGATGAGGCGCAGCTCGGGACGGTTGTTGCCCTGGCCCGTCTGGGGCACCCGGGGCTTGCTGGGTGCCGTCACCTCCAGGCCGCAGAAGGTGGACAGCATCGCCCTCAACACCTCGTGCTGTGACTCGAGGGTGGTCTGCTGCTGGACGACGTTCAGCCGCTCGGCCGTGACGTTGTTCAGGTCACACTGGGCGGCCGTGCCGTGCTTGACCATCGAGGTGAGCTTCTTCTCGCTGGCGGCAAGCTGCTCTTGCAGGTCGCTGTTGAGCCTGAGCTGATCGTCGAGCAGCAACAGGGCAAAGTACATCTCGTTGACCCGGCGGCGCACGCCATACAGGTCCACGTCGAGCTGGGCCTGCTGCACGTCGCCCTGGCGGCGCGCGACCTCGCGCTGGGCACCGATGGTGCCGCCGTCATAGACCGTCTGCTGCACGTCCAGCCCCACGCGGTACTGGTCGCGGGCCAGGCCCTTCATCTCGGTGCCCATCTGCCGCATCAGCGACTGCATCTCGTCGGGCCACGAGGTGACGGCGCTCTGGTAGGTCGCCTGGGCCGTCGCGGTCACCTGGGGGAGCCACCCCTTCTGTATATTGGACACGGTGAGGTCGGTCGTGCGGGCAATGAGGTCATGCTGGGCAATGAGCGGATAGTTGCGCTCGGCGGCACGCTGGCACTCCTCCAGAGTCTGGGCCCGGGAGGCGAGGGCGATGAGGCCTATTGCCATCATGATGGTATAAATCCTGTTCATCATATTATATATCTGTCACATTTTGATTGTCGATGCAAAGGTAGTCACCAATATTCTATTCTAAACTATCCAAAACAAGAGAAAAATGGCCTTTTTGTACAACAAAAGGGGTTTTTATTGGGTTTTTGGGTTTTTTCTGGCTATCTTTACGTCCAAAATTTCGGTAATCATCATGGCAGAACTGCAACAACTCAACCTCACCCAGCTCAAGGAACTCATCGATAACCACAGCGACGAACTCGCCGTGGGCAACTACATCACCCAGAACCTGGCCGTGGTCCGCAACATCGACATTAACATTGTCAGGATGCAGTTCGCGGGCACATCCACCATCCTGCCCGAGATGCGCCTGTTGCTGATCTGGAAGGGGTGGGCCCGCGTCACCCTCAACATGATCGAGCACGACATCCAGGCGGGCGACCTGGTGTTCCTGGGCACCAACGGCATCATCGAGTATCACGAGGCGTCGAGCGACGTCAAGGCCATCGGCTTCTCGTTGAGCGACGAGCTGTTCCAGCTGGCCATCGGCAACCGCATTCCCAGGGCACTGGACGGCCACCTGCGCGACTTCCACCTGCGCCTCGGCGTGGACGACATGAGCTACTACGACGAGCTGCACAAGACGCTGCACGACCACATCGTGCGGCCGGGCCACAGCAATGTGGTGACGCTGCACCTGGTGAGTGCCCTGCTGTGGTATATCGACCACCTGTGGAGCCAGCACGAGCAGACCATCGAGCACAGCCAGTCGCGCGAGCAACGGCTATTCACCGACTTCATCCAACTGGTCACCCGCTATGCGCCCGAGCACCACACCATCGACTTCTATGCCTCGCAGCTGTGCCTGACGCCGCGCTACCTGAGCACCATCATCCGCCAGGTGAGCGGCAAGAGTGCCAAGCAGTGGATCGACGATGCCCTGGTCACCCGCATCAAGATCGACCTCAAGCACAGCGGCAAGTCCATCGCACTCATCGCCGAGGACATGAATTTCCCCAACTCGTCGTTTTTCACCAAGTTCTTCAAGCGCATGACGGGCCTCACGCCCACCCAATTCCAGCAATCCTGACCCGGATCAGCCCCGCCAGGGGGTCTCGATCAATGCCTCATTGCACTCCCCCGCCGGAATAAATGGTAAAAAACCAATTAAAAACCCAACTAAAACCCTAAAAAGAAGGTAAAGAAAAAAGAAGACTTTTCCCCCACACCCCCTTTATAGAAGAAAAAAAGAAAACTAAGAAAAATAACACCAACAACGCGCGTGCGCGCGTGGCTGGGGAGTTGTTGCTGTTGATAAATCGTGAAACGATATTATCACTATCCGGTAAAAAGCAAAAAACGCATCCTAATCATGGCGGGTGTGTCATCATCATTGGCTGCTGGAACCTTTGATCGAGCTCCGCTCGAGAAATGAAGCTAAAAGATCAGTAATGAAATTTTTTCTTGAAAAAACTTGACAAATCACCAACAATGTTGTAATTTTGCAACGTCAAAAAGTTTTATTCACCATTTAAAACACCATTTTTCACCATGAAGGACATGAAAACCATCATCATGCACAGGGAACTGTGCGAGCAGCGCGACAAGGAATTCCTGGCGCTGTATCATCCCACGCTCGACGCCATGCTGCAACAGGGCATGACCGAGAGCAAGGCCCGCCGCGCAGCAGCCAAGTTTACCATCGCCAACGGCCATCCCCACTACCACGTGAACCACGAACGTGCCTACCGCTGCGTGTGCCACCTGCTGGCTGATGAGGAGAAAAGGGGGAACGGGGCACGCTCCTACCGCACCGAGGAACAGATCGGGCTGGCCGAGTCAGGCCTGCGCCGCAAGATGTGGTATGAAATCACCGACCACGTCCGCCAACTCATGACCACGGGCATGAGCGTGGAGCGCGCCATCGACCACGTGCTGGAGCACTGCCGCGCATCGCGCTTCTTCATCTCGCCGGCCACCGCCTTGACCAAGATCTGCACCAAGGCCCGCACCCGCGCCCTGCGCTAGCCCCAACTAAAAACTTACAACTAACAACTTAAAACTTAAAACTAAAAACTATTATCTCATCATGAAATACCGCATCGACATCGTCATCGACCTGGATGACATCCAGCAAGCCATCTACACCGAGGGGGTTTGGCACCCCGCCGACAACGCCACCGCCTGGGGCGTGAACCGCAATAATGAACCCATCGTGGACCGCCGCGTGCGCGAGGGCCTGGACGATCTGTTGGCCCGCATGAGCGGCTACATCATGAGCCAGAACATCAATTTCAATCTCGACAGCCAGAACATCGTGCTGGGCATCGTCGTCGAGAAGCGCCCGCTGCTCTCACTGGCCAGCGACCTCAAGAACGCCATCGTCACCGCCCTGGCCAACTACACGCTCATGTCGCTCTATGGCGACGAGGACAGCATCTATGGCACGGCATGGCGCCTGCACCGCGCCCGCACGCTGCTGTTGCTCTCCCGCCCGTGAGTTGCCCTGCCCATGCCAGCCAGTAGCCCGATTTTACAGAGAAGGACCGCCATGATTTTACCCTTTTTGTTTTTTTCAAAAAAATGGCGTAACTTTGCAACAATATTGTATTATTCACCTTTTTAAAGCATCTTTACTACCTCTATGGGAAAAATCAAGACTCTCCTTTTATTGTTGAGCCTGGCTGTGGCGACTACCGCTGCATGGGCCGAATCCATCAATGAGAACCAGGCACTGGCCATCGCGTCCCGCTTCATGGCCGGTCATGCCAAGTCATCCACCGGGCTCAAGATGACCCACAAGGCTCCGATGCTGGGTGCTGCCACGGGCAGCGGCAAGGCGGCCTACTATGTGTTTAACAACACGACGGGCGGCGGCTTTGTCATCGTGGCCGGCGACGACCGCGCTCCTGCCGTGCTGGGCTACAGCGACAAGGGCAGCCTCGACAGCCGCGACATGCCCGAGGCCATGCAGGCCCTGCTCGAGGGCTACAGTGCCCAGATCGAGGCACTGGGCCGCGGTGACAAGCCCGCCCGGCTCACCTCGTCGGGCCAAGCCATCGCGCCGTTGCTCACGAGCACGTGGTCCCAGAACAATCCTTACAACATCCTGCTGCCCATCCGTCCCGACGGCAAGCATGCCGCCGCGGGCTGTGTCGCCACGGCGATGGCCCAGGTGATGTACTACCACAAGTGGCCTGCCCGACCCACCAGGGCCATTCCAGCCTATACCTCGACCACGCTGAGCTTCTACATGCCCGAGCTGCCTCCCGTGGACTTCAACTGGGATGACATGCAGGACACCTACCTGACCAGCGACACGACGAGCGCAGCCGCCCTCGCTGCCGCCACATTGACGCTCTATTGCGCCCAATCAGTCGAGATGGACTTCAAGAAGACTTCGTCGGGGGCCACCACGGCCAGCATCCCGGCCAAGATTTCGGCCTACTTTGACTACAAGCCCAGTGCCCACGCCATCAACCGCGAGAACTACAGCAGCCAGCAGTGGGCCGACATCCTCTACAGCGAGCTGGCGGCAGGCCGTCCTGTCATCTACAGCGGCAGCAAGCTGACGGGGGGTCACGCCTTTGTGTGCGACGGCTATGACGGCGAGGGTCTGTACCACTTCAACTGGGGTTGGAACGGTCAGAGCAACGGCTACTTCCTGCTCAATGTGCTCAACCCCGACATCCAGGGCACCGGCAGCGCCAGCGGCACCTATGGCTACATCCTGAATCAAGCGGCCCTCATCGGCATCGAGCCGGGCAGCGACGGCAGCAGCGTGAGCGACCTCACCTCGACCGACGTCGCCCTCAACAGCAGCACCACGGTGACCCGCAGCGGCAGTAACTACAACTTCAAGGCCACATTGACGGGCCGTTTCCGCAACTACACGTCCCAGGTGATGGCGGTGAGCTACGGCTGGGGCCTGTACCAGGGCGAGACGTTGAAGGGGGTGATCTATGAGACCTACCACACGTCGCTGCGGCCGGGCTACTACGTGACCTTGAGCGAGAAGATTGTGAGCTTCGGCAGCGGCATCACGAGCGGCACCTACCGCATCTTGCCCATCTGCAGCGAGTACAGTGCCGGCAACTGGCGTCCCTGCATCGGTGCCGACAAGAACTACATCGAGGTGGTCATCAACGGCAACACCTGCCAGCTCAAGGGCTATGGCACGGCGGCCGAGCGCGACTACACCATCAACGACATCACCATGGCCGGCAGGATGCAGAACGGCCGTCCCATCGACATCACCGTGAACATGACCAACAACGGCGAGGCCTGCAACAACCTGCTCTACCTGTATGCCAACGACACGACGTTTATCTCGGCGGCCCACGTCGGCATCGGCAAGGGCGAGACGGGCGACATCCCGTTCCGCTTCATGCCGTCGGCAGCGGGCGACTACAAGCTCACGTGGACCTGGGACGAGGAGGGCGGCAGTGCCATCGCCACGCGCCACGTGACCATCGACGAGATGCCCGCGGCCTCGATGGGCGGCAGCCTGCAGGTGCTCAACGTCACCGATGCCGAGAACAGGATTGTCACCAGCGACAAGTTCAGCATGGTCCTCACCGTGACCAACAATGGCACCGAGCGCTATGACAACGACCTGTCGTTCAAGCTCTACAAGCACACGGCGGGCAACTCTGGCACCAACGTGCAGGCGGTGAACATCCCCATCGTGCTCGAGCCCGGCGAGACCCGCGACGTGCAGGCCGACTTTGACAACGTGATCAACGGCTGGAAATACTTTGCCAACGCCTATTATTACAGCGCGGGCGAGCAGATCAAGATCAAGGGCACCTCGTTCCACACCATCGTCTTCCCCGAGGAGCCCGAGGTGCTCGTGGGCGACATCAACGGTGACAAGATCATCAACATCAGCGACGTCACCAAGCTGATCAACTACCTGCTCAATGGCAACGGCGACGCCATTGTCCTTGCCAATGCCGACGTGAACGGCGACGGCTTGGTCAACATCAGCGACGTGACGGCACTCATCAACCTGCTGCTCAAGCAGTGACGGGCACGGGAAACAGCAACTGAATGCATCCGCACCCGCTTGGATCACGCTAAGGCGCTAAGCGAGGTTGACATAAACATCAAGAAATCAGACAAATATGTAAATGCATATATAGAAAGCCGCGAAGTTTTTTAAAGTTGATTGCTCGCAAGGGGCTCGCAATCAGTGATGCGGATGCAAAAAAATAAGGTTGTAATTGTTGTCACACAGGTTTTTAAGGTTGTCTGAAAAAAGGCGACGTGAACGGCGACGGCTTGGTCAACATCAGCGACGTGACGGCACTCATCAACCTGCTGCTCAAGGCCGACATCTGATCAGGCGCACAGTTCCAAGAAGGGGCTAAACGGCTGATTATCAATTAAGAGGTAGTGAAAATTTGTGGTATCACAGATTTTCACTACCTTTGTCATTCCATAAATGGCCAATAATATTAACTTGACACGAATGATGAGCACGGCAACCTTTATCCTAAAGCGCAGTTTTGCACTTGCCTTAACCATCTGTGTGACAATGATTTTCGCCCAGACAACGACAGCAGCGAGCAAGTATGTGACCTTCGACGACGGGCATCTGCTGGTTTTTCCTGACACCTGCCTCAAGGACGTGAGGATGACCGACACCGACGTCACCTTCCTGGCCGTGGACGGCAAGGCCTACAGCTACCCCCTTTCCAGCATCATCGACATCAGCGACCAGCTGGCCAAGGAACTGCCCGTGATCACCTCCTTCAAGTTCAATGACAAGTACAACTTCCAGCTCATCGACGATGCCACCGGCACCATCGGCGATGACGCGATCAATGCCCAGGTCATCGGCATCGGCAAGTGGCTGACGGCATCGTTCGAGCTGTCTGACGAGCGGGCACGGGCCTATGTCAACGGCAAGGAGCAGCAGTCCCGCGTGAGCCGCCAGCACTACGACACCAGCAAGGTTTATACCGTGGGCTACCCCGGCGACATGATTCTTGCCCGCATCGACGATAACAAGCTGGGCTTCAATCCCTATGGCAAGACCTATACCGTCACGGCCGACTTCCTGACCGACCACTCTACCCGCGTGCCGCGCATCGACATCAACACCGTGGGCAGCGAGCCCATCGCCAGCAAGGAGATCTACCTGGATGCCGAAATCATCATCGACGGCGCGGGCGTCTTCCCCTCGATGACCGACTCGGTCCAGGTCAAGGGGCGCGGCAACACCAGCTGGTCCAACAACCCCGAGGCCAAGAATCCCTACCGCCTGAAGTTTGCCAGCAAGAAGAAGCCGCTGGGCTTGACCAAGGGTAAAAGTTGGGTGCTGCTGGCCAATAAGAAGAACGGCTCGATGTTGACCAACGCCATCGGCATGAAGGCAGCCAGCCTGATCGGCACCGCGGCGGCCAACCACATCATTCCCGTGGACCTGTATGTCAACGGCGTGTACAAGGGGAGCTACAATTTCACCGAGAAAGTCGGCATTTCCAACAACAGTGTCGAGGTCGCCGACGAGAGCGTGGCCACGCTGTTGAAACTGGACACCCACTTTGACGAGGCGGCAGGCCAGAAGTTCTTTTCCAGGCCCTATGGCATCCCCTGCAACGTCAAGGATCCCACATTCGGCGAGGCCGATGCCACCGTGCTCACGCTGGCCATGGTGAAGGAGCGCTTCAACGCCATGTGCCAGGCGGTACAGGACAGCACCGACCTGGCCGAGCACATCGACATCGATTACCTGGCGCGATACCTGATGCTCAATGAGCTGATCTGCAACTACGAGATCCTGCACCCCAAGAGCGGCTACTGCTATCACGAGAACATCCTCGATGACAGCTGCAAGTTCATCTTCGGACCCGTTTGGGACTTTGACTGGGCCTTCGGGCAACAGACCAACGGCAATTACTACCGCTGCAACCCCGCTATTGACTACTACCATGCAGTCTCGTGGGGACAGTCAGAATTCTTTACCCGCCTGCGCAATGATCCCAAGGTGGCCAGGCGGCTCTATGAACTGTGGAAGAAGCTGGTGGAAAACGACATCGATGAGCTGTGTGACTACTGCCAGGAGTATTACCGTTATGCCAAGCCGTCGCTGGAACTGAACAGCACTGCCGCGTCGGATAATGTCAACTATGCCGACCAGTGCGTGCGCGCCGCCAACTGGCTGCGCCAGCGCGCCAAGGCCATGCTGCAGGTCATGCGGGCCGAGGTCCTCATCCCTGGCGACGCCAATGGTGACGGCCACCTGACCATCGACGATGTCACGGCCCTGATCGATTATCTCCTGAAGGGCGACCGCAACGCCATCGACTGGGACTGCGCCGATGCCGACAATAACGGAGCGGTCAACATCGACGACGTGACGGCACTCATCAACCTGCTGCTCAAGCAGTGACCGGCACGGGAAACAACAACTGAATATTCTACTGAGGCTTCCGCACCTGCTTGGATCACGCTAAGCCGCTAAGCCGCAAAGGTTTTATTAGAAGACAAGAAAGACTATGCCATCCGGATTGTAGCGTTTTTTAAAAACAACTCAAACAACGGCATCCGCACCTGCTTGGATCACGCTAAGGCGCTAAGCCGCGAAGCGGCAAAGGTTTAAATATCCTTGCCCGCAAGCAGTGTGAGGATGCAAAGAATCTAGGTTGTGATTGTTGCCAGCACTGGTGTTGTTAAGGTTGTCTGAAAAAGTGCTGGAAGAAACTGAGTCATCCGCACTCACACCTTGATTGGAGCGCGGATGACTTCAGATTAATCAGACTTTTTCAGTTGTTTTCCAGCCCGGTAGGGGCTTGCAGGCTACTTCAGGATCTTGGTGGACCTGAAGCTGCCGTCCTTGTAACGGATCACCATGATGTTGACACCATCAAACGGCTGGCTGCTCTCCTGTCCCATCATGTTGAAGTAGCTGATGCTGACAATCTGGGCAGCGTCGGGAGCGTTGATTGTCTTGACGGCAGTATAGGTGTTATCGGGTGAATCCATATCGAGCGGCAGGACCCTATAAATATCATTATAATCCCTGTACTTGGGAGTATTAGGCTCTGTTGCGGGTGCCATAATCTCAGGCGGGCGGGCATACCTGCGATCAATCGCAATATGGAAGAGGTAGGCATCACCGGGATTGAGCGGAGTGTCAAGGCCATCGATGTTGCCAGGCCTGCCGAATGCATCATCGGTCAAGTCGGTCCTCAATCGATTGTAACACCAGTCGTCCTGATCCACATGGAAGAAGCCCGGCAGGTCAAAGATATTCTGCTGGATGCCATTATCCTTGTAAGGCTCATACATGGTGAAGAAGTCGCAGGGCACATCACCGTCACTTGCTCCCTCATACACGGCCCAGACTTGAACGACCTCCTTGTCCTTGGGAGGAATGAAGAAGAATTGGATGTCCTCGGTCAATGATGTCAATTGATCTTTTCCCATATTGAACACACAATCAGACTCGCCAGTTACAACAGAATAACCACACAAGAAGTTGGTGGGAATGTAGTGATTATAGCTGTAATCATAGTTCTGATTTTCTTCTCTGGGATCCTGTATATAGCCAGGATAGCCCAACGAGTACTGGACATCATTCACCAGATAGGGTACAGGCTGGGGACGATGCTCGTCACTCAACACGATGGTGTTGTCCACCTTAAAATCCATATCCGAGAATTCGCAATAATAGATACCCCTGATGGTTGACGGAACGATCTTGTGGTCAACAAGCTCATTGAGCTTCTCGCGACGTTGAACCGTTGTCAGCTCGGGATACAGCGCACTGCAATCCAGCATGACCCAGTTGCTCTGATCCCAGTCGTGGGTCTGGAGCTTGAGGTCCGTCTTGATGTAGTCGCGGGTGCCTTCGGGCTGCTCCACATAGATGTTGGAGCGTGCCATGTCCTTGGCCCACAACATGTCCTTGGCAGCCCAGACGACGATCAACGTATCGGTCACCACGACTGGGTCACCGCTATAATTACCGTAATTATAGTCCTCGATGAACTTCAACGGCGTGTTGAGCACAAAGTAAGCGGTAACGGTAACATCATTGGCAGGCATTACAAAGCTCTTATAGTAATGGGCCTCGTAGCGTTCATCGTCAATTTCCTCACTGATGTCGTTCAACTCGATCTCCACTTCGGTACCATCCTTGATGGCCGTCACATGGTCCAGAGCGTAGCCAGAATATTGATAGATGTCCACCAGGACGTCGGTGCCGGGCGCGAAGTATTCAGACCACATGAATTCTCCGTTATCCAGTTCACGTACTGCCATCATATCACCGGGCATATTTTCCTCGTCCTCGGGCAGCACGACACACGTCACCTTGTTGGCCGCATTGAAGTAGGCCGTCAAGGTCACATCGGCAGCAGGCATCTCAAACGCGTAAGCGTGAATCAGTTGGGATTCTTCATTATAGTCATATCCGGTCATATCCAGTACCGTGACTTCGCCCGTCTCATGATTGGTGAGGGTGACGTGATCGAGCACATAATAATCGTTGGCCACCACGTTAAATGAAATATTCTTTCCCTCGGGGGCGTAATTAAAATCAATACCGTTGATGACACCACCAGCGGCGGGCACACACACGGTCGAGACCTTGAAACCTTGCACATAATGACCCGTCACTGTCACATCGCCTACCGGCATTTCAAAGCTGTAGGTGCCATCCTGATTATCGACAACATCTATCACCTCGCCGGTATCATCGACCGTAACAGTCAAGTGGTCAAACACATAGTCGTCGTTGGAAGACGGAGTTACTGTAACGACATCGCCATCAAGACATGTCGTTCCTGTCACATCCCCCGAGAGAGCCAGTTCACCCGCACCATCGGGGTCAGTCTCGGTCGAGATATTAAAGGAATCGGCAATCTTGTAGAGATGTATTGCAATTGGATAAGTTGGGTTGTCGGTTATAAAGCAAAATTCCGAGCCTGCAAAGGAGAGGCGATAGGAATTGGGTGCGAGGTAATGACTGTAGATACTTCCTGCAAGGTAATCAGTGCCTGTGGGTTCTACCATCATCGTCAACCGTTGAAGCTGGTGCATGTAATCATCACTTGACAGTGTCGGATAAGGATACATACGGCCTCCAACGTTAAAACCATCACTAAGGTCTCTCATTGTGATATACATGCCATCTTCAGCTTGCAGATTCACGGCCTTGGCACCAGCCGGAGTTACCGTATCATTGACATTAACGGTCTTGAAGAATACGGCACGTCCATCTACAATCGCCCTGGTAAAGTCACCGGGGGAGACCCAACCCACGATATCGGCTTCATCATAGAAGTAGTTGGGGCTATTGATAGGTTTACTCATCACCTGTTGGCTGGCTCTATTGATATATACATAGGTCTGCCCCTCGACAATCTGGCTGGTCTTGGTAACAACCCTCACAATCACGCCCTCGAGCGAGAAATTGGCCATGACGACGACATCGTCCTCAGGCATGGTGAAGCTGTAGGTGCCGTCGCCATTATCGGTGACAGGCACTTGCTGGACGGTGCCGCTGGTCGTTACCGTCACCGAGGTGAGCGAGTAGCCCAAGTTGGTCCCAACGGTAACGGTGACAGTCTCGCCTGCTGTTGCCTGGTCAATCACGGTGATTGAGCCACCCGCCACGGGAGAGCACAGTGCCGTGATGCTGTACTGCTGGGGGGCAGCGAGCGTGTAGGTCGCGGCGCCAGGCACGACGATGTAGCCGATGTTGGCTGTCGCGTTGACCGTGGTCGTTCCCTGCTGGGTGATGGTGGCGGTGTTGCCCTCGGTCACGGGCGGCATGGTGCCGTCGGTGCTGTTCTTGAAGGTGGCAAGCACCTCGTTCTCGTTGATGTCATGCACGAGCTGGTCGAGGTTGCTGGTGATGGTCACCACCTGACCCAGCTCGACGGTCGAGCCGCTGGCGGGATCGAAGTAGAGCTCGAGGGGATACTCGGTGATGCTCATCTCGGTCTTGGCACTGTTGACGGTGATGCGGTAAACGCCCGGCGGGATCTTGAAGGCGAAGTTCTGGTGGTCGGTACCGTCATACAGGGTCACGCCGGTCGAGCCGTCCTGCACGCCATAGAGGTCATACTCGGCTGCCAGGCGATGTCCCGAGATATTGTCCCAGTTGCCTCCCTCGTCGATCACCTTGGTCAAGCTGAAGTAGCCGTAGGCGGGATCCACACCAGCGTTGTCATTGCCTCCCTTGAAGTAAACGTCAAGGTAGTAATTGTCATTGGCCGGGTCATAGATGAACTTGGGTCCATAGGGCACCCAGCCGGTTCTGCCATTGGCCGTTCCCAGCAGGTAGAGCCCATCGTCGGCGGGACGGAAGGTAGCCACGATGTGGACATTGCCGACGGGCATCGTGAACTGGTAGTCCTTGCCATAGCTGTCGGCATGGACCTCGGTCAAGGCAACCGGCTCATTGGTCAACTGGTTGATGGCCGTCACACCATCGATCACCCAGCCCTGGTTCACACCAACCCAGAAGGTCACCTGGTCACCCACGTCGCCCGTGATCACGTTGTCCACCGTGGTCACGCCGGTGTGCACATTGATCTGGCCGCCGTTGACGGGCAGGCACTCGGTGGTGATGACATAGCTGGGAATCAGGTCAAAGTTGGCCGACAGCGTCACGTCATTGTCGGGCATGACAAAGGAGAAGACGCCGTTCGCGTCAGGCGTGAGCGTGGTTACTGCGCCGGTAACATCATCGGTGAGCGTCAACGAGTTGAACTCGTAGCCATCGGCAGGATCCACTGTGAAGGTGACCGTCTTGCCGGCGTTAGAGGTCGTCTGGCCGTTGAAGTCGGTATAACCGTTGATGAAGTTGAACGAGCCGCCCTCGGCGGGGTTGATCTGGGTGTGGATGACGTGGGGCTCGTTGAAGCGGGCCACGATGTGGACGTCGGCATCGGGCATGGTGAACGTGTAGTCGTTACCGAAGTCGCTCGTGCCGGTGGGTACCAGCGTGGTCACCTCGCCGGTCGCCTGGTCGGTCACCGTCACCTCGCCGATGCCCCAGCCGTCGGTCGAGCCGACAAAGAAGGTCACCGTCTCGTACTGCTGCGACCTGTTGACGCCCTGGTTGTCCATCAGGACGCCATCGCCCAGGGTGATGTAGCCGCCCGCCGTGGGGTCACACTCGGTGGTGACGACGTGGTTCTCGGCCGGCTTGTAGAGATAGACGCGCTGGTAGGACGCCTCGCTGTTGTTAGACGAGTAGTCCATCACCCTGAAGAGGCTGCCGCCGTTGTAGTGGCGGATGGCAAACGTGCGCGTCACGCCGCCCGACGGGGCCGCCGTCTCGCTGCTGTTGTGGGTGAACCTAATGAGGGCATTGTTGTTGGTGTTGCCCGATACTGAGATCGAGACCCTGTAATTGGCCTCGGTGCCGCTGGCGATATTGGCCGTGGAATAGAGGTTGTAGCCATAGTTGGTGCCTGATCCCGACGTGTTGTCGCCATTGCGGCGGCGCATGTAGTTCTCGCCCACCTTGAGGTACCAGGGACGGGTGCCGTCGCCCGACGACTCGAGCTTGATGAGCTGGACCTCGTCGGTGACTTTCACCTTCAGGTTATTGTTGAGCAGGGTCACCGGCGTGGAGGAGAAGGTGGTGTAGCTATCGCTGCCGTGATACTCCTCGCGTCCCAGGGCGCGCGACGAGCGCTGGCTCACCAGGACATAGGTCTGGCCCGCCTGGATCTCGTCGTTGCTGGTCACCAGGTCATAGATGTCGCCCAGTTCCTTATCGACGGTGATCTCGACCGAGCCGAAGCGCACCGGCCTGGCCATCGTCTGGAACTTGACATACTTGGACGGCGTGCTGCCGCCCAGCCAGGTGCCGTCATAGCCGCTGTAGCTATAGGTGCCCGTGGGCGTGTAGTTGGCGCCATCAAACTCGCTGATGGTCGATGGACCCCAGTAGAAGCTGTCGATGTCACTGCTTGTCGTGTTGTCCAGGCAGTGGAAGACGATTTTCTTGATCGTGTAGTTGGTCGAGAAGATGTCAAATACCGTCTGCTGGTGCTCGACCAGGTAATTGACATTGTTCAGACCGCTGGAGAAAGTCATCGTGATGCCGCCCTTGGAGCAAAAATAGACGCCTGTACCGTCATCATAGATTCCCTCGTTGCGGGAAATCGTAACGGTCTTTTCCCCTGCCCATAGCGGTATCGCCAGGGCAAGGAGCATGAAAAATAGTAATAATCTTTTCATCTTTTTTGTTTGAATTAAGTTAATAAATAATATTGAATTTGGTTAGTGCTAGTGCTCAACAAATATTGCTTGCTAGAAGTTCTTATTCCATCCACCCTGCAATATAATATCATTGAAAGTGCGAATATAACCATTATATTTCAAAAAACAACCCTTGAACTGTGTTAATTTTACTACAGCAGGCCACAACCTATCGTTTTCGGTCGCCGTGACCGCATGACAACGGCCGGGATGGCCGCAGCGCGTGGGGGCAGGACGGGCCACCGCCGTCGGGGCACGGGCGAGAAAAAAGGGCGGCAAAATTTGGAAGTCAGTCCAAATATGTTGTAAATTTGTGACATTGCAACAGATAACTCATCATCACAACAACGACAATGAACCGACGAGAAATGATCAAGATGACGGGCGCGGCAGCCGTGGGAGCCACGGTGCTGGGACTGCCTGTGGGCGCAAGTGCCCAGCAGAACAACAGTAATGACACCACTCCCCGCAAGCGCATGAAGGTGCTGGCCATCGGAGCCCATCCCGACGACCCCGAGACCTGCTGCGGCGGCACGATGTGCCTGCTGCACGACGCGGGCCACGACGTGGTGTGTGTCTATCTCACGCGCGGCGAGGCGGGCATTGCCGGCAAGAGCCACAGCGAGGCGGCCGCCATCCGCGTGGTCGAGAGCGAGAACGCCTGCAAGGTGACCGGGGCACGCCACATCTTCATGAGCCAGGTGGACGGCAACACCCAGGTCAACCTGGAGCGCTACAAGGAGATGCGCGAGCTCATCGACCGCGAGAACCCCGACATCGTCATGACCCACTGGCCCATCGACGGCCACAGGGACCATGCCGCCTGCGGCATGCTGGTGCTGGATGCCTGGCGACGGCTGGACCGCCGCTTCAAGCTATACTACTTCGAGGCCATGTCGGGCACCCAGAGCCAGATGTTCCACCCCACCCACTGGGTCAACATCGAGAGCGTGCTCGACCGCAAGCACGAGGCGTGCAACTGCCACGTGAGCCAGGGCATGGACGACATCTACCACTGGCACAAGACGATGGAGCACTTTCGCGGCCTCGAGTGCCGCTGCGAGGCCGCCGAGGCCTTCATGCAGCACAGCGACGCCCTCTCCACCCTGTAAGGTAAACGGGGTAAAATAGGGACGGTTCTAGGCTGTTAAGTTAACGATAAGTTTTGGGCTGCCGAATGGCAGCCTAATTTTTGTATTTTCTTTTCTAATTGCGGATGTTTATTTATATTTAACGTATTTTTATATAATAATATTTGTTTAATT
>JAFTFA010000220.1 GCA_017449785.1 Muribaculaceae bacterium | reverse complement strand
TGATGAACGCCGTTGACGAGTGGATCCCCCTGCCCCCGCGCGATCGTGACAAGCCCTTCCTGATGCCCATCGAGGACGTCTTCTCAATCACTGGCCGTGGCACCGTTGCTACCGGTCGTATCGAGACTGGTGTCGTTAAGGTGAGCGACGAGGTTCAGATCATGGGTCTGGGTGCCGAGATGAAGTCGGTTGTAACCGGCGTCGAGATGTTCCGCAAGATCCTCGACGAGGGTGAGGCTGGTGATAACGTAGGTCTGCTGCTCCGCGGTATTGACTACAAGACCATCAAGCGCGGTATGGTAATCTGCCACCCGGGCGTTATCAAACCCCACGATCACTTCAAGGCTTCGATCTACGTCCTGAAGAAGGAAGAGGGTGGTCGTCACACCCCGTTCCACAACCACTATCGTCCCCAGTTCTACATCCGCACCCTGGATGTAACCGGTGAGATCATGCTCCCCGCTGGTGTCGAGATGGTAATGCCTGGTGACAACGTCGAGATCGACGTCAAGCTGATCACTCCCGTTGCTTGCAGCGAAGGTCTGCGTTTCGCTATCCGTGAGGGTGGCCGCACCGTAGGCTCTGGTCAGATCACCGGTATCATCGAGGACTAATACCTCTTTGGTCATCAACCCGCTGGTCCGGTAATCAACACCGGCCGGCAACAAGATAAAACGGTCTGGCTACAAGCCAGCCAGGCCGTTTTTAATTACGGGAATAGCTCAGTTGGTAGAGCGACGGTCTCCAAAACCGTAGGTCGTGAGTTCGAGCCTTACTTCCCGTGCAAATAGAAAGAAAATAAACAAATGAAGAACTTTTTTAATAACAGGCTTACGGATATCAAGGAATCTTATAACGAGCTCGTTCATAAGGTTTCTTGGCCTACTAAGAGTGAACTGGCCAACAGTACTATCGTTGTGATGGTTGCTTCCATCATCGCATCGCTGGTCATTTGGGTAATCGACTTCTGCATCAATCAAGTGATGCACTTCGTTTACGGAGTGGCTGCCTGAACCAGGCTCACATCTCCATTCAACAACAGCACACTCAGGTGTGCGGTTGTTTCATGTCAATCACTTTAATTAACAAACTGTCACTGCACTAGTCACAACTATGTCTCAGGGTAAGCATCAATGGTACATCTTGCGCACCATCTCGGGCAAGGAGATGAAGGTCAAGGAGATGATCGAAGGCTACAGGAAGAACAATCCTGTGTTCGCCGAGAATATCTCACAGATTCTTGTTCCCACCGAGAAGGTTTACACCACGCGTGCCGGGAAGAAGGTCCTCAAGGAGAAGGTCATGTTCTCGGGATATGTGTTTGTAAAGTTGGAGCTCACTGCCGAGATTGAGGTGACCTTGCAGGACACGACCAACGTGGTCAACTTCGTGCGCTCCCGCGAGGGAGAGCGTCGTCCCGAGCCGGTGCCCGAGCACCAGATCCAGACGATGCTCGGTCAAGCCGAGGTCCGCGAGATGGAGGCAGCAGATGCTGTCAGCGACTATGTCGTTGGCGAGTCGGTGAAGGTCAACTTCGGCCCCTTCAGCGGCTTCATCGGTGAGATCAAGGAAATCAACCGTGAGAAGCGTGAGTTGACAGTGATGGTCAAGGTGTTTGGACGTGAGACGCCGCTCAAGTTGGATAATTCGCAAGTCGAACGCGAGTAACGGCACGGTCGATGTTACGCAACCAAGTCGTGCTTGCTATGTTTTTTAACAACAAATAATTTAAATTTGTACAATGGCTAAAGAAATTGCTGGACAGATCAAATTGCAGATTAAGGGTGGGGCAGCAAACCCCTCTCCTCCCGTAGGCCCCGCTCTGGGTTCTAAGGGTATCAATATCATGGATTTTTGCAAGCAATTCAACGCCCGTACCCAGGCTAAGGCTGGCAAGGTGTTGCCCGTAGTGATCTCTTACTACGCCGACAAGAGTTTTGACTTTGTTGTCAAGACCTCTCCCGTGCCCGTTCAGTTGCTCGAGGCTGCTAAGGTCAAGAGCGGTTCCGGTGAGCCCAACCGCAAGAAGGTGGCTTCCGTGACTTGGGATCAGGTGAAGGAAATTGCCGAGGACAAAATGCCGGATTTGAACTGTTTTACATTAGCCTCGGCTATGCGTATGGTGGCCGGAACAGCAAGAAGTATGGGTATCACTGTAAAGGGTCAATTCCCTGAGAACGTTTAAAACTTTATTGATTATGAGTAAATTGACGAAAAATCAGAAGTTATACAACGCGAAGGTAGAGCAGGGGAAGGCTTACACCCTTGAGGAAGCTGCAGCATTGGTTAAGGAAATCACTTTCACCAAGTTTGACGCTTCAACCGATATCGACGTGCGTCTTGGCGTGGATCCGCGTAAGGCCAACCAGATGGTCCGTGGCGTTGTATCGCTGCCTCATGGCACTGGTAAGCAGGTTCGTGTCCTGGTTCTGTGTGGACCGGAGGCCGAGGCCGCTGCTAAGGAAGCCGGAGCAGACTATGTCGGTCTTGAAGAATACATCGACAAGATTAAAGGTGGATGGACTGACATTGACGTGATTATCACTCAGCCCCAAATCATGGGCAAGGTGGGTCCTCTGGGCCGCATCCTGGGTCCCCGTGGCCTGATGCCTAACCCCAAGAGTGGCACTGTAACCCCTGATGTTGCCAAGGCTGTTAAGGAAGTGAAACAAGGTAAGATCGACTTCAAGGTCGATAAGGGTGGTATTGTACACACCTCGATTGGCAAGGTGTCCTTCAGCCCCGAGCAGATCCGCGACAACGCTGCCGCGTTCATCAACACGCTCATCAAGCTGAAACCCGCTGCTGCTAAGGGTACGTACATCAAGAGCATTTATCTTTCGAGCACCATGAGCAAGGGCATCAAGGTTGATCCCAAGTCGATTGAGGCTTAAACATTTTAAAACTGATTGAAACAAAATGAAGAAGGAAGATAAAACCTTAATGATCGACAAGATCAAAGAGACTCTTGAACAGTACAGTGTAGTCTACCTGGCTAACACCACATCGCTCAACGCCGAGAAGACCGTGGACCTGCGCCGCGCTGCTTTCAAGGCTGGCATCAAGATGATGGTTGTCAAGAACACCCTGTTGAAGAAGGCCATGGATGCTTGTGACATCGACTATAGTGGCCTCTATGACGCAATGGCTGGCCCCACTACCCTGCTGCTTAGCGACACGGGTAACGCGCCTGCTAAACTGATCAAGGAATTCCGCGGTAAGAAGGAGACCATCCCCGCATTCAAGGCTGCTTATGTCGAGGAGACCGTCTATGTTGGCGAGCAGAATCTCGACGCCCTCGTGGCCATCAAGAGCAAGAACGAGCTCATTGCCGATGTTGTGGCATTGCTGCAGTCGCCGGCCAAGAACGTTATCAGCGCTCTCCAGTCGGGTGGCAATAAGCTCCACGGAGTTCTGGAAACCTTATCCAAAAAAGAAAATTAATCAACCAAAACAACAACATTTAAATCCATACTATTATGGCAGATTTGAAAGCTTTTGCAGAACAGTTAGTCAACCTTACCGTAAAGGAAGTTAACGAGCTTGCTCAGATTTTGAAAGACGAATACGGCATTGAGCCCGCCGCTGCAGCTGTTGCTGTTGCCGCTGGTCCCGCCGCTGGTGGTGCCGCTGAGGCCGAGGAGAAGACCTCCTTCGACGTTGTCCTCAAGTCCGCTGGTGCACAGAAGCTCCAGGTGATCAAGAAGGTTAAGGAACTCCTCAGCCTTGGTCTGAAGGATGCTAAGGACCTTGTTGACAAGGCTCCCGCAACCCTCAAGGAGGGTGCAACTAAGGACGAGGCCGAGGCTCTGAAGTCAGAGATCGAGGGCCTGGGCGCCGAGGTTGAACTGAAATAATAGCACCTGTTAACGGGTGTTTGGGTTAAGAATCCCCACCACGAGTGGGTTCTTAACCTTTTTGTGTCAAATTTGACCAGCAAAAAACTGATTCATCGGCTGTTGACCGCGCCACGGCACGCCGACTGGCGCGGCAACGCCGCCGATGAATATTGACCCTCAAGCACTTGCATCATGCTGCAGCAAGGGCAGCAAGGATGCGATTCAGCCTGTTATCCTGCGCTGCTTATCAACATTCTCAATTACAGAGTTCAATAAACATTATTGTCAATGTCAGTTTCAAAAACAGAACGAGTCAATTTTGCTCGAGTAAGAAATCCGTATCCCTATCCTGATTTCCTCGACGTCCAGTTGCAGTCATTCCGTGACTTCCTGCAGCTCGACACACCGACCGAGAAACGTAAAAACGAGGGACTATACAAAGTGTTTGCCGAGAATTTCCCGATCGAGGACACTCGCAACAACTTTAAGCTCGAATTCCTTGACTATTATATCGACCCGCCACGTTACACCATCGACGAGTGTCTGGACATCGGTCTGACCTACAGCGTGCCCTTGAAGGCCAAGCTCAAGCTCTATTGCACCGACCCGGACCACAATTTCCCCACCGAGGTCCAGGACGTCTATCTGGGCTCCATTCCCTATATGACCCAGAAGGGCACCTTCGTCATCAACGGTGCTGAGCGTGTTGTCGTTTCACAGCTTCACCGCTCGCCTGGCGTTTTCTTCGGCCAGAGCCTGCATGCCAACGGCACGAAACTCTACTCGGCACGCATCATCCCCTTCCGCGGGTCATGGATCGAGTTCGCTACCGACATCAACAATGTGATGTATGCCTACATCGACCGTAAGAAGAAATTACCGGTGACCACGCTGCTGCGTGCCATCGGACTGGAGACTGACAACGACATCATCCAGGTGTTTGGACTCGCCGAGGAGATCAAGGTCACCAAGACCAACCTCAAGAAGGCTGTGGGCCGCAAGCTCGCCGCCCGTGTGCTGCATTCATGGACCGAGGACTTCGTCGATGAGGACACCGGCGAGGTTGTAAGCATCGAGCGCAACGACATCATCATCGACCGTGACACCGAGCTCCAGGAGGAGAACATCACCGAGATTCTCGAGTCGGGTGCAACCACCATCCTGCTGCACCGCGAGGACGTGAACACGAGCGACTTCCAGATCATCTTCAACACCCTGAACAAGGATACCTGTAACAGCGGCAAGGAGGCTGTGAACTTCATCTACCGCCAGTTGCGCAACGCCGAGCCGCCCGATGACAACAGTGCGCGCGAGGTGATCACCAACTTGTTCTTCAGTGAGAAGCGCTATGACCTGGGTGAGGTGGGCCGTTTCCGCATCAACACCAAGCTCGGTCTCGAGACCGACATCGACAAGCGAGTGCTGACCAAGGAGGACATCATCGAGATCATCAAGTACCTCATCGGCCTGATCAACAGCCGTGAGGACGTCGATGACATCGACCACCTGAGCAACCGTCGCGTGCGCACCGTCGGTGAGCAGCTCTACAACCAGTTCGGCGTCGGCCTGGCCCGCATGGCCCGCACCATCCGCGAGCGCATGAACGTCCGCGACACCGAGCAGTTTGCTCCCATCGACCTGATCAACGCCAAGACCATCTCGAGCGTGATTAACACCTTCTTCGGTACTAACGCGCTGTCCCAGTTCATGGACCAGACCAACCCGCTGGCCGAGATTACCCACAAGCGCCGCATGAGCGCCCTGGGTCCTGGCGGTCTGTCGCGTGAGCGTGCCGGCTTTGAGGTGCGTGACGTGCACTACACCCACTACGGCCGTCTGTGCCCGATCGAGACCCCTGAGGGTCCCAACATCGGTCTGATTTCGTCGCTGTGCGTGTATGCCAAGATCAATAACCTGGGATTCATCGAGACTCCTTATCGCAAGGTGGAGAACAGCCAGGTGAACCTGAATAACGATGAGATCGTCTATCTCACCGCCGAGGACGAGGAAGACCGCATCATCGCCCAGGGCAATGCACCGCTCGACGAGAAGGGCAACTTCGTGCGCGACCGTGTCAAGGCCCGCAAGAATGCCGACTTCCCCGTGGTCTCGCCCGAGGAGGTAGAGCTCATGGACGTGTCGCCGCAACAGATCGCCTCGATCGCTGCCGCGCTCATCCCGTTCCTGGAGCATGACGACGCTAACCGCGCTCTGATGGGTGCCAACATGATGCGTCAGGCTGTGCCCTTGTTGCGCAGCGAGGCTCCCATCGTGGGCACCGGTATCGAGCAGCGCATGGCCTATGACAGCCGCACTCAGCTGCAGGCCGAGGGCGACGGCGTTGTCGAGTTTGTTGACGCCAGCGTGATCCGCATCCGCTATGACCGCACCGAGGACGAGGAGTTTGTCTCCTTCGACAGTGCCGTCAAGGAATACAAGCTGCCCAAGTTCCGCAAGACCAACCAGAGCACGACCATCGACCTGCGTCCCATCTGCGAGGCAGGTGACCGTGTCATCAAGGGCCAGATCCTCACCGAGGGCTATTCGACCCAGAACGGCGAGCTGGCGCTGGGCCGCAACCTCAAGGTGGCTTATATGCCCTGGAAGGGTTACAACTATGAGGACGCTATCGTGATCAACGAGCGCCTCGTGCGTGAGGATATCCTCACCAGTGTCCATGTGGACGAGTACACCCTCGAGGTGCGCGAGACCAAGCGCGGCATGGAGGAACTCACCAACGATATCCCCAACGTGAGCGAGGATGCTACCAAGGACCTCGACGAGCGTGGTATCATCCGCGTGGGTGCCCATGTCATCCCCGGCGACATCCTCATCGGTAAGATCACGCCTAAGGGCGAGAGCGATCCCACCCCCGAGGAGAAGCTGCTGCGCGCCATCTTTGGCGACAAGGCAGGTGACGTCAAGGACGCCTCGTTGAAGGCCAACCCGTCGCTCAAGGGCGTCGTTATCGGTACCCGCCTGTTTGCCCGCGCTATCAAGAAGCGCACCCGTGGCGTGGATCCCGAGATTGAGGCTCTCGACAAGGAGTATAATGCACGCCTCGAGGAGCTGCGCGGTATCCTCATCGACAAGCTCAACACCTTGACCGAGGGTCGCATCTCGCAGGGCGTGAAGAACTATATGGACGAGGAAGTCGTGCCCAAGGGCGAGAAGTTCACCCGCGAGATCATCATGGGCATCGAGAACTTCGACAGCATCAACCTGAGCCGCTGGACTGCCGACAACCACCGCAATGAGCTCATCCGTGCCACGGTGATGAACTACCTGCACAAGAGCAAGGCCTATGAGGCCGAGCTCAAGCGCAAGAAGCTCGACATCAGCATCGGCGACGAGCTGCCCTCGGGCATCATGCAGCTGGCCAAGGTCTATATCGCCAAGAAGCGCAAGATCAGTGTCGGTGACAAGATGGCAGGTCGCCATGGTAACAAGGGTATCGTTTCGCGCGTCGTGCGTCAAGAGGACATGCCCTTCCTGGCCGATGGCACTCCCGTTGACCTGGTACTGAACCCCCTGGGTGTGCCTTCGCGCATGAACCTGGGTCAGATCTTTGAGGCCGTCCTCGGTTGGGCCGGCCGCGAATTGAATGTCAAGTTCGCTACCCCCATCTTTGACGGTTGCAGCCTTGACGACCTCAACGAGTGGACCGACAAGGCCGGTCTGCCCCGTGCAGGCACGACCCAGCTCTATGATGGCGCTACCGGTGAGCCCTTCGACCAGAAGGCAACCGTCGGTGTGACCTACTTCCTCAAGCTCGGTCACATGGTAGAGGACAAGATGCACGCTCGCTCGATTGGCCCGTACAGCCTCATCACCCAGCAGCCCCTCGGCGGTAAAGCCCAGTTTGGTGGTCAGCGCTTTGGTGAGATGGAGGTTTGGGCACTGGAGGCCTTCGGCGCCAGCCACGTTCTCCAGGAGATCCTCACCGTCAAGAGTGACGATGTCGTGGGCCGCAGCAAGGCCTATGAGGCCATCGTCAAGGGCGACCCCATGCCCACTCCGGGCATCCCCGAATCGCTCAACGTGCTCCTGCACGAGTTGCGCGGACTGTGTCTCAATGTGAAACTTGATTAATAACGCTTTCGACTATGGCTTTCAAGAAAGATACAAAGATAAAGAACAATTTCACCAAGATCACCATCAGTCTGGCTTCGCCCGACGAGATCCTGGAGAATTCCCACGGTGTGGTCCTCAAGCCCGAGACCATCAACTACCGCACCTACAAGCCCGAGCGTGATGGCCTGTTCTGCGAGCGCATCTTCGGTCCCGTCAAGGACTATGAGTGCCACTGCGGTAAGTACAAGCGCATCCGCTACAAGGGCATCGTGTGCGACCACTGCGGTGTAGAGGTGACCGAGAAGAAGGTGCGCCGCGAGCGCAGCGGTCACATCGAGCTGGTAGTGCCCGTGGCCCATATCTGGTATTTCCGTTCGCTGCCCAACAAGATCGGTTATCTGCTGGGTATCCCGACCAAGAAACTCGAATCGATCATCTACTACGAGCGTTATGTCGTCATCAATCCTGCCGGCGTCAAGTATGACAACGGCACCGAGTCGCGTGAGCTCCAGAAGTATGACCTCCTCACCGAGGACGAGTACCTTGCCATCCTCGACAAGCTCCCCAAGGACAACCAGTCACTCGAGAACGACAATCCCGAGAAGTTCATCGCCAAGATGGGCGCCGAGGCCATCTATGACCTCCTGGCCGAACTTGACCTGGACTCGCTGGCCAACACCCTGCGTGACCGTGCCTACAAGGAGAACTCGCAGCAGCGCAAGACCGAGGCCCTCAAGCGCCTGCAGGTCGTTGAGTCCTTCCGCTCCAGCAAGGGCGTGAACCGCCCCGAGTGGATGATCCTCAAGGTCCTGCCCGTGATCCCGCCCGAGTTGCGCCCCCTCATCCCCCTGGACGGTGGACGATTTGCCACCAGTGACGTCAACGACCTGTATCGCCGCGTCATCATCCGCAACACGCGCCTGAAACGCCTCATCGAGATCAAGGCTCCCGAGGTCATCATGCGCAACGAGAAGCGTATGCTCCAGGAGGCTGTGGACTCCCTGCTTGACAACTCGCGCAAGTCGAGTGCCGTCAAGAGCGACTCCAACCGTCCCCTCAAGTCCCTGAGCGACAGCCTCAAGGGTAAGCAGGGCCGCTTCCGTCAGAACCTGCTCGGTAAACGTGTGGACTATTCGGCCCGTTCGGTTATCGTTGTAGGTCCCGAGTTGAAGATGGGCGAGTGCGGTATCCCCAAGGACATGGCAGCCGAGCTGTACAAGCCCTTCGTCATCCGCAAACTCATCGAGCGCGGCATCGTCAAGACCGTCAAGAGCGCCAAGAAGATCGTGGACCGCAAGGAACCCGTCGTGTGGGACATCCTCGAGAACGTGATGAAGGGACACCCCGTGCTCCTGAACCGCGCCCCGACACTGCACCGCCTCGGTATCCAGGCGTTCCAGCCCAAGCTCATCGAGGGTAAGGCCATCCAGCTGCACCCGCTGGCTTGTACGGCATTCAACGCCGACTTTGACGGCGACCAGATGGCAGTCCATCTGCCCCTGGGCAACGAGGCCATCGTCGAGGCCCAGATGCTGATGCTCGAGCCCCACAATATCTTGAATCCTGCCAACGGCGACCCCGTTACCGTGCCTTCACAGGATATGGTACTCGGTCTGTACTACATCACCAAGACCATCCCCGTGCCCGAGGAAGAGCGTTTCAACTTCTACGGCCCCGAGGAGGCTCTGGTAGCCTATCAGCAGGGCAAGGTCACGATGCACGAGGAGATCAACGTCAGGGTTGACGTGCTCAACGACAACGGCGAGATCGAGAACACGCTGTTGAAGGGCACCTCGGTGGGCCGCATCATCTTCAACAATACGGTTCCCAAGGAGATCGGTTATGTCAACGAGTTGATTTCCAAGAAATCACTGCGCAATATCATCACCCGTGTTATACGCTCGTGCGGTGTGCCCCGTTCGGCACAGTTCCTTGACGACGTCAAGAACATGGGTTACTACATGGCCTTCAAGGGTGGTCTGTCGTTCAACCTGAATGACGTGCTCATCCCCGACACCAAGGCGAAGATCATCGCCGAGGGTGATGCCAAGGCCGAACAGGTCAAGATGGATTATGACATGGGTGCCATTACCGATAATGAGCGCTACAACCAGGTCATCGACATCTGGACCACTGTCAACAAGCAGCTCACTGGCGAGTTGATGAAGCAGATCGCTGCCGACAAGCAGGGCTTCAACTCTGTTTACATGATGCTTGACTCGGGTGCCCGTGGTTCTCAGGACCAGATCCGTCAGCTGTCGGGTATGCGTGGTCTGATGGCCAAGCCCCAGAAGTCAGGTGTCGAGGGTGGTCACCAGATCATCGAGAACCCCATCCTTGCTAACTTCAAGGAGGGTCTGTCGGTGCTCGAGTACTTCATCTCGACCCACGGTGCCCGCAAGGGTCTTGCCGATACCGCATTGAAGACCGCCGACGCCGGTTACTTGACCCGTCGTCTGGTCGACGTCGCCCACGACGTGATCATCAATGAGGAGGACTGCGGCACGCTGCGCGGCCTCGGTTGCCGCGAGGTGCGCCAGGGCGACCGTGTGGTTGCCACGCTGGGCGAGCGCATCCTGGGCCGTGTCTCGGTTCACGATGTGATCGATCCCACTACCGGTGACATCATCGTCAAGAGCGGTGAAGAGATTACCGACGCCATTGCCGAGCGCATCAACCGCTCGCCCATCGAGTCGGTGGAGATCCGTTCGGTCCTCACCTGCGAGGCCAAGCACGGCGTTTGCGCCAAGTGCTACGGACGCAACCTGGCATCGCACCGCATGGTACAGCGCGGTGAGGCTGTCGGCGTAATCGCCGCACAGTCCATCGGTGAGCCGGGTACACAGCTGACCCTGCGTACCTTCCACGCCGGTGGTGTGGCCAGCAACGCTTCGGCTATCTCCAACATCACGTCCAAGTACCACGGCCGCATCGAGATCGAGGATCTGCGCACCGTTAAGGACAAGGATGGTGTGGACATCGTCGTTGGTCGCATGGCCGAGATGCAGATCAAGGATCCCAACACTAACATGGTGCTCACCCATGCTCCCATCGAGTATGGTTCCAAGCTCTTCTTCAAGCCTGGTGACATGGTTGAGGAGAAGGACAAGATCTGTGAGTGGGATGCATTCAACGCCGTTATCGTCAGTGAGGTTGATGGTGTCCTGCTACTCAAGAACCTCATCAAGGACGTGACCTATCGCGAGGAGTATGATGAAATCTCGGGCAATGCCGAAATCTTCATCATCGAGACCAAGGACCACAACCGCATCCCCGAGGCCGAGGTGATCGACTCGGACGGCAATGTGGTGAAGTCCTACTCGCTGCCCGTGCGCGCCCACCTCATGAAGAAGGATGGTGAGGAAATCACCGCCGGTGAGGTGTTCGTCAAGATTCCGCGCTCGTTCTCGGGTGGTGCTGGTGATATCACCGGTGGTCTGCCTCGTGTAACCGAGCTCTTTGAGGCCCGCAACCCGTCCAACCCCGCTGTCGTCAGCGAGAT
Organism: Muribaculaceae bacterium; assembly: GCA_017449785.1. Taxonomy (GTDB): domain Bacteria; phylum Bacteroidota; class Bacteroidia; order Bacteroidales; family Muribaculaceae; genus Sodaliphilus. The sequence continues at coordinate 8,884 of JAFTFA010000220.1, read as the reverse complement.
TGACGGTGAGGTATCCTTCGGCCGCATCAAGCGCGGTAACCGTGAGATCACGGTCAAGAGCCGCATCGGTGAGGAGAAGAAGTACCTTGTGCCCCTGTCCAAGCAGATTCTGGTTCAGGAGAACGACTTCGTGCGTGCCGGCACCCCGCTGTCCGACGGTGCCATCACACCGGCCGACATCCTGCGCATCAAGGGTCCCACGGCCGTCCAGGACTACATCGTTAATGAGGTACAGGACGTTTACCGCACCCAGGGTGTGAAGATCAACGACAAGCACTTCGAGGTTATCGTGCGCCAGATGATGCGCAAGGTGCGCATCATCGATCCGGGCGACACCCGCTTCCTGGAGGAGCAGACCGTCGACAAGCGTGACTTCATGGAGGAGAACGACCGCATCTGGGGCAAGAAGATTGTCACCAACAGCGGTGACAGCGACGAGGTCCAGAACGGCCAGATTCTCACCGCCCGCAAGCTGCGTGACATCAACTCCTCGCTCAAGCGCCGTGACATGAAGCTCGTCGTCGTTCGCGACGCCGTGCCCGCCACAAGCGAGCAGATCCTGCTGGGTATCACCCGTGCTGCCCTGCAGACCAGCAGCTTCATGTCGGCCGCATCGTTCCAGGAGACCACCAAGGTCCTCAACGAGGCAGCCATCAACGGTCGCGTCGATACCCTCGAGGGCATGAAGGAGAACGTCATCTGCGGTCACCTCATCCCCGCCGGTACGGGCCTGCGCGAGTACCAGACGCTCGTTGTCGGTGACAAGAACGAGATGGCCCTCGCCGAGCAGGCACGCCGCGAGCGTGAACTCACCGAAGTAGAAAATGATTGAAACCCCGGCTTTGCCATCAAGTTTCAACATTGAATGATAATATATTGAGATTGAAATAATCGTATATATTTTCCATAGTTAATTTGTTTATTGAGGCTCCGGTTCGCTGAGAAGCGCACCGGAGTTTTTTGCTTTCATGTGACAGCTGGTGATTGCCCTTGGTGGGCAGTTGGCGCTATCGAACCCTCCCGCCCTGCTAATTTTTCCCTGGACAATAGTACTTTTTTATAGATTTAATGGAGGTGTAATGATAATGTAATACAGAAATCGACCTTTTACTTAATATATTGCTTACTTTTGCAATTGAATTTAGAACTTGTAGGCAACAAGTTGTTTGATATGTACAATGATGTGCTGGCCGATGGCTGGTACTTAAAAAGAGATAATCATGATCTAATCCTAGAATTGCTCGTAACCTCACTGCCGTGGCGTGAGGTTTTTTTTGCGGTATCCGTCGGGGTGCCGATTGTCGGCTCATTGATGAAAAAAGTGGAGAATCCTTTTTTAAACCGTGAGCTTTCAGTATCTTTGCAGCGAGATTTGGTGCCTGGGGCTGTGGCCCCGGGTGAAAAGGGAACCGGGTGTGAATCCCGGACAGACGGTGCTGCTGTGTGCTCCCGTTGGTAATACCCCGCACATGACCACTGCGTCTCGCTCTTGACGGCTCGAGGACGGCGTGGGAAGGTCAAGTGACAACAGGATGGGGTAGGGGCGAGTCAGAAGACCTGCCAGATCGCAAACATAGAAACCCGTTATAATGCGTAAAATTTTTGTCATAGCATTCTATGCCCTCCTGTGTGTCCTGTGTGCTCATGCCCAGGAAGGTGTTCTCGCTCACCAGGCCGACTCGGTCGTGGCCCCCGTGAACTATAGCCGCCTGGATTCGATGCAGTATATCCAGAACGTCATCATCTATGGTCGTCGCCCCTATGAGGACGTGATTCCCGCCCAGGAACTCACGGGCAAGCAGCTTGAGGGCCTCAACAGCCACTCGGTGGCCGATGCTGTGCGCTACTTTGCCGGTGTCCAGCTCAAGGACTATGGCGGCGTGGGTGGCCTCAAGACGGTGGACATCCGCTCGATGGGCACCAATCACATGGGCGTCTTCTATGACGGCATCCAGATCGGCAACGCCCAGAACGGGCAGGTCGATTTGGGCAAATTCTCCCTGGACAACATCGAGGCCATCTCGCTCTACAACGGCCAGCGCAGCAACATCTTCCAGAGCGCCAAGGACTATGGCTCGGCAGGCACGATCTACCTGCGCACGCGCCGCCCCAAGTTCCAGGCCGGCAAGCGCGACAACGTGAACGTGTCGTTCAAGACGGGCTCCTTCGGGCTGGTCAATCCCAGCATCCGCTGGGAGCACAAGTTGAGCCGATCGGTGAGCCTGTCGTTCAACAGCGAGTTTACCTATGCCACGGGCAAGTACCGTTTCCGCTACATGCGCCACTACAGCGACGGCACGGTTGCGTGGGACACGACTGCCGTGCGCCAGAACGGCGAGGTCCGGTCCTATCGTGTCGAGGCGGCTCTCTTTGGCGTCATGTCCAGCGGCAAGTGGCATGCCAAGGCCTACTGGTATGACAGCAGCAAGGGCATTCCAGGCGCCATTGTCAACAACGTGTGGAAACATGCCCAGAAGCAGTGGGACAGCAACTTCTTCCTGCAAGGTGCCTACCAGCGCCGGTTCACCGATCGCTATGAGATGATGTTCAATGCCAAGTACTCGCGCGACTACCTCCACTACCTTAACCCAGACACCACGTTGATGTACATCGACAACAAGTTCTGGCAGGACGAGATTTACCTCTCTACAGCCAACAAGTACACCATCATGACCGACTGGGACGTGAACCTCTCGGTGGACTACCAGTGGAACAGCCTTGACGCGACATTGACGGGATTTGGCTATCCCATCCGCCACACGGTGCTCACCGCGCTGGCCACGGCCTACACCTGGCGCGGCTTCAAGGTCCAGGGCAGCTTGCTCTACACGATGGTCAACGACCGCTCGTCGGCCCGGTTTGACGGGCAGGTGATCGGCAAGCGCAGCAAGTACATGAACAAGTTGACACCCGCCATCTTCCTCAGTTGGCAGCCGTGGCAGGAGAGGGAGTTCAACCTGCGGGCCTACTACAAGCGCATCTTCCGCATGCCCACGTTCAATGACCTCTATTACACCGACATGGGCAACATTACGCTCGATCCCGAGTATGCCACCCAGTACAACGTGGGCTTCCTCTACCGCTTGCTGACCAATCGCGGCCTGCTGGCCGGCATCAAGGTCAGTGCCGATGCCTACTATAATTATATTACCGACAAGATCATCGCCGTCCCCAAGGGTACCGGGCAGTACCGCTGGATGATGATGAACGTGGGCGTCGTCAAGATACGCGGCATCGACGTGAGCGCCCGTACAACCCTGCGACTGCCTGCCGATGTCGTTCTCGACATCAACCTGAGCTATACCTACCAGAAGGCCCAGGACTATACCAATCCTGACGATAACGGCGACGGCGGCACCTACAAGGGCCAGCTGGCCTATATTCCCTGGCACAGCGGCTCGGTTGTGGGTCACGCCAACTGGCATGACTTTGACCTGAACTACAGCTTCATCTACGTGGGCGAGCGCTACCACACCAGTGCCAACACCCGCGAGAACCATGAGCAGCCGTGGTACACCCACGACCTCTCGGCTGGCTATCTCTTCCACCTGGGCAAGACCACGTTGAAGGTCTCGGGCGAGGTCAACAACCTCTTCAACCAGTATTACGACGTCATCCTCAATTATCCCATGCCCGGGCGCAACTATAAATTGATCCTAAAGTTTGACTTCTGATGAAAAGAATTCGTCATATCCATGATTCTTTTGCCCGTTTAGGCGCTCCCCTCGTGAGAAAACCTCATTGTTGGAGCAGAGGGGCGCTTCTTTTGTCCCCAATGGCGCTGCTTTTGTTCCTGCTGGCGGGTTGTCGCGAGGAGGTGACCATTTTCCTCCCCGAGCACGTGTCGGTGGCCCAGCCCGAGTTTACCGACATCGAGGGCTTCTACCTGCTGTGTGAGGGCAACATGGGCTGGAACAAGGCCACGCTCGATTACTATGACTATGCCCAGGGCGAGTATCTGCGCAACATCTTCTCCTATGCCAACCCGACGGTGCCCAAGGAGATGGGCGACGTGGGCAACGACATCGGCATTTACGGCAGCAACCTGTATTGCGTCATCAACTGTTCCAACAAGGTGGACGTCCTTGACAAGTACACCTGCCAGAAGAAGGCCCAGGTCGATATCCCCAACTGCCGCTTCATCCGCTTCTATGGCGGCTATGCCTATGTCTCCAGCTACGCCGGCCCGGTGCAGATCAACCCCAACTATGAGCAGCGCGGCTATGTCGCCAAGATCGACACCGTGACCATGCAGGTGGTCGATACCTGCGTCGTGGGTTTCCAGCCCGACGAACTGGAAATCGTTGAGGGCAAAATCTATGTCGCCAATTCGGGCGGCTACATGGTGCCCAACTATGAGAACACGGTCTCGGTCATCGATGTGGCGACCTTCAAGGAGGAGCGCCGCATTCCCATTGCCATCAACCTGTCGTGGGTCAAGGGTGACCGCCATGGCATGTTGTGGATTGCCTCGCGTGGTGACTATTACACCAGGCCCAGCAAGATATATGCCTATGACACGCGCAAGCAGCAACTGGTGGACAGCATCGATTGCCGCGTGAGCAACATGTGGCTCGACGGCGACTCGCTCTATGTCGTGAGCACCGAGTGGAGCTACGTGTCGATGAACAACGCCTTCTCCTATGCCATCATCAACACCCGCACGCGCGAGAAGGTCTGTGACAACTTCATCACCGACGGCACCGACAAGGAAATCGTCATCCCCTATGCCGTCGCTGTCAATCCCATTACCCGGGACATCTATGTCACCGATGCCAAGGACTACGTTTCGCCGGGCCGCCTCTACTGCTTCGACCGCTATGGCGTCAAGAAGTGGGACGTGCGCACGGGCGACATTCCTGCCCATTTCGCTTTCCTGGGCAACAATATCAACGAGAGATAGAATCAACATTATATCCGACTGCAAGCAATGAATCGAGTGAGAAATATCGTACTGGCGGCATTGGCCGTGATGACAGCCTTGTCCGTCTGGGGCAACCATCCCTGGTTGTCACGCGTTTATCAATATCGTCCCGCCCCGGGCCAGTTCATCAACACGCTGCCCGTGTGCAGGGTGGGTGAGCACGAAGACAGTGTGCTGGCGCGATGTGAGGCGAGCATCTGCGGCTACATCGACACCACGACCACCACTTTTCATGGCCAGACCATTACCCGCATCGACACCGTCTGGGCCGAGAGCATGGTTTCGCTGGGCGGCTGCGGTGGCTATGTCATCGTGGGCTTTGACCATCCGGTGGTCAATATGCACACATGGGACTTCGAGATCTGGGGCAATGCCTTTGTCAGCGACCGCGACTCCCATGGCGGCAGCAGTGAGCCCGGCATCGTCATGGTGGGCGTGGACACCGACGGCGACGGTGTGCCCAGCGACGGCGACCGGTGGTATGAGTTGGCGGGCAGCGAGTATGATCACCCGACGACCCAGCACGACTATACCATCACCTACTATCGTCCCGACGAGAACAAACAGCGCACGCCCAGCCGGGTGGATCCGTTCCTGAACGATACGACCTACATCCGCTGGACCAGCAACGACGTGGACCCCGACAGCACCAGTGGCTACATGAGCCGCAACACCTATCACAATCAGCCCTATTGGCCCCTGTGGCTCCAGGGCGAGGAGACGATGACTTTTACCGGCGCCAAGTTGCGCTGCAATTCCATCGACCTGGGAACCAGTGGCAGCCAGTCCTACTATGTGCAGTATTTCTTTGATTGGGGCTATGTGGACAACTTGCCCAACAATCCCGCTCGCATGCCCGACGAATCGGGCGTCTATAATCCCGGTTTCAAGATCGATTGGGCAGTAGATGAGCAAGGCCGTCATGTCAATCTCACCCACATCGACTTCGTCAAGGTCTATAACGCGATGAATCAGTACTGCGGATGGACCGGTGAGACGTCGACCGAGGTAGCCGGCGGCATCGATTTCCATCCCGATGCCGAGTTGCCTGCCGCCCGCCCCGGTGATGTCAACGGCGACGGGGAGGTCAACGTCAGCGACGTCAATGCCGTCATCGACCTGATCATTGCCGGTGAGCGCACTCCCGCTGCCGACGTGAATCAGGACGGGGAGGTCAACGTCAGCGACGTCAATGCCGTCATCGACCTGATTCTGCAATAATCACGTCAATCATCATGCAAGAACAAGGGAGGCACCCCGTGGCGGGCGCCTCCCTTCATTGTTGTGCGGTTATGGGGTCAGGAATCAATTGTTCCAGGCACCCTTGAGCAGATAGTTGATCAGTGTGGTAACATCGCTGATGTTCATGTTGCCGTCACCGTCGCAGTCAGCAGCCTGGGGAACGACGGGAGTGGTTCCCTTGAGCAGGTGGTTGATGAGCGTCGTGACGTCGCTGATGTTGACATTGCCGTCATTGTCAACGTCGCCGCGCAGCACGGTGCTGGCCGTCAAGTCCTCGACCTGGATGCTGCTCACGAGCAGCATGCCCATGTCGTAGTGTGACGTGCAGCACAGGGCGATGAAGCTGGGGAACGTCTCGTCGTCGCTGCCCTGGCCGTCGTCCTCGACCTTGAAGGTGAAGCTGTAGTCACGGAACTCGCCCGGGTGCTTCACGGTGAAGGACTCGTCGCCCAGCGGAGTGGCACCGTTCAGGTCATAGCCGGCCATGGTGTAGAAGCGGAAGCTCTCCTCGCGGTAACCGGCGATGTCATCGTTGCTCACGTTGGCGGTAATCTTGTACTCGTGGCCCTCCTGGAACTGGATGGGCGGTGACACGATGAAGTCAAAGCCGTAGAAGGTCTCGCTCTTCTGATAGATGTAGTAGCCCTTGTTCTCACCCTGGCCGAACATGTTCATGTAGTCGTTGTACCAGGTGAAGGGGTAGCCGTCGCCATTGCCGTCGATTACGGTCCAGTACTGGCCGCTCTCCTCCCATGAGTTGAACGGTGCGACATAGGGGCACTCAGCGGCGGGGCCGTTCACCAGGTCGTTGGTGGTGGCTGCCTCGCCCATGCCGTCGGCATTCTTGGCGATGATCTGGTAGGAGTAGCGGGTGAGCGCCTCGATCAGTCGCTCGTCGCTGAAGCTGGTCTCGGTGAGGTCGGTAGCGATCTGCTCGCCGTCGTTCACGCGCACGATGTCATACTTGAGGCTCGACTGGTCGATGTAGCCGCCATGGGCACCCACGGTGGGCATGTCCCACGTGAGGTCGTTGACCATGAGGGAGTACAGGTTGAGGCCGGCATGGGCGTTGAGCGGGGCACCGGGCACGTCGTGGCCAATCCACGCCTGGGCCGTCTGCTCCAGACTGGCACCGGCAGCATTGGCGGCAACCACGGTGATGGTGTACATGCCGTTCTGGGGCACAGTCTCGGTGATCTGCATCGTCTGGCCGGGCACGCAGTTCTCGATGACCTGCTTGGTGCCGGTCACGCTGCTGGTGTACTCGATGTTGATGTTGCCCTCCAGCGGGTTGCCGTCAAAGTCAACGGCGGGGTTGGTCCAACTGATGGTTGCCTGGAGGCCGCCAGCGGCATCGGCAGTGACCACGAGGTCGCTCACCATGTCGGGGGCATTGCCATTGACGGCATCATAGGGGATGCTCAGTGCGATGGTGTGGGTGCCGTCGCCGATCTGGCCCACCAGCGTGGCCTCGGCCGTGGCCGTGTCGATGGTGTAGAGCAGGGTCTTCTCGTCGCTGGTCCAGGCAGCCAGGTACAGCTTGCCCGTCTTGCGGTCAAACTCCATGCTCTGGAAGTTCCACCAGCTGGCAAATGTGATGCCGGTATTGCCGATGACCTCGCTGGCGCCGGTGCTCTTGTTGGTCTTGAGCAGCAGGCCGCTGTTGGTCATCAGGTACATCTGGCCGCGGGCATCGACAGCGATGGCCTTGCAGTAGTAGCCCAGGTCATTATTCACCGTGGTGATCTTGCCGGTTTCCAGATTGACGGTGCTCAGGGCCGACACGCCGTCAACGACGTCGCTGTTGGCAACGGAGTACATCGTCTTGGTCGAGTAGTCATAGGACATGTCGGCCGGAACCGATGCTTCACCCAGCTTCTTGATCGTCGTGCTCTCGCCGGTGGTCATGTCCATGCTGTAGAACATGGTGTTGAAGTCGTCGTCCACGCCCATCATGTAGAGGACGTCCTTGGCAGCGGCACCCGAGCGGGGCTCGGCTTTGCTGTAGGTGCCCAGACGGGTAGTCGTTGACAGGTCGTCGGTGTTGAAGCTGATCATTGCCGGCGAGCTGGACGGCAGCATGGTGTAGCCATAGGCCGTCTGTTGTGCCGATGCGCTCACTGTAGTGGTCAGCATGGCCATTACCAGCGCAAGGTGTGAAAATTTGCTCATTTCTCTGATTTTGATAGTGTTAATGATAATTATTTGTTGGCTGCTTTGATAAAGCGGGGACAAATTTCGTACTTTTTGCCCGTAGTTGCAAGGATTTTATGCAATATTTTTGAACGATTGTTCTTGTTGAAGTGTTAGGGTTTTAAGTTGTTTTGTTTTTCTCGTTTTTAATTACTATCTATTTGAAAATATGCGATTTGGCTTATAATCCGAAATTTTGTATCCGGTGGTTTCGGCGGGTGGTCCAGGGTGCTGTTTGACTGGAATTAATTATTTTGGAAAAAACAATTCTGAATAATTTTGCACATTGATTTTTTTGACTTATTTTTGCCGCGTTAATTGACAACTTGATGATTACTATCAAAAAGATCCAACTAATTAACTTATATATTTAACTTTTTAAACAATCATCTTTTATTATGAAGAAATTTTTCGCAATTGCAGCTGCTGCCATGATGTTCTCAGCATCAGCCGGCACCTTAACCGTTTTTGATGGTACGCTCACTGACTATGAGATTCCTATCAGCTCTAGGTTTATGGACTATT
>JAFTFA010000219.1 GCA_017449785.1 Muribaculaceae bacterium | reverse complement strand
TTTCAGTTTTCAGTTGAATGCGGATGCTGCTGACAACTGAAAACTGACAACTTCAAACTATTATTTTGAATTCTTCTTGTAGTGCTTGATGAGCCTGGGAATCACGTCCTCGACGCTGCCGGTGATCACATAGTCGGCAATCGCGTTGATGGGAGCATCGGGGTCGGTGTTGATGCTGATGATGATGGAACTCTCGTTCATGCCGGCGATGTGCTGGATCTGGCCCGAGATACCGCAGGCGATATACAGCTTGGGACGCACGGTGACACCCGTCTGGCCGATCTGGCGCTCATGCTCGGTGAAACCGGCATCGACGGCGGCACGCGAGGCACCCACCTCGCCACCGAGCACGTCGGCCAGCTCATGCAGCATGTCGAAGTTCTCCTTGCTGCCCATGCCGTAGCCGCCGGCCACGATGATGTGGGCACCCTTGATGTTGACCTTGGACTGCTCAATCTCGCGGTCGATGATCTTGACCACCAGGCTGGCAGGGTCGATATACTTGTCGGGATCCAGGTTGATGACCTCGCCCTTGTAGGCGGGATCAAAGATTTCCTTCTTCATCACGCCCTCGCGCACGGTAGCCATCTGGGGACGGCACTCGGGATTGACGATAGTGGCGACGATGTTGCCGCCGAATGCAGGACGGATCTGGTACAACAGGTCCTTGTATTCCTTGCCCTTGACGGCATCGGTGTGATCACCGATCTCGAGCGACGTGCAGTCGGCAGTCAGGCCGCTGTGCAGGCACGATGACACGCGCGGACCCAGGTCGCGGCCGATGGTGGTAGCGCCCATGAGGCACACCTGCGGCTCAATTTCCTTGAACAGAGTGGTCACCACGCTCGAGTGAGGCAGCGACGTGTAGGGGAACAGGCGGTCGTCCTGGACCTTATAGACCACGTCCACACCATAGGGGAACAGTTCCTGCTCAATGCCATCGAGCTTGTCGCCCAGCACCAGGGCCTCGAGACGGCACCCCAGGCGGGTGGCCAGCGTGCGGCCCTTGGTCAACAGTTCGAGGCTGACATCGGCAATACGGCCCTCGTCATACTCGCAATAGACTATCAGATTATTCTTGTCTTCCATTTTCTCTAGTTTTTTCTCTTTTAATGTCATTAAGGTCTTTAAAAAGTCCTTAAATTCCTTAAATTTTATCCAATGATGTGGTCGGCAATCAATTCCTTGACGAGACCTTCGAGCTCAGCATCGGCAGCGGCGTCGATGCGGCGGGCCTCCTTGGCCTGGAAGGCGACGTTGACGATGGTCTTCACCTTGGTGGGCGAGCCGGGCATACCGATCTGCTCGGGATCGGCCTCAATCTCCTTCACGCCCCACTCCTTGATGGCAAGGTAGGGACGGGCATCGACGAGTGCCTGGCGGTCGGCGGGCAGGGCGGCCTTCTCGCTGGGCGTCACGGCATATTTGTACTTCTGGATGAGACGGGCGTTGCGGGGACGGCAAGCGTCGGCGCTGCCGTTGACGGTAACGACCAGGGGCAGCGGGCACTCCACGGTCTCAAATCCGCGCTCGATGCGGCGCTTGATGGTAGCCTTGCCGTCGGCAACTTGGATGCTCTCGGCATAGGTCACCTGGGGCAGACCCAACTTCTCGGCAATCTGCGGGCCCACTTGAGCCGTGTCGCCGTCGATGGCCTGACGGCCACCCACGATGATGTCAAACTCGCCCATGTGCCTGATGGCCTGGGCCAGTGAATAGCTGGTGGCCAGCGTGTCGGCGCCACCCAGGGGGCGGTCGGTCAGCACCACGCCGTCGTCACCACCGCGGTACAAGCTCTCGCGCACCATCTCGGCACTGCGGGGCAGACCCATCGTCAGCAGCGTGATCGTCGAGCCGGGATGGGCATCCTTGAGCTGCAAGGCCTGCTCCAGCGCGTTCAGGTCCTCGGGGTTGAAAATTGCGGGCAGGGCAGCACGGTTGATGGTGCCGTCCTCCTTCATCGCGTCTTTACCCACATTGCGGGTGTCTGGCACTTGCTTGGCCAGAACAATGATTCTTAAACCCATAGTTTCTTTTTTACAAATTTATGGTTATTGTGTTGATATACCTTTTATTTACAGCCACTTGTGATAAAATACACAAAAAGCGCCGCAAAGGTACAAAAAAATTCCCTTATTTCTCCACCCCGTCCCCTTAAAGTATATTAATAATGTGGTTTTGCCCTCCCGTTTCCAATAATATGACTAACTTTGCACCTCATCATCATTTAACTACTATCGATTTTCTAGAGTATGTACACACTTAACTATAAGGTCACGACCAGCACCTGTGACAGCGAGGGCCGATTGAAACTATATTCTGCCCTGCAGATGATGCAGGACTGCTCCGAGATGTGGATCGACAGCGAGCCGGCAGCCCGCAAGTTCTTCACCGACAACAACATGACCCAACTGCTGGCAACGCGCCAGGTCGAGGTCGTCCGCGTGCCGCGCTTCAAGGAGGAATTGTCGGTGACGACCTCCATCTATGAGGTGATGCCGATGTATGGCTTCCGCAACACATTCATCCGCGACGCCGCGGGCAAGCCCTGCTACCGCACGTGGAGCATGGGCGCCTTTGTCGATCTGGCAACGGGCAAACTCTCACGGCTATCGGACGACGCCATCGCCTCACTCACCCTCGAGCCCAAGCAGGAGATGAACTACCGCGGCCGCCGCATCATCCTCCCCAAGACCAAGGGCACCGCGCTGGAGCCCGTGCGCATCATGCGCGCCGACATCGACTACAACCGCCATGCCAACAACGCCAACTACGTGCGCATCGCCATGGAACTGCTGCCCGAGGGCTTTGAGGTCAAGGACATGCGCGTGGAGTACCGCATTCCCGCCAAACTGGGCGACCTGCTCTCGCCCACCCTCTACCCCATCGACAACGGCTACATCGTCTCGCTCGCCATCGACGGCCAGCCGAGCGCCATCATCGAGTTCCTGGAAGCATGAGATAGACGCCAGGGGATTTCGCCATTTCTGGTAGATTTTTATCGTCATTCGCCTTTTTTCAGCGAGAATTGGTTACCTTTGCACTCAGCGATGAAAAAGATTCTCAAGATAGACGACCCGAATGCCTATGCCGACTACGTTGAAGCCGAGCGGCTGCACCCGCTGGTGAGCGTCATCCACTACGACGAGGTGGCGCCTTTCCGCAGCAGCCTCAACAGCTATGGCGATTACGGCCTGTTCATCCAGCGAGAATTCCCCAAGATTCTCTCCTACGGCATGAAGATGCTCCAGGCCAGCGATGCATCGATCATCGCTGTCGCTCCGGGGCAGGTCGGCGGCCTGGAGGACAACGGACAGCGCATGACGCTCAGCGGCTGGGTACTGTTGTGGTCGCCCGAACTGCTCCACAACACCGACCTGGAAGCCAAGATGAAGGACTACCAGTATTTCTCCTACTTCGCAACCGAATCCCTGCGCATGGAGCCTCGGGAATGGACGGCCATCACCCAGTTGATCATCCAGTTGCGACAGGAACTGCACGGCCATGACGACACGCCGGCCCTGCGCAGCATCATCCTGGGTTACATCCGCCTCATCCTGGAATACTGCAACCGTATCTACCTGCGGCAACTGTCCCAGGAGGACAAGGATTCGCCCGACGTGCTGAAGCGCTTCCACACCCTGCTGGTCAACTACTTCAACGACAACCGCCAGCTGCAACGCGGCCTGCCCAGCGTCTCCTACTGCGCCTCCGAGCTAGCCTACTCGCCACGATACTTCGGCGACCTGGTGCGCAAGGCAACCGGCGACACCGCCATCAGCTACATCCACCGCTATGTCATCAACCTGGGCAAGAGCCTGCTCATGAACGGGCACAACATCAACGAGACATCCCGGCTGCTGGGCTTTGAGTTCCCCCACCACTTCACGCGCCTGTTCAAGAAAGTCGTCGGCATCACCCCCTCGCAGTTCGTGGGAAAATAAAACCACTTTTTCGACCCAACTGGCAACTCATGTCGGGAATTCATTGTAACTTTGCCGTAAGAAATCATTTTATCGTGTAACATCTAAAATTAATTGACAGAAAGAAAAATGAGAAAGAACATTGTTGCGGGTAACTGGAAGATGAACACCACAGTTCCCGAGGGCGTACAGCTCGCCAAGGAAGTTTGTGAGGCAGTATCGGCAGCCCAGGAGCTCAAGTGTGACGTCATCGTCGGCGTGCCCTTCACCCACCTGACCGCCGTGCGCGAGGTCATCGACATCAACAAGGTGGGCCTTGCCGCCCAGAACTGCGCCGACCACACCAGCGGTGCCTATACCGGCGAAGTCTCGGCCCCCATGGTAGCTTCCACGGGCGCCAACTACGTCATCCTGGGTCACAGCGAGCGCCGCGGTTACTACCACGAGACCGCCGAGATTCTCAAGGAGAAAGTCGACCTGGCACTGCAGAGCGGTTTGAAGGTCATCTTCTGCTGCGGCGAGAGCCTCGAGCAGCGCGAGAACGGCACCTTCAAGGAGGTCATCGAAGCCGAGATCCGCGACTCCCTCTTCCATCTCACCGCCGAGCAGTTCCAGAACATCGTCATCGCCTATGAGCCCATCTGGGCCATCGGCACCGGCAAGACCGCTACCAGCGACCAGGCACAGGAAATCCACGCCCTGATCCGCGCCCTGCTGGCCGACAAGTTCGGCGCACAGGTGGCCGACGACACCACCATCCTCTACGGCGGCAGCTGCAAGCCCAGCAACGCCCCCGAGCTGTTCGCCAAGCCCGACATCGACGGCGGACTCATCGGCGGAGCCTCGCTCAAGGCAGCCGACTTCATGGGCATCGTCACCGCCTTCTAGAAAGACGCCCCCGCCCATCAAACTACGAATTACACGACTTTGCAGAATTGTCCACAGTGATAATACGCAATAATTCGTGTAATTCGTAGTTACTTTATGCGCTATTGAGCACAAAACTGAAGAAAACTATACTCGCTTCGGGAAAAATGCACTATCTTTGCGCCAAAATTTGACAACGACACATCTTTAATAATAATGTTGAAGCAATTACACATCCGCCTGCTAGGCCTCTGCCTCATGATGATTGTAGCCATGGCTGCCAACGCCCAGCGCGCCCAGATCACCGAGCGCCTGAACAGCAAGGGTCAAGTAACCGTCGATGCACCCAAGGAACTGGTCAAGCGCAACAACGCCGACCTGGGCAAGCAACAGTCCAGCAACAAGGACAAGAAGGTCAAGGATAAAGACAAGAAAAAAGCCGACCCCAAGGCCGACGAAGAGAAACTCAACGAGCTTGACGACGATGACAACACCAGCGTCAAGAAAGACGAGGACAAGAAAAAAGACGATGACAAGAAGAAAGAGGAACTGACGCCCAAGAAACCCAAGCGCCAGCACACCTCCCAACAGACTATCGAGAACCGAGGCGTCGGATACCGCATCCAGGCCTACAGCGACAACAACTACAAGACCGCCAAGGCCTCGGCCCAGAAGCGCGCCCGCGACATCGCCATGAAGTTCCCCCAGTACAGGTCCTACATCTCCTACAAGGCACCCGCCTGGAGACTGCGCATCGGCGACTTCAAGACACAACGCGAGGCCCAGGCCGCCCTGCAGCGCATCAAGAGCGTCTATCCCAAGTTTGCACGTGAAATGGTCATCGTCCGTGACCGCATCAACATCTGGAGCAATGATTAAAATGAAATTCAGCGACGAGGACATCCGCCTCGCCGAGAAAATAGCCGAACACTACCGCGCCATCATCGAGCTCATCGGCGAAGACCCCGAGCGCGAGGGACTGGCCAAGACCCCCATGCGCGCCGCCAAGGCCCTCATCGAGAACACCCGCGGCTACAACGAGGACGCCGACGCCATCGTCCACAGCGCCATCTTCGAGCACGAGGGCAGCGAGATCGTCATCGTCAAGGACATCGAGTTCTACTCCCTGTGCGAGCACCACGTGCTCCCCTTCTTCGGCAAGGTATCCATCGGCTACATCCCCGCCGGCGGCATCGTCGGCCTGAGCAAGCTCGCCCGCATCGTCGACACCTACTCCCGCCGCCTCCAGGTCCAGGAGCGCATGACCCACGACATCTGCGAGCTCCTCACCCGCGTGCTGCCCAACCGCGGCGTCATCGTCTATGCCGAGGCACAGCACATGTGCATGAAAATGCGCGGCGTCGAGAAACAAGACTCCACCACCATCACATTCGAGTATAGTGGTGAGTTTGAGGACATTCACCGCCAGAACGAATTCTTCACACTTCTCGGCGTGAAAAAATAATTCAAGAAAAAGTGATTTTTTGGGCAAAAAATTTTGTCAGTTCAAAAAGTCGCTGTATCTTTGCACCGCAATTCACGAAAGCACCCTCCCAACAGGGTCAGAATTGACTGCGAAAGTAGCTCAGTTGGTAGAGCACGACCTTGCCAAGGTCGGGGTCGCGGGTCCGAGTCCCGTCTTTCGCTCTCTTTTTTGTCCAGGTGGCGGACTTGGTAGACGCGCTACTTTGAGGGGGTAGTGCCCGATTGGGCGTGTGAGTTCGACTCTCATCTTGGACACTTTTTCAAGCGGAAGTGGTTGAAATTCAACTACTTCCGCTTTTTTACTCTCAAAATCGCACACAAATTGCACACTTATTCTCTGAAAACTGCACACTTTTTTGGCCTCTGCACACCAATTTCTGAAAATTGCACACCACATCTCCCACAATCTCTTTTTCTAAAAAAATCATAAGCCTCCCACCCCATCATATCACCGCAGCCGCCGTCAGTCGAAGGCCCTGACCGCAAGTGACGCACTCTCGCTGAAGGAGCGTAGCTCGGGACGCAACGTTAATGACTGCAGCAACTGGGTGTGCGGGGTCTCGGTGCGGACAGTGAGCCTGACCAGGCACTCTCCAGCCGATAAGTCAGTCATTTGGAGCGGACGCAGACGGAGCGGAACGGCCCATCGCCATCGGGGCTCGTGGGTGGGCCAATCGCTGCAGGCGATGAAAAGATTCACCTTATAGCCGAAGGCTTGACCTTGGGATTGATGGCCATGCCGCAGGCTGCACCGACGGCGACCGAGCGAAGTGAGGTTTGCTCCCGTTCTGTCGCGAGCTTAAGGTTGCCGCCGGTATGGGGCTTGTCCCCTGGAGCCTTAGCTGACGTGCCGGGATGGACGTAGTGGACGAGTGTGCCATGGGGCTGGCAGCATCGATACCTCCGAGCGTGGCGAGAACGCTGGGCTTGATTGAGGAGCGTG
>JAFTFA010000218.1 GCA_017449785.1 Muribaculaceae bacterium | reverse complement strand
TGGAACGAGTATCCCGGCATCCTGCTCGGTATGACCTACAAGTTCGGCAAGAGCGAGTGGAACGCTCCCGTACAGGTTGTTTGCCCCGAGTGGAAGTACACCGACGCCGAGGGTGATGCACTGGTTGCCTCGCTCAACGATGCTAACCGCAAGATCGCTGACCTGGAGAACCAGCTGCGCGACTGCCTCGAGAAGAAGAACACTGTTTCGTCTCCCGCCGCAAGCGCCCCCCTGGCCACGATCTACTTCCCCATCAACCGCACCGAGGTGCTGGGCGTGCAGCGCAATGTTGTCAATGCTGTCGCCGAGGTGATGAAGAACGAGAGCCGCGACTACACGCTCACCGGCTGGGCCGACAACTACACGGGTAACGACAAGATCAACACCCGCCTGCGCAAGGGCCGTGTTGCTACCGTCAAGAATGAACTCGTGAAGCTGGGCGTTGCCGAAGGTCGCCTTGAGACCCAAATCGACGCTGGCGAGCTGACCGACTATGGACCCAAGGCCGCATCACTCGACCGTGCCGTGACCATCAAGCGCAAGTAATTGCTACAAGTTCAAGAATTGACTATCACATGATAAAAAGATGTTCTGCACACAGTGGTGGAACATCTTTTTTATCATCACAATCAGGGACATGGCATCACAGACCGACAAAGACACGCTGATGAAGCTCATCCGTGAGGGCAAGCCGTTATCACACAGACAACAGCTTCAACTCACTTTCTCGTTGAGCCTGCCCGCCATCCTGGCCAATGCGTCGGCGATGGTGATGCAATTTATCGACGCGGCGATGGTGGGTCAACTGGGCGCCGACGATTCGGCATCAGTCGGTCTGATGGGGACGACCAATTGGTTATTTGAGGGCGTATTGAGTGCCTTTGCCGCAGGATATGCCGTGCAGGTTGCCCACCTGCTCGGCGCCAAGCGCAATGCCGATGCACGCCAAGTTGTGCGTCAGGCGATTGTGGTATGCCTGGGGTTCAGTTGCCTGCTGGCCGGTCTGGGGTTGCTACTGAGCAGACCGCTGCCGGTGTGGCTGGGTGCAGAGCCTCACATCAGGGCCAATGCCACCATCTACTTTGCCACCTTCATGCTCTTTGTGCCATTCTTCATGGTCGACATCGTGGCCAGCTCGATGCTGCGCAGTAGCGGCAACATGCGCATCCCCAGCATCCTCAATATCCTGATGTGCGTGCTGGATGTGATATTCAACTTCTTCCTCATCTTCCCCTCGCGCGAAATAGCCCTGATGGGACACACCGTCACCATGCCCGGCGCGGGGCTCGGTGTCATGGGAGCTGCGCTGGGCACTGCATGTGCTGGATTTATCATTGCCATGCTCATGATGTATTATCTCGTGTTCCGCTCAAGCGAACTCAGGCTGACAATTGACCGTGGGACATTCTTGCCCACGTGGCGCACCTTCAAGAAATCCATCAAGATATCCACGCCCATGGGCCTGCAGCACGTCATGATGTGCAGCGCGTCGATTGTCATCACGGGTATCGTGGCTCCGCTGGGAAGCATCGCCCTGGCAGCCAACTCGTTCGGCATCACGGCCGAGAGCCTGTGCTACATGTCGGGCTATGGCATTGCCGATGCTGCCACGACGCTCATCGGTCAGAGCCTGGGCGCCGGGCGTAAACAGCTCACCCGCAGTTTCGCATGGATTACTGTCCTCTCGGGGATGGTCATTATGGGAACGATGGCGGTGTTGATGTATGTGTTTGCAGCCGAGCTGATGGGACTCATGTCACCTGTTCCCGAAATAGTGGAACTGGGCGCACGCTGCCTGCGCGTTGAGGCATGGGCCGAACCGTTATTTGGCGCTGCCATCATTGGATATGGCGTGTTCGTCGGTGCTGGCTATACCCTGGCACCGTGCGGCATCAACCTAGTGAGCATGTGGATTGTCAGACTGGGTTTATCGGCCATCATGGTGACATCGATGGGGCTGTACGGGGTGTGGATGGCAATGGCGATCGAGCTGTGCTTCAGGGGAACCATCTATCTGGTGTGGCTCAGCACCAAGCGTTGGATGAAAACCGTCATTGATTAGCCTCAGGAGTACGCTTGAATTTCTCGGCAATGATGACGCCGGAGAGAATCAGGACACAACCGACATAGGCAATGGGCGTCGTGCGCTCGCCGAACCAGATGGCAGCCGAAATCATGGAAATGATAGGACTCAAGTAGAAATAGTTGCTGGCACGAACGGCACCGATGCGCTTGACGGTGATACCCCAGATAAAGTAGGCCGCCATCGAGCACACAAGGCCCAAGTATAACAGATTGCCCCACACTGCAGGTTGCTTCAACGCTTCCCATTCCATGTGAGTATCTTCCAGGGCCAACAACGGCAGGGCCGACAAGACACCGTAGAAGAACATCTTACGCGTGATGAAGAGGGTCGAATAGGTGCGGTTCAGTTGCTTGAGTGCAACAGAATAAAATGCCCACACCAGAGCAGCCAGCATGGCCAACAAGTCACCGACGACACTATCCCCCCAGACAAAGCCGTCCTTCATCGCCAGCATGACAGAGCCGATGAAGGCAATGACCATACCAAGGCACGTGAGCAAGGAAATGCGCTCGTCGCGGTAGAAGATGGCACCGATCAGTGCCGTGGTCAATGGCGCAATGCTCACCAGGACAGCCACATCACTGATGAGCGTATATTCCAGGGCTGTATTCTCGGCGATGAAGTAGGCCGATCCGCCAGCCACGCCACACACCACCAGCAACAACTCGTCGCGCCAGCCTACAAAACGCACCTTGAAGCGGCTGATGGCCAGCAAGGACAGATAAGCGATAGTGAAACGGGCAACAAATATCTCGGTCGGGGTCAGGCCCGCATCAAGCAATGTGCGGGTGTTGAGAAACGAGATGCCCCACACCAGAATCATGGCAAAAGCAGCCACATGATACCAAAAATCACTTTTCTTCTTCACTTGCAACATGAGAACATTTTAGTGGTGCAAAGGTACAATATTGTTTTGAAAAAATGTTACCTTTGCGGTAGTGAATCACGATGAATTTATCCATAAGGTCAAGTGCAGCATGGAATCGCTGGGCGGTCACCAGGGACCAGTACTGGTAGCACTGAGCGGGGGAGCCGACTCGGTCGCACTGCTGTGTGCCCTGCTCGAACTGGGATGCGACTGCCGGGCTGCGCACTGCAACTTCCACCTGAGGGACGAGGAGTCCATGAGGGACGAGCAATTCGTGCGGGCACTATGCCAGCGGCTGAATGTGCCACTGACAGTCAAGGACTTTGATGTCGCAGCCTACCGACAGGAACATGGCGTATCGGTAGAGATGGCCTGCCGTGAGCTGCGCTACAGGTGGTTCGACCAGGAACTCAAGCGACAGGGCTGCCGCTTCATCGCCGTTGCACACCACGCCGACGATCAGGTCGAAACCTTCTTCTTAAACCTGCTGCGAGGCACGGGCATCAAGGGCCTGGCCGGGATGCAGCACCTCAACGGACACATCTGGAGGCCGCTGCTGGACGTTTCACGGCACAACATTCTCGACTATCTGGAAAGCATCGGGCAGGACTACGTCACCGACAGCACCAATGCTCAAAACGACTATCGGCGCAACCGCCTGCGCAACATCATGTTACCCTTCATCGACAAGGAATTTCCAGAGAACAGAGAGCGCATCCTTTACACGATGGGTAACTTGTCCCAGGACTATAAGCTACTCTCATTTCTGGTGGGATATTACATCCATGATCCACACCACATCAACATTGAGCAAATCTGCTCGCACCCATGCGGCCCCACCCTGCTCTACCACCGCATCCGCCACTATGGCTTCAACCGCGAGCAGTGCAGCCAAGCAATAGAAGCCGCCAGGCAAGGGCATACCGGGCGACTGTTCACGGCAGGCGACCGGATACTCGTCGTGAACAGGGAGGAACTGGCACTCGACAGCATTCCAACAACCGATGATGAGCCCATACCCTTTGATGCCGAAACAGGCATCAATAGCCCAGTCCACATTGATGTTCATCGAGGCACAATGCCATTCACTCCACAGATGTGTTCCGGCAGCCGCCAAGTCGCATTCAACACACAACTGCTTGATTGTAAGCGCATCACACTACGACACTGGCGACGCGGAGACCGTTTCCAGCCATTCGGCATGAAGGGCAGCAAACTCGTGAGCGACCTCTTCAATGACCTCAAGCTGGATTACATCCACAAGCAAACCTCATGGTTGCTCGAGGCCGACGGCAAGATCATTTGGGTAGTCGGCCACCGCTCCACCGCGCATTTTCCAGTAGAAATCGGAAGCCAAGATTACCTGATAATGAACCTCATCACTCCTTGATTCGTCATTGAGGCCAGCGTCGCTTTTTTTGCAAAAATCGAACAAAAATCGAAGAAATATTTGCACAAGACAAAAGATAGCAGTACCTTTGCACCCCAAATGAGTGGGTTTGCCCTGCAAATTCGCTTTCGGAGAGATGGCAGAGTGGTCGATTGCGGCGGTCTTGAAAACCGTTGAGGCTAACTACCTCCAGGGGTTCGAATCCCTTTCTCTCCGCATTTTTTTGCCCATATATGAGGCACATGCAGGATGGTCCTGTAGCTCAGCTGGATAGAGCAACAGCCTTCTAAGCTGTGGGCCCTGGGTTCGAATCCCAGCAGGATCACGCTTCCAATAAGGCGCTGAAAATCAGCGAAATATCAACGAATTTCGGCGCCTTTTCCCTTCTAAATACAGTGTTTTAATGCAAAAAAAAATCGCAATTTTGCCGATTTTTGGCGATTTTTGACGGGTTTTGCCGAAAAGCGCTTGCAACTACGCTTGCAACCAAAAAGGTCGTCAGTTCACCAAAAATCCCGAATGCGTCAAGTTTTTGTTATGGCAAACACTAGATTTTTTTTGGACGAACGCAAAGCCAGTTCTGGCAAGCCTGGCGTTCTGAAAGTGGCTATCGCTCACATGAGACGTACAGCCTTGATTTCTCTCGACGTTAAAATCTTTCCCAACCAATGGGACAAGAAAAAATTGAGAGTTGTTAATCACCCCGATCGGCTGCAGATGAATGTTTACATCACGACCATAAAGCAGCAGATTGACAGCTCCCTTCTCACTCTTGCCAATGAAGGCAGACTCATGTCTATGAGTGTAAGCGAGATCAAGACGTTTATCGATGACAGGTTGCACCCGGAACGTCTCGAAGCCAAGCAGGCAGCCAAACGCAAAGCCAACTCTTTCGTTTCCCGTTTCTTGAGGTTTGCTGACAGTAAAAAGCCCAGCACACGCGGGGTCTATATGCAGACCTACAAGCGGTTGGTCGCTTTTGAGAGTGAACATCTTGAAGAGCTCCGTTTCGAGGACTTAACGGGTGAATGGCTGACGAGATTTGATTCTTTCATGGCGCAAACCGCACCCTCTAAGAACGCTCGCAACATCCACCTGCGTAATATTCGCACGGTATTCAACGAGGCTATCGACGATGAGGTAACCACGTTTTACCCGTTCCGTCGCTTCAAGATCCGTGCGGTACCAACGAAGAAACGCAGCCTGAAGTTGAAAGAACTTCGCACCCTGTTCAACTTTCCTGCTGAGCCGTTTATGCAATACTACATCGACATCTTCAAGCTGAACTTCATGCTTATCGGCATCAACATGGTTGATCTGTGCCGACTGAAGAAGATTGAATCCGATGGACGTATATACTTTAACCGTGCGAAAACCAGCAGGGCCTACTCCATCAAAGTTGAGCCCGAGGCACTTGAAATCATTGAGCGTTACCATGGCCAGGACTGGTTGATAAACATACTCGACCACTATAAGAACCACAACGACTTCACACGCAAGATCAACAAAAACCTGCAGAAGGTTGGCCCGCTGAAACGGGTTGGCCGCGGAGGCAAGAAGATCTACACTCCCCTATTCCCTCAGTTGACTACGTATTGGGCCCGCCATACGTGGGCAACCATCGCTGCCAATGAGCTTGACATCCCAAAGGATGTAATTTCCCATGCCCTCGGACACGGAAATAACACCGTGACTGACATCTACATAGACTTTGATGAACGCAAGGTCGATGAGGCGAATCGCAGGGTGCTCGACTATGTGCTTTACGGAAAGAAATGAGTCAACTTAAATCAGGGATTAGGCTACACCATTTGCGTAACCAAATGTGTAGCCTTTCCCGTCACCAAACTTGCAGCGAGATGTGTAACCATTGGTGTACCCGAAAGTGTTTCATCGGGAACATTTTTCAGCGAATTACGCATTTTTCCGTCACCGAATGAGTGACCAAAGGTGTATCCTTTTTTGCGACTTTTTGAGTTACTCTTTGCGTCACCTTTATTATCGGTTTGAAAAAACCTCCCCAAGGCCGGAGCCCTGGGGAGTTCAATTTATTATGGCTGAAACAAGATTACTGGACTTTGAAAAAGTTGCCTTTGATTAAGTGGCTCATGCCGTCCTCGGTGAAAACGGCGGTGAGGCGTTCGCACAGGTAGCGCTTGCCGTCGATGTGGAACAGGGAGCGGACGTTGGGGATCTTGTCGGCGAGGAAGGAGAAGGTGTATTTCTTCTTCTGGTCGACGGGATAGTAGGTGCGGCGCTCCACGCCCTGGCCGTAGGCGGCGTTGTTCAGGCGCAACGAGCAGGCCTTGCCGCTGTCGGTGCGCTTCCAGGTCACCAGCAGCGTCCCGGCGTTGCTGTTGGGATTGGGGGCCGAATAGCTGTAGTCCACGTCGAAGGTGTCGGTCCAGGGATGCGGGAGCCTCGGGGCGAAGCGGCTGTAGTCGCCCCACCAGTAGGCGACAAACAGTTTGTCGAACACGGCGCCGCTTTTCTCGCGCTTGCCTGCGCTGACGGTGGGCAAAGCGCCCCACTGTATGGGCACGTCCTGGTCCACCTTCTCGGACCAGCGGGGGCGGCCCGTGTGGGTCTGGTCGGAATAGGCGCTGTCACCCTCTCCCGTTTCGCCGCACTCGAGGAACACCACGTTGCCGATGGTGCCGTCCGTCTCGTCGATCCAGGCGGGCACTATCTTCATCTCGTCGATGTCGTCGGGATGGTCTTTGTCGATGATCAGCGGGCCGAAGCGGTTGATGGGCACAAGTCGGGTCACGTTGCCCCAGTTGTCCCACTCCTCGCGCCCGCCCGTGCGGTACTTTACGCGCTGCATCACCTCCAGCACGAAGTAGGTGTCCACGTCTTGGGCGTAGTGCAGGCCCCAGCAGCCTCCGCTGTCGGGCAAGGCCTCCTGCCTGACGTTGCTGTTGAGCAGTTCATTGAGCGTGGCATAGCTGCGGCACCTTACCGTGCCGTCGACCTGGGTCATCTGCTCAAGGTACCACGGGCAGCTGTAGATGTTGTCAAGGCGGTGGCCACCGGCGGCGTAGCCCTGGTTGAGCATCGCCTTGTAGCCGCTCTTCTCCTCGTCGGTGGTGACCTCCACGGTGAAAGCGTCCACGACCTTTGAGATGTGGATGGCACCCGCCGCCTCGATGTTGTCCGCGGTCGCAGTGCAGGCTATCGTGCTGCGTGCGTGGTCAATGTCGAACTCACACAGCAGGAGTTTCTCCAGCTCCTGGAAGAACTCGTTCACCGTCCAATGCGGCAAAGCACTCGCCCATGTGCGGTTGCTGTTGGCGTATGGCGTGGTGTTCATCAGCCACAGGTGGCGGTAGTCGCTGCCCTCCCACAGCGAGAAGTCGTGGGCATAGCCCAGGGCCTCGCAGATCTTCCTGGTTATCCAGAGAAGATTGGGCTGGAACGAGAGCCCGCGGCAATAGTCCGTGTCCTCATCGTCGTCGGGGTTGACCTTCCACTCGTACTTGTTGGCACTGGCGTTCCACCGGGCGGCATTCTGGAGGTTGCCGCTGGTGTTGTTCACCCAGGGCAAGGCGGTGTAGTCCGTCCGTGCCCACAGCTCGGCTGGACTGGCGTAGGACGTTTCCTCGCCGGGCCGTGGCTGTGCCCCGCCCGTATTAGGCAGGTTGTCGGGATAGGTGTTGGGCCATTTTCCCAGGTCAAGCTCGTCGATGTAGGTCTCATCGAAGCGGGGAAAGAAGTTCTGGTAGGATCGTTTCTCGAGGAACTGCACCTTGACGGCCTCGTGGGTGATGCCGGTGATCACGACGGCACCGCGCTTGAAGAAGTTGGTGTCCTGGAGCACGGCATCAAAGAAGATGTCGCCAGTATCGACGTCTTTTCGGGTGATCATGCCGAAGATGTCGAGGTTCTGGGGACAGTCGGCCAGGGGCAGTTCAATCTCCATGGAGTAGTCGTCGGCGTCGGTGAAGATGCGGTTCTCCGAGACGTACTCTATTGACGAGCCTTTCTTGAGGGCGGCTTGCTGCCCGTTGATGGTGAGTATCATAAACAAAAGCGGTTGATTTGCCACAAAGGTAAATCAACCGCATATGACTGGAAAAGACGAAGATTAGAGTCTATAGCCTACAATTTAGACAAAATCAGAATATCATCTAGTTCAACATAACTTTTTGACTTAATGCCATCCGTAGAAGATATATATGAAAACTGATTCTTTCTCTCTTTATTTACCTCAATCTCAGCATTCCATCTTTTTCTTCCATGAATATAATCTCCATCTGGATCAAGAAGGAATAATCTGGTGATTTTGTCATCCTCCTTTTCATATCCAACTGCAAGCATAGCATGACACAAGTAATTATTATGGACAGAAACAATAACAGGTTTGTCATCATTTTTAATGATAGCTACAATACTGTCTAATGTTTCCAAGGCAGAACAGTTAGTACATGTATGTTTCACATCTATGATCTTGCCAAAACTATCTAAAAGCATCTTTTTGATTTTATAGAAGGTTTGGCCGTCACGATGCATACCATGATCATTGCAAAAGACCTTGAAAAGATTCTTTATATCTCTGGTCTTATGTTCTGCATATATCCTGGTATCAGTATCACTGATAACACTTAATATCAGAAGATTCATCACAACAGAATAAGTAGCACAAGCGCCATCAAGACTGCCCTGCTTCTTGAAAACAGGGCAGAATTTTCCATTCTTACCTTTGCAAACTAACTGATTCTTGTCGTTGAATTTGAGGTTTGATACAATCTTCTTCATCTTATAACTTTAATTCATTTGACTAGAAACACTAATGCTTTTGCTGGAGTAGTGGGATAATGATATATTCCTTTATCCCTGTAACTCTTTGTCTTAACCACATTAGAAAAAACGCGGTAAAAATCAGCTTTAGTCATGGAAAAGGTGCCTTCAGGTGTGTGAACTTTGAACACGTCAGAGTCATTCAACGGTTCTATTACCTCAGCTCTAAACAAAAGCCTTGTAGCCTTGTATTCATTATTTGACATGTCTATATCTATTTGTTAGCTGCAAAGGTAGCGATTTTTTCGCCTAAACACTCATTTTCTTTTAGATTTCGGTGATTTATTGTTCATGAGGCGCTGGTACTCGTCCTGCGCCTGTTTTATGCCCTTGTCGCCGGTCACGGTGTTGACGGTGACAAAGGGCTCGTCCAATCGCTCGTTGAGACGGGCGATGGTCTCTCTCAAGTCTTTGCTCTCCTGGACTATCACCTGCGGCTGGCTCTGTGCCAAAGCCATCGGCGCGGTGATTGACCTGGACACGTCGGCTCCCTTCAGAGACCCGATCGTGTTGGTGCGCTGCGCGTAGTCCAGAGCCTCGATCAGAGGACGGGCAACGGGTAAAGCGACCAGCCGCTGGCTCGCCACCCATTCCCCGGCATGGACCACGCCGGCCACCTCGTCGGCACGCCGGCGTGGTTGCGGTCTGCAGGGGCGATGGCCAGCGTGAGCGACGAGGCCGCCCCGTCGAGCAGGCTTCGGGTCATGAGCGAGAGCATGACGAAGTTATGATCCTCCACGCTGCGCTGCTGTATGTCATACAGGAAGCGGTACTGCTGGAGGGTCTCCTTCCAGACACGGATGATGTTGTACTCGGTCTCGCCGATGGCGGTGGCCAGCAGGTCGGTGATATCCTGGAGGATCTTGCCGACGGTCTCAGGCGAGATAGATTCTTTCTCGGTCTCGACGCGGAACGCGGAGATCAGGGCTGTGAGTTGTGAAATGTCGATCATAATCTTTTGCGTTGTAGGTTACGGCGCAAAAGTAGAGCGACATTACGACCCCGCAAAAGACAACACTTTTTCATGTTTTTCATTTGCCATAACGCACTTTGGTACTAAATTTGTAGCCAATAAAGCAGGGAGGTAATTACGATGTATTGCAGATGTATCAATAATGAGCGAATCAACAAAACATTCATGGTTGGGTATATATACCAATACACCGTGAATGACAAAGAATGTGTCACAGTTTATGACCCTTACACGAACTTCTCTACCGGTTTTATTGAACCTCACTCTATACTTATTGATGACTTTGTTTCCTCGTTCGAGTTAACAGATTAACTATATTTATAACAAATACCTTAAAAAGGCAGGCGGCGCTCACGCGTGGCCTGCCTAAAAAGTATATGAAAGCTGTTATCTAATAATGCTATCAGTGATTTTGTCTAAAATCTTTCGACAAAGCCGATGATAGGATGCCGCAGAATTCACGGCCTAAGTTCTCTTCAAGGAACTCACGCAAATTCATGACGGAAGCGTAGTATTTGCGGGAGAACCAGCGGCGGCGTTTGCGACGCTTGGCTCTGCCAAGATCGCCACTATTACCACGGGGCGTCTCGCGACCCGTGCCGTAGTCCTGCCACAGGCCGTATTCGAGGAAGGACTGGGACAATCCGACCTCGAAGAAGCGGCCATCGGCGCGCACCGGCAGCGACTTGGGCGATGCCAGCAGTGCGCCCGTGTCGATGACACCGAGCAGCGTGATCTGCTCCTGCCAGATGCGCAGCATCGTGTCGTTGAAGGCCGTCACGAACTTCTCGCGCTCCTGCTGGGCCTGTTGTTCGGTAGGCGGCTTATTCCCATTCATCGGCATTGTATCTCAAATCGGTATAGACATCGACGGCGA
>JAFTFA010000217.1 GCA_017449785.1 Muribaculaceae bacterium | reverse complement strand
ACGCCCAGACCTCGTTTTTGCCCATAAAGATAAGCACGGCCTTGACTTTTTTATTCTACAGGCGTAAAAATCCAATGATTTTTATTTACTTTTGCGCCCGATGAATGGAACGAAACACATTATCGTTGAGGATCGGTTGACTGGTGTCGGCAATCATGCCGGCTATCTGTGCCATGCCTATTGTTACGCAGGGTGTTGCACCTTTGAACGTAATGGACAGAAATTCCGCTTTGAGGCAGGTGACTGCCTGATTATTGCCCGCAGGGGCGATTTGGTCAAGAATCTTTGGGAGAGTAGTGACTTCAGTGTGGATGTTATCTATGTGACCCAGCAGTTCATCGAACTGTCCACACCGCAGTCAAACTATGGCATGCGTGGTCAGTTGTCCTTGTTTCAGAACCCCATCATGAAGTTGACCCGAGAGCAGCAGGAAGTGTGCCGCCTGAATTTCGAGGCAGTGAAACGCAGATTGGCACAAACGGACCATTGTTTCCGTCATGAGGCGCTAATGAATGCTGTGGAATGTATGATAATAGATTTCTATGATTTCCATGCACAGTTGTATGGTTACGACAAAATCAGTTTGCAGCAGTACCAGTTGATGGAGCAGTTTATCGACATCCTGGAACGCGGCGACTTCCGTAAGAACCGTGACATCGGTTACTATGCAGACAAACTCTGCGTCACACCGAAGTATCTCTCAGAAATATCGAAGAAGGTCAGCGGACTGCCTGCGGCCTACTGGATTACCCGTTACACATCTTTGGACATCAGCCGACAGCTGCGTGACCATAGCCTCTCGTTTACTGACATTAGCGAAATGTTCGGTTTCTCATCGCTCTCACATTTCAGCCGCTATGTGCAGACTAATCTGGGTGTCAAGCCTTCTGAACTGAGGGAGTAATAACAAAAAATATACATTCAGAACACAAGATTTTCTTCATATTTGGTAAAATCTCCCGAAAATTGTGTTAGTGCACTCTCGGGAGATTATTGTTCCTTTGCACCATCAGAATTTAATAACAAAATGGTGATAAATATGAGAGACTTTGTGTTTGAGAACAAGACCAAGGTGTATTTTGGCAAGGAGCAGTTGTGTCACCTGCATGAGGAGGTGGCGCGATTCGGCAAGCGCGTGTTGCTCGTCTATGGCGGTGGCAGCATCAAGCGAATCGGCTTGTATGATAAGGTGATGGCCGAACTGCAGAAGGCAGGAGCCGATGTGTTTGAACTGGCAGGCGTGGAGCCCAACCCACGTCACACCACTGTGAACCGTGGTGCCGCCATCTGCAAGCGAGAGGGCATTGACGTGCTGCTGGCTGTGGGTGGCGGATCCACCATCGATGCCACAAAGGGAATTGCCGCTGCAGCGAAGTATGAGGGCGATGACGTATGGGATCTGGTTACTCAAAAGGCCTCTGTTAGCGAGACATTGCCCATCATTACCGTGCTGACACTTTCGGCTACTGGCTCTGAGATGGATGGCGGCTGTGTCATCAGCAATGTGGAGACCAACGAGAAACTGGGCTATTTCGCCCCCGACAACAATCCCGACGTGTCGTTCCTCGACCCCACGAACACCTTCTCGGTGAGTGCCTACCAGACGGCCTGCGGCAGCGTGGACATCATGTCGCACGTCTTTGACGTAGCCTATTTCACCAAGCATCCCACGATGGACATGCTGCAGCGCATGCAGGAAGAGGTGCTGCGCACGGTGGTGAAGTTCGCCCCTGTTGCGGTGGCCAAGCCCGATGACTACGAGGCGCGTGCCAACCTGATGTGGGCATCGTCGTGGGCATTGAACAACTTCCTCTATGAGGGTTTCTTCCAGGCCACCGTCTGCCACTCGATGGAACACGAGTTGTCGGCATTCTACGATATTACCCACGGTCACGGCCTTGCGATTCTCACACCTCGCTGGCTGGCCTACGTGCTTGACGATGAAACCGCTCCCATCATGCAGCGCTTCGGCATCAATGTCATGGGACTGGATGCTACGCTGCCCGTCATGGAAGGTGCCAAGGCGGCCATCAAGGCCCTGGAGGCTTTCTTCTATGAGACGCTTGGACTGAAGAGCCGTCTCTCCGACCTGGGCATCGACGACAAGAATTTTGCGGCAATGGCACGAAAGGCCTGTGGTGCTGAAGGCATCCTTCACGGCTTCACCGACCTGACACCTGCCGACGTTGAGGAGATTTTCAGAATGTGTCTGTAAACTTCTATAATCATCAAAACAAAGAGAATCATGGAAGAGACAAGGATTGACATGAGAACGCTCACACCCGATGAGGTGGCACAGGGAGTTGAGGAAGTGCAACTCTGTTTCAAACTGAACCACACCATGCCTTATACTGATGAGTATGATGAATTGGTGCAGCAACTCTTCGGCGAGTTCGGAGAGGGTAGCCGACTGGCCGCCCCCACATCGGTCGTGCGCGGCAAAAACGTGAAAATAGGAAAGAATGTGGTCGTACAGACCAACTCGCTCTTCATGAGTGCAGGTGGCATCACCATCGAGGACGACGTGCTGGTAGCCGCCAATGCCCAACTCATTTCCAACAACCATGCCCCCGAGGAGCACCAGATACTGACCTGCAAGCCCGTTGTGTTAAAGCGGAACTGCTGGATAGGTGCAGGAGCAACCATTCTGCCGGGCGTGACAGTGGGTGAAAATGCTATTGTCGGTGCCGGATCTGTAGTGACCAAGGACGTGGAACCGAATACCGTTGTAGGCGGCATCCCTGCCAAACTGATTAAGAGACTGTGAGATAGAGACACTTGCCATTATTGATCATTAAGACGATCAGTTAGCAAACAGCGAGACTGGAGAAGAAGCAACGAGGCTGACACCGAAGAGGTGCCGGTCTCGCCTTCTTTTTTGGTTCCCGGGATGTCGATTTTGTTTTTTTGTTGAAAATGAGTATATTTGCGGCCGATGAATGGAACTGAGCACATTATCGTTGAGGATCGGTTGACAGGTGTCGGCAATCATGCCGGCTATCTGTGCCATGCCTATTGCCATCGGGGGGCATGCTCGTTTGACTTCAATAATGGGTCTTACAGCATGGAGGCTGGTGACTGCCTGGTTGTGCGTCGCAGCGACTTGATGACCAATGTCTGTCAGAGCGACGACTTTGTCGTTGACGTGGTCTATGTGACACCCGAGTTTATCGCTATCTCGACTCCGAATAGCAATTATGGCACCAAAGGCCAGTTGGCACTGTTCAACAACCCCATCATGCGCCTCACGCCTGAGCAGCAGCGTGTGTGTGCCCTGGATTTTGACTACATTAAGCGACGGTTGGCACTGACTACCCACAACTTTCACCGTGACGCGATGATCAATGCCATCCAGTGCATGATTATCGACTTGTTTGACTTTCATGTGGAGTTGCATGGCGGAGAGACGGTTTCGGCCCAGTATGCCCAATTGATGGAGGGTTTTCTGGAAATGCTGGAGCGTGGCGATTACCGTCAGAACCGCGAGGTCGCTTACTATGCCGACAAGTTGTGCGTCACGTCCAAGTACCTGTCCGAGGTGTCCAAGAAGGTGAGCGGCTTCCCCGCCAACTATTGGATTATCCGTTACACATCGCTTGACATCAGCCGCCTGTTGCGCGACAAGACGCTGACACTGAATGAGATTGCTGACATGTTCGGTTTCTCCTCGCCGTCCTATTTGAGCCGCTACATCCAGAAGTACCTGGGCACAACGCCAACCACCTTCCGCGAATAAAACCGCAGCCACACAAGAGAAACGGAATTATTGAAATAAATCCCCGAAATCTGTTTAACGACGGTTTCGGGCTTTCGTTGTTATTTTGCAGCGTGAACAAGTGCTTTATATCAAACAGTTATAAGGGCTTACCGCTATCTTTACTAACCATAATATCAACGGCAAGAAACAGGTGATCAAATGAACGAGAACAGAACAATCAGCCGGCGTGATGCGCTCAAGGCCATGGGATGTATTGTGGCTACTACTGCTTTGTCATCCACGGGCTTGACCTTGCTGGCCGCAACCACGGGAGACGATATGAAAAAGAGAAAGAAACGACTCGTGTTTTATTTCACTGCTACAGGCAACAGCTTGTATGCGGCAAGGGCCTTCTCGGCAGAGCCAATCAGTATTCCACAAGCGTTGAAAGACGGTGCACTGGACTATGAGGCCGACGAGATCGGCATTGTCTTTCCAGACTTTGCGGCCGCGGCGCCGCTCATGGTTCGGGAATTTGTGAACAAGGCGCGGCTCAAGGCAAGGTACATCTTTTCGATTATCACCTATGGCAACTATGCCGCCAACGTTGCCGACTGGTGGAATGAGTACTGCCTGGAGCAAGGACTCACCGTCCACTATATCAACACGCTGCTCATGGTTGACAATTACCTGCCGGTGTTTGACATGAATGAGCAGACGCGCATTGACAAACACATTCCCGAGGCCCTCGCTCAACTGATCGCCGACGTGGAGAGCCAGCGGCAATACATCAGTCATGTCGAGATTGATGACCAGATGCGCGGATGGCTCAAGCGGTTGCAGGAGAACCACTTCCCGATGGAGGCCGAGCGCCTGTTGAGGCTGAATGTCGAAGCCTGCATTGCCTGTGGCACCTGTGCAGCCGTCTGTCCTCACGGCAACTTCAGCATGACGGATAGCCGTGCCGAGTTCTCGGGCCCTTGCGAGTATTGCCTTGCCTGCGTCCATGCCTGTCCGCCGAAAGCACTGACTCTGGAGCGTGAACGCAACCCGATGGCCCGCTACCGTAACGAGAACGTGTCACTGGTCGATATCAAGAAGGCCAATAACCAAAACCGATAAAACGAGGATGCAATGAGAAAAGCGATTATAAACATGACAATGCTGATGGCGGTGACCGCCTGTTCGACCGATGGCGTGGAAGCCCTTGCTGAACCAGGCGAAACACCCGCTGATTTTGAGATCCAATACACCATGGCTGTACCCTCAGATTACTTTCAGCCGGCTCAGCAGCAAGGCACCATCGAGGAGTTATGGTATGACTCCAGGGACTACACGTCGAGCAGTCAACCTGCGACCCACAAGCCCGCTTATGTGTATCTGCCTTACGGCTACGATCCATCACGGCAATATGACATCATCTATCTGCTGCATGGCTGGACAGGCGTTGCCCAAGAATATTTCCTGGGGCGAAATGGCAACAGCAAAACCCCGATGGTGCATCTGTTCGACCACTTGATTGAGAGTGGCTTGTGCCAGCCTTTCATCGCCGTGTCGCCGACGTGGGACAAGGACAACCAGGCCAAGGATTGGGGCGAGAGCACTCGTGAGGCTGCTGTGTTCTCTCAGGAATATGTCAATGACCTGATTCCTGCCGTCGAGAGCCGTTACAGCACCTATTGTACTGATTTCACCCCCGAGGGCATCCTCGCCTCGCGCGAGCATCGTGCCATCGGTGGCTTCTCGCTGGGCGCCATCACCACATGGTATGTCTTTGAGCAGGCATTCCCCTATAGCCGCATGTACCTGCCCATGAGTGGTGATAACTGGAGCCAGGGCATGTATGGCGGTCAATACTATCCCGAGGAAACGGCTCAGTTCCTGGCCGACCTGGTGAATGCCTCACCCTATGGCAACAACTTCTACGTCTGGTACGCCGTCGGGACCAATGACGTGCGCCGCCCCCAGACCCACAACCAGGCACTCGCCATGGCTGCCTTGAGCGACACATTCAATGCCAGCAATTTTTCCTATCACATGAAGGAGGGCGGCCAGCACGACTTCAATGCCGTGTGGGAGTTCTGTTACAATGCCCTGCCGTTTTTCTTCCCGGCAAACGAGCAGCAGGCTTGTTACACTCGTGAGACCCTGATCGAAGATGTTATCAACGACCCTGCCTTTAAGGACTATGGCCGTCTCATCTTTCCCGTGAACACGGGCTACTGGAGTGGCACCACCCTCGAGGATCTTGACCTGGCGTGGTACAACTACATCGACCCCGACAAGACCGTGGAGGTGTGCAACTACCTGCGCTCTCATGCCGATGGCTGCTTTCTCGACATCTATACCGAGGCCGAGAAGCAGGCCAATCCCGAGTTGCGCAATACCGGTCTGTTCTTTTTCAAGGGTGAGAATGGCGCTCCCTTTGCCATCTGCAACGCTGGCGGCGGCTTCTCCTATGTGGGAGCCATGCATGACAGTTTTCCCCATGCACTGGAGTTGTCCAAGAAAGGGTATAATGCCTTTGCGCTGATCTATCGTCCTGGCGATGCCTATGAGGACCTGGCACGGGCCATCACATTCATCCGTGACCATGCCGATGAACTCGGGGTGAATCCTGACGGCTACTCGCTGTGGGGCGGCTCGGCTGGTGCCCGCATGGCAGCGACGCTGGGCAATAGCGGCTACCTTCACCAGTTGACGGGACGCACCGATGTCCCTCAAGCCTCGGCCGTTATCATGCAATACACAGGATATACCGCCGTGAGCCAGGATGATGCGCCCACCTATGCCTGCTGCGGTACCAGCGATGGCATTGCATCGTGGCGGACTATGCAAAGTCGCCTTGAAAGCCTTGCCGCACTGGGCATTTCCACCGAATTCCACGCCTATAGCGGCCTGCCTCACGGCTTCGGTCTGGGTACCGGCACAGTAGCCGAGGGCTGGATTGACGATGCGGTGGCCTTTTGGCAAGCGCAACCAGGCTCCTCAAGCATTGACCCAATCAGAGCCGACTCCAGGCTGGACGATGGCCGCATCTATTCAACAGACGGTCGCCGCCTGGCTACCATTCAGCCCGGTATCAACATCGTCAATGGCAAAAAGATCCTGGCCCAGTGATAGAAAATTCTTTTTAACAGCATAACCCAAAACACGACACGCTGCATTAATAATCAACTAAAACCAAATCAAGTATGAAGACAAGATTTTTCATGATGCTGGCAGCGGTGCTGCTGAGTATCGGTGCTATGGCACAGAGCGAGAACAATTAAGCCTTCGGTAATTTTGACCACGTGGTGACTCAACCAGCGCCAGGCGGTAACACGGCTGACGGCGGCCCTCAGGCAGTCTCAAACATCAGATCGGTTGCCGGTGTCCCGCTGGTTAGGCTCAATAACGGCGTGATGATGCCGCGTTTCGGTCTCGGAACCCAGGTGCAGAGCATGGAAAATGCGAGCATGCGCCAGCAACTCAACGAGACGGTGCGCGGAATGGTCATTGCCGCGTTGCAGTCGGGCTACCGTCACTTGGACGATGCGATGTTCTACTATAATGAGCGCGGTACTGGATGGGGTATCAAGGAAAGCGGCATACCCCGCGAGCAGATTTGGGTGACGAGTAAGATCTCGGGCAATCTGGCCGATGCGCAAAATGCGTTTAACGGCATGCTCCAGAGGCTGCAAGTCGATTACATTGATCTCGTGTATATCCACCATCCCGCTGGCACCCTGCAAGACATTCTTGCCTGCTGGCGTGTAATGGAGGCAGAATACAAGGCTGGCCGCATCCGCGCACTTGGTATCAGCAACTTTGACAATCGCATGGAAGCGTTCAACTACATCATGGACAATGCCGAGATCAAGCCGCAAATGGCACAGATAGAGTGTCATCCGCTTGCCCAGAGAACAGATGCCAGGGAACTGTATGCCAACAATTATGACATTCAGGTGGAATGCTGGTACCCGTTGAACCACAACCGCACTGACCCCAACAACACGACCATCCAGCAGATTGCCCAGGCCCATGGCCGAACGGTCTATCAGATTATCCTGCGCTGGCACATGCAAGATGGTCTCTGCCCCGTTCCTGGCTCTACCAATGCTGCCCACATCGCCGAGAACATCAACATCTTTGACTTTGAACTGACCGACGAGGAGATGGCAGCAATCAGAGCCATCGACAGGGGCGATGCAGGCAGGTCGTTCAATCTCCAGTATGGAAACTGGGGATTCGGTAATTTCCAGGATTATAACTATAATCACACATTCACTCCAGCCTACCTCACGGGTGATGTGAACTTTGATGGCGAAATCAATATCGGTGATGTGACAGGGCTGATTGATTTTTTGCTCAGCGATGTTAGAATGGCACCAGTACCAGCCGATGTGAACGAGGATGGGGAAACAAACATCGGTGATGTGACAGCATTAATTGACATTTTGCTCAGATTCTGATAAAATGTTGATCGCCATAACGAAGTCAATCTATATTATAATATTTAATTTGAACATGAAAGATTTCCAGTTAAGAAATGACACAAAATTGTTGCTGCTCAATGACCCCGCGCCCACGCTCACGTCTTTGATGTCTGGCAAGAAGGTCTTGTTTGTCTTCGGCAATGGATCAGTGTTTGAAAATGGTTGCTATGATGATGTGTTCAAGTCGGCCCGTGCCGCAAATGCCGAGTTGCACGAGTTAGCGCGGGCATCGCGCGAACTTGCCGACATCGAGCGGGGCATTGCCCTGTGCAAGGAACACGGCATCAACCTTGTCATCGGTGCCGGCGGAGCCAGCATCATGGACTGTGCGAAATTAGTTGCCTTGGGCACGAGGCATACAGCAGACTTGTGGGACTTTGTGAAGAACAGGAAAGACCCACACGGAGAGGAGAAATTGTCGCTTGTGTTGATGCCCACCTATCCGTCAAGTGGCTCGGAGTATGGCCTTGGTGCCGTTTCGACAGACAAACGGACTGGGGATTTCGGTACCGCCTATGGCATTGGTGCTGATGTCGCTATCTTGGTGCCCAAGTATGCACTCACCCTTAGTAGCGAGATGACAGCCTATACCGGGCTGGTGACACTGGTTCAGCTGTCGGCAGCCACGCTGGGTGATAAGAACCCTGTTTCCTATGACATCGGCATCTCTGTTATTAAGAATGTACTGAGGGCCATCACGACTTTGCAGAAAGAACCGAATGACCTGGATGCGAGAGGTGTCATCCTCTACGGTGCTTCCATTTCTACGTCAAGTCGCTTGGGACTGGGCAAAGAAGCGAACTATGCCTACGAGATCTACGAACTGGAGTTTATTCCTGAAGTTCTGTTCGGTGTGCCTTATCGCCTCAGCCTGACCACGATTTTCCCCCGTTTCCTCACCGCGATGGCACCTTATCATCAGGAGGACATCGGGCAATTTCTGAAGGACGCTTTCGGGCTGGAGGGCGACATGAAGGATTGTGAAAAACGATTGGTTGAACTGTTCTCGTCGCTTGGGGTTCCCATGTACTTTGAAGGCGAGGCTTGTAGCGCTCAGATTGCCGACATCGACAACACCACTTCATTGTCAATTGGTGAGGTGACCACAGTGATTAACAACTGCTTAAAATGATATATAGATATGAACAGATTCATCACGACATTATGCCTGCTGGTTGCTGCGACATTGAGCCTCCATGCATGCACGACAACCGATCAGGGAGAGAAACAAACAATTGACATGAAAGGTAAGAAAGTCCTGGTTGCCTACTTCTCATGGAGCGGGAACACACGTGAGGCGGCACAGTACATTGCCCAGAAGACGGGAGCCGACGAGTTTGAAATCGTCAGGGAAAAATCTTATCCCGTCGAGTATGAACCTTGTACCGAAGATGCCAAGGCCGAAAAAGAGGCTGGTGAACGTCCTGCCATCAAGGGCAAAGTCGAGAACATGGCGCAATATGATGTGGTGTTTGTCTGCGTGCCTGTCTGGTGGTACACCGCTCCGATGCCCGTGTTCACATTCTTGGAGCAGTATGACCTGAAGGGCAAGACGGTCATCCCATTCTGCACGGCCTACAGCGGCCCGTCCTCAACACTGGACGACATCGTGAGTGCTACACCTCAGAGCAACCATCTGGACGGCGTCTGCATCGTGACCAAGGAGATGGGCGGCAAGGACATGGACAAGAAACATGGCGAGATTGACAAGTGGCTCGGTGAGATAGCAGGCTTCTGAACCGCAAGACCATTTAGAATCGGTAAAAAGTGAAATAATCCCCGAACTTTGTTTTCTTGAAGTTCGGGGATTGATGTGTAATTTTGCCTCATCAATTCCATTAATACTAACACAATGATAAACTTGATTGTTATGACAAAACTTCATCTTTTCGGTGCCATGGCAGTAATGGCCATCACCATCGCTGCATGTTCAGTCCAGACTGGACAGCAGTCCACCAAATTGACTATTGAGAAGCAGGGTGTGTTCTCGTCAGGCGGACGGGTGACAGATCCCATCCCGGGTCAATATGATCCGACGCAAAACTGGATGGACGCGGCGCGCAAGGGCACGACGACCCACGTGGATCATGCCAACACCTTCTATCAGATTCCTGCTGGTGGCAGTGGCATCCCCATCGTTTTCCTGCATGGCTACGGCCAGACGCGCACTGGCTGGCAATCTACTCCCGACGGTCGTGAGGGCTGGTCGGATATATTCTTGAAGAAAGGCTATTCAGTATTCCTGGTTGATCAGCCGAGGCGTGGCGCAGCAGGAGCTACCGAGGAGATTGTCAATGACCCGGGCGATGTGGACGGCACCCGCTTTAAGGTCGGCGAACAGGCCTGGTACACCCACTTCCGCATCGGTCGCGTGGCACCCGAGCGCTACGAGGGATCGCAGTTCCCAGAGGGCGATGAGGCGCAGCGCCAGTTCTTCTGCCAGATGACGCCCAACACGGGCAACTATGACGAAGCACTCTTTGGCCAAGCCCTGAGTGCGGTGCTGAAAGACGTGCAGACGATGACGGGCAAGAAGAGCATCTACCTGACCCACTCCCAAGGCGGTCGCGTGGGTTGGGCTACCGATGCCGATAATATGGCCGCAATCATCGCCGTGGAGCCAGGTTTTGCTCCTGAGGTGGGCAGTGATACCTACAAGAAGTTTGTGGCCGCCAAGGTCCCCATGCTATTCCTTTTCGGAGATTATATTGAGAACGGCCCTGAGGACATCCAATCAACGGGTTTCTGGCGCATGGTGCTGCAGCAGTGCCGTGACTTTGCCAAGCAATACAATGCCGCTGGCGGTGATGCCACGGTTATCTATCTGCCCGACGAGAACATCCACGGCAACAGCCACTTCATGTTCCAGGAGAAGAACAACGCCGTGATTGCCGACCTCATTGCCAAGTGGCTCGAGAAACATAATCTGTAAACAAGAACACACATGGATCAGAGAATATTAGGCAAAGATTTGAAGGTGTCGGCCCTCGGGCTGGGTTGCATGGGCATGAGTCACGGCTATGGTGATGCGCGTGACAAGAAGGAGATGATAGCGTTGATCCGCAAGGCCCACGACCAGTTGGGAGTGACCTTCTTTGACACGGCAGAGTGTTATGGGCCTTTCACCAACGAGGAACTGGTGGGTGAAGCCCTGCAGCCCATACGCAACGAGGTGAAAATCGCAACCAAGTTTGGCATTACCTTGCGAGACTTCAAACAGACACTCGACAGTAGCGCCGCAACCATCCGAGCCTCGGTCGAGGGTTCGCTGAGGCGATTGCGCACCGACCACATCGACCTCTATTATCAGCATCGTGTCGATAAAGGCACGGCACCCGAGGAAGTGGCTGAAACCATCGCACAGTTGATCAAGGAGGGCAAGGTACTCCACTGGGGTATGTCGGAGGCTGGCGCAGAGACCATCCGCCGGGCGCACAAGATTTGTCCGCTGACGGCTGTACAGAGCGAATACTCGATGTTCTGGCAGTTGCCTGAGCGCGAGATTATCCCCACGCTCGAAGAACTGGGCATCGGACTGGTGCCGTTCTCGCCGCTCGGCAAGGGTTTTTTGACGGGTGCCGTGAAGCGCGGACAGACCTTTGCCGCCAACGACTTCCGTTCGAAAGTGCCCCGCTTTGAGCAGGAGAATATCGACAAGAACATGGTGCTGGTGGATTATGTGACAGAGATCGCACAGCGCAAGGGGTGCACACCTGCACAGGTCGCCCTCTCATGGGTCATGGCACAGAAACCCTGGATCGTCGCCATTCCCGGCAGCACGTCGTGGGAGCATCTGACCGAGAACTTCGGAGCCGCCGACATTATCTATACCGATGAGGAAATGCGCAGCATTAACGAGCAGCTTTCACAGATCACCCTCGCTGGCCATCGCTATAATGCCGATAGCCAAAGAAGTATTGACAGTGGATATTGATAAAAATATAGATTATGAACAGATTTGATTATCATTTTCCCGTCCGTGTCCATTTCGGGCAGGGATGCTTTGAGGAGACGTTGCAGCAGGAATTGACCCGCTATGGCAATCGTGTCATGCTGGCCTACGGTGGCGGCTCTATCAAGCGCACAGGACTCTATGACCGACTCGTGACCATCTTGCACGGGGCGGGCAAAACGGTGACGGACTTCGGCGGCATCATGCCCAACCCAACGTTGAAAAAGGTGCAGGAGGGGCAACAGTTGGCACGTGAGTTCAAGGCAGACCTCATCCTTGCCGTGGGTGGCGGATCGGTCTCGGACTGCTGCAAGATTGTAGCAACGGGAGATGCCCCCATCCCCCTTGGTGTGGTAGTGACCACCAGCGGCACAGGCTCGGAACAGAACAATGGCGCTGTAATCACCGATGAGGAAAAGAAGGTGAAGGGTGCCATGTGGGGCGTGTTTGCCGACTTTGCCATCCTTGATCCAGACCTGACCAAGACCGTGCCGATGAAGCAGGTCATCAGCGGAGCGTTTGATACACTGAGCCATTGCATGGAAACCTACTTTGGCCGCCCCGATGAGGTGACCCTCAGCGACGAGATCAACGAGGCCGTGCAGCGTAACACCATCCGCAACCTGCGGCGCATCGCCCAGGATCCCGACGATGATTTTGCCCGGAGCGAACTGATGTGGGCTTCGGCAATGGGCGAAAACGGCATCCTCAAACTCGGCAAGGTGACCGACTTCCAGTGCCACATGATAGAGCACCAACTGGGTGCCTACACCGATTGTAACCACGGCCAGGGCCTTGCAGTGCTGCATCCCACATTTTATCGTCACATCTATCACAGTGCCGAGAAAAAGTTTGACCGCTGGGCACAAGAAGTCTGGCTTGTGCAGCATGCTCAGCAAGCAATTGATGCCCTCGAGGATCTCATCAATGAAGTGGGCTTGCCCACCACCCTTGCCGACATGGGCATCACGCTTGCCGACGACACCATCAAGGCTATCGCAGACTCTACCGTCATCACTCCTGGCTGCTGCAAGCGCCTCACGCCCGGCGACATCGAGCAAATCCTCAGAGAATGCTCGTAATCCATGATTAAGTAAAGAAAAAAGCGGCAATTGCCGCTTTTTCATTATAGTGGTATCACTCAACATCCTCAATGAACTCGTGGAAGCTGTACCAGGTGTCGTCCTCCTCATGCATCTCAAGATAGTCGTCGAGGGCCTGGTCAATGGCTTCGATGCTAGGCTCGATGGTGTGACCGACGATATCTGACACGCACTTGGCCGCTTGTCGATATACATCAGCGCGTCATGTAGCCGTCGGATGTCTTTGGGATCACCGACGCATTCATAGGCTACAGAAGCCCAGTTTGGCATAGCTCAATAGGTTTTAGTTTGTTTTACCACTCGGATGTACTTGGCGTTGGGATATTTCCTTCTCGCCTTGTAGTGAATGTACATCCTGCTTCTGCTCATGCTCTCGATGGTGATTGTCTTGTCATCCACGTCTACCTCATAAGTGTAGATTGTGGGAATGGGAATTTTGGTGGTATTGTTCTCGTACCACCATTCAATCAGTAATTCTT
>JAFTFA010000216.1 GCA_017449785.1 Muribaculaceae bacterium | reverse complement strand
TTACGCACATTTGACGAAATTGCCAAATTATCAACCCAAATTGCGACAAACTCACCCTTTTAGAAACAGGAACATGAGTGATTAAACATCGCAGGACCAACGTCTATTTCATTACCTTATATGAATATTACTGTGTTTTCATGTTAATTTCGTGAATGTTAATTGAGATGTTGATATACACATAAAGGAACGATCTAGTTAAGAGCCCGATGATGTAAACAGACCATGCTATCAATAACCCAAATGCTATGATCAACAAACTAAATCCCACTCCCTCTATCATGCCACTTCTAAGGCCGTTGATCATCATCCAAACTGAACTGAGAGTGATACCTACTGCAATCATTACAGCCATCACCTGCGAGATTGTCAGTACAATATCAGCATAACGCTTTATTGTTAATTCATGCTGATAC
Organism: Muribaculaceae bacterium; assembly: GCA_017449785.1. Taxonomy (GTDB): domain Bacteria; phylum Bacteroidota; class Bacteroidia; order Bacteroidales; family Muribaculaceae; genus Sodaliphilus. The sequence continues at coordinate 5,404 of JAFTFA010000216.1, read as the reverse complement.
CCAGTGTCGGTTGTAGACACATTACTCTTCTCCGTTGATATATTTTCATCAGCGGGATTTCCGCAATTAGGGCAACTCATGTGTGTGTCATAAAATAATCTACCACACTTTGAGCATCTTAATTCTTTCATATCATTTAATTGTTTTGCATTCAAGACCCCAAAATGCGATTAAAAAGTTACAAACGTGACATATCAAAAGAAAAGTGGGGTCTTCATTTCCCTATCCGCCCGATTTGGCTTCAACTCCTTGTAATACAGATAAGGGTGTAAACTCCACTTGGCCGTATTTCGTTTTATCACGAATACAACGCCAACAAGAGCGACTTTCCTTTATTCTGATATTACTCTTGCGAAGTGTCCAAGTCCACAGGGTCAGAATTAACGAAATGCGCTTTCTCCAATATGTCTGCACATCCATTTGGATTGCAGTTGCAAATTTACGTACTTTCTTTGAAAAACACTTAAAAAACTCAATATATTTGCAACCACGAATTAAACCACACACCTAATAGCACAGAAAGGCAGTGCAGAAACACTTGAAAATAAAGAGTTTCAGACTATCACTCAATATAGATTAGAAGAGATATAAATAATATGAATATGTTGATTTTTCAATAACATGAGTGTAGCAATAAATTTCAAGGAACGCTAATTTCATAGTGTTCCTTGAAATTTATTAATATGTATTGAGAACGCTCATTTTGCAGGTGTGGCCATCACCTATCAGCTAATGACAAAAATGAATAATCAATCTTCATAATCCCACTTGAGTCCATCTACGTCAAAAACAAACGTAGACATACCCACGCCTTCAATATCAACTTTTATTTCACATCTTTTTGATGATTTGAGTTTGTAGATAAATGGTAGAACATCTTGCAAACTGTTCATAGCTATACCATCTCTGTTTGGTGTTAAACCCGTTGCCAAATAAGGATTGTTTATATCATTCCATCTTTTATCTATTTTCTCATCATCAAATTTAACCAGAAATCCTGAACTACTACTACTGAACTTGCACAGTGCATTAACACTATCATCCATTTTATCATCAAACCACAGTGTAACACCCGAGCTGTAAGTTGGGATATAAATAGCACTGTACATCAGCTGAATAACTAATCTTACTTTGTTGCCATTTTTATCTCTGCAAGCATTTTTTGACACAATAGCAGCATTATAGGAATCCACTTCATTTGTTGTTTCATCAACACCAGTGCCATAGAACCATTTCGTGACATCTTGTCCTATCGCCTTTTCCCATTCTCTACTAATAGTTTCATCGTCTTCTATAACCGCTTCTGATTTGCAACCAGCAGTAATAACAGCAAAACTAAACATTGTGAATAATAATACAAAAGGTAATTTCATAAACTTTGTGTTTTTGCATACAAGACCCTTAATATGCTGTTTCTAATAAGATTGAACTAAGACCATCAAAAAAAGTGGAGTCTTCATTTCCTTATCCGCCCTGTAAGGCTTGGACTCCTTGTAATACAGATAAGGGTGTAAACTCCACTTGGCTGTATTTCGTTTTTTCACGAATACAACACCAAGAAGAGCGTCTTTCCTTTATTCTGATATTACTCTCGTGAAGTGTCCAAGTTCACAGGGTCAGAATCAACGAAATGCGCTTTCTTCAATATGTCTGCACATCCATTTGGATTGCAGTTGCAAATATACGCATTTTCCTTTAAAAACACTCAAAAAAGACAAAAAATGTGGTAATACCTTGTTTCTTTCCGAAAGAAGCACTAAATTTGCCTTGCAATAGAGAAATGAAGAGAAATGGAAACGACAAGACTTAATCAGACTCAGATTCACTTGTTGAGGATGTTTGAATTAGATAGTAGTGAGGACTCCCTAAATGAATTAAAGGAGGTTCTCTATCGTTATTATTCCAAGCGAATGGATGATTGTCTTGATGAGTTATGGGATTCTGGTCAATTAAATCAAGAACGACTTGACGAAATCAACGGAATGGACCTTCATCAACTGAACTAATCCATGAAACTTGTTCTCGACACTAATTGCTTAATACAGAGCATTCCTAAACGCAGCCGTTATCATGATGTTTGGGTATCATTTGAGGACGGATCTAACAACATGTGCGTATCTACCGAGATTCTGGAGGAATATGTGGAAATTCTACAACGTCTGATAGGCAATTCAGCTGCTGATGCCATCATCAAGAGCATTGTTAACAGTCCATTTGTAGAATTGATTTCCCCATATTATCGTTTCAATCTCATCTCTTCCGATCCCGATGACAATAAATTTGTCGATTGTGCTATTGCTGCCAATGCTCGATATGTCGTTACTAATGATCATCACTATGATATACTGGCTTCAATTCAGTTTCCACACGTTGATGTGATTTCATTAGATGATTTCCTTAAAACTTTACACAACAATAATTAGATGAACCGAAACTTCTTGCTCTCACTGCTATCGTTATTGCTGATGGGCCTCGCCCTGGCAAGCGTCACCTCGTGCGGGCACGGCAGCACACAGCAACAAGATACCACGGCATGGGACTACAAGGCTCCGCCTGCACTGCCCGTGAACCGCAGCATCACCGGTGACAGCATGGGACTCATTGCCGATGCCCAGATACACCGCCTGCCCACCTATATCGAGCAACGACCGCTCAAGGAAATCTTCAACGACTCCAACGCGCTGCAACTCGTCGCCGCCGAGCAGAATGGCTTCCAGCCCATTACAAGCCTGCGCGACGCCTACAACATCGACCGACCGCTCATCAGGATTTTCTCCTGTGATGCCTACATGCTCGATGACCTGAGCGCATCGGTGCCCTACCTTGTCCCCAAGGCCGCACAACTGCTCAAGGAAATCGGCTATGCCTTCCAGGACAGCATCCGCAGTCGCGGCGGCAAGGACTATCGCATCAAGGTTACCAGCGTGACGCGCACGGTCTATAGCGTGGGCAAGCTCATGAAACGCAACCGCGCGGCCACCCAGAACTCCTGCCACCGTTACGGCACGACGTTCGACATCAGCTGGGTCAAGTTTGACTGCATGGACCCGAGCATGGTCGTCTCGCTCGAGGACTTGAAGAACATTCTGGCCGAGGTCGTGCAGGACTTCCGCAAGCGTGGCCGCTGCTACGCCATCTTTGAGCGCAAGTCGGGATGCCTGCACATCACCGTGAGATAACTTAGAATATCAATCATTAATATATAAATAACACTATAACCAATGACCTTACAACAGACGATAGCCGAGTACCTGAAATATACAGGACACAAGGGCTTTGACATCAGCGCCGCACTCATCGACTGCGACGGTGTTCTCTATGACTCAATGAAGTACCACACCCAGGCTTGGGTGAAACTCATGAAGAAAAACGGTATCAAGTGTACCCGCGACGAGTTCTACGAGCTGGAAGGCATGACCGGCAGCGAGATCATCAAGATGAAGTTCAAGAACGGTGCCGGCAAGAACATCACCGACGACGAGGCAATCGCCCTCTACGGTGTCAAGACGCGATACTTCCGCGAGCTGGGCGAGGCTCCCGTCATGCCTGGCGCGCTGCGCGTGCTGCAGACACTCAAGGAAGCCGGCATCGAGAACGTGCTGGTGACCGGTTCACAGCAGGACACCCTGCTCGAGCGCATCGAGAAGGACTTCCCTGGACTCTTCGGCGAGGCCAAAGTCACCGGCCATGACGTGCGCCGCGGCAAGCCCAATCCCGAGCCTTTCCTCAAGGCAATGACCAAGGCCAACAAGAAATCCAACCAGTGCATCGTCATCGAGAACGCCCCCCTCGGCGTCCAGGCTGCCCATGCCGCCGGCTGCTTCACCATCGGCGTGACCACGGGACCGATTCCCGAGAAGGATCTCCTCAAGGCTGGTGCCGATCTCGTCTACAAGAACATGGACGAGCTCGCTGCTGCCCTGCCGGCCCTGCTCGTGGCTCTGACCATCGTCAAGGCCTAAAGTAATCAACATCTTCAAGAATGACAAGAAAGACAACATCCACCTCTCAACCTGTACAAAACAGAACGCGATTTGTCTTTCTTGTCCTTCTTGCCTTTAATAAACGTGAATCCGGGATAGATGCAGAACCTCATTTTCACCAACGACGTCGATAGCGCCCTCAACCGCCTCACGGCCGGCAGCCGCCACAATATGACCGTCTTTATCGCCGATGTCAACACGGCCCGCTTTGCTCTGGGCAAGGAACGGCTCATCGTCATCCCCGACGGCGACACCGGCAAGTCGCTCGCTACGGTCTGCCGCGTGTGGGACTCGCTCGAGCAGTTCGGGGCCACACGCCACTCGCTCGTGATCAACATGGGCGGCGGCATGGTGACCGACCTGGGCGGATTTGCCGCAGCCACATTCAAGCGCGGCATGAGGTTCATCAATGTGCCCACCACCCTGCTCGCAGCCGTCGATGCCGCAGTGGGCGGCAAGACGGGATTCAACTACAATGGATTGAAAAACGAGATCGGTGCCTTTGCTCCCGCCAGCGATGTGATCATCTCGACGCGCTACTTCGACACGTTGCCCGTCCAGGAGATGAAATCAGGCTTTGCCGAGGTCATCAAGCATGCCATGCTCAGCGACCGCGGTGAGTTCATGCGCCTGCTGGAGCATGATTTCGATGCTCCCATCGACCATGACGACCTGCTGGAGAGGCTGCGCAGCTCGGTACAGGTCAAGCGCGACATCGTCGCTCGTGACCCCAATGAGCAAGGCGAGCGCAAGGCCCTCAACCTGGGACACACCATCGGCCATGCCTTCGAGGCCCTGGCGATGCAGCGAGGCAAGCCCGTGCCTCACGGCTATGCCGTCGCGTGGGGACTGGTCACCGAGGCCGTCCTCTCCCACCTCATCCTCAAGTTTCCCAGCAATGACGTTCACCTGCTGGGCAACTTCGTCCGCGACAACTACCGCGACTTTCCATTCACCTGCGACGACTACGACCAGCTGCTAACGCTCATGCGCCACGACAAGAAGAGCCACGACGGCGAGATTTCCTGCACCCTGCTCGCCTCCATCGGCGACTACCATATCAACCAGACCCTCACCCCAGGCGACGTCACCGCAGCCCTCGACATCCTCCGCGACCACCTCGGTCTTTAGACAAGCCCCAAAACACCTGAATATCTCCTTTTAGTAAATTTTTCACGACTTTTTGTCAAGTTTACTTGTCATTTTGAAAAGTTTACTTTACCTTTGTCGCCGTAATCGATTACAAAGACAACCATGTTCAACAATTTAAAGAGGTTTCAATTATGAATTACAGTTATTTGTTCCCACCTGTGTTCAAGAAGGTCGGTTGGATTTTGTTTGTGATCTTTGCAGTGCTGAATGTTTTGTGGATGACAGGTGATATCGAAGGGATACTACCTCAGTGCAAAGTCTTCAGCATC
>JAFTFA010000215.1 GCA_017449785.1 Muribaculaceae bacterium | reverse complement strand
GGGCAGCACCGGGTCGATCGGACGGCAGACGCTCGACATCATTGCCGAGTATCCCGACCGATTTGCCGCATGGCTGCTGGTGGCCCGCAGCAGTGCCGACCTGCTCATCGCCCAGGCCCGGCTGATGCGCCCCCACATGGTCATCATCGCCGATGAGCAGTACTATGAGTACGTGCGCGACGCGCTCGAGGGCACAGGCATCGAGGTGGCAACAGGCAGCGACGCCATTGCCCAGGCCGTTACCGCACCCGAGGTGGACACCGTGGTGACCGCCATGGTGGGCTACAGCGGGCTGGAATCGACCATCGCCGCCATCCGTGCCGGCAAGCGCATCGCCCTGGCCAACAAGGAGACCCTGGTCGTGGCCGGTGAACTCATCGACCGCTTGCTACAGGACAGCCAGAGCGTGCTCTATCCCGTGGACAGCGAGCACGGCGCCTTCTACCAGTGCCTGGTGGGGGAGCGCATGCAGGACGTGGAACGACTGCTGCTGACGGCTTCGGGCGGCCCCTTCAGGACATTCCCCAAGGAACGCCTCGCGACCGTCACCGCCGCCGATGCGCTCAAGCATCCCAACTGGTCGATGGGTGCCAAGATCACCATCGACTCGGCCACGATGATGAACAAGGGCTTCGAGATGATCGAGGCACGGTGGCTCTTCGGCGTCATGCCCGAGGATATTGAGATCATGGTTCACCCGCAGAGCATCGTCCACTCGATGGTGGCCTTCAAGGACGGCTCGATCAAGGCCCAGCTGGGCTTGCCCGACATGCACCTGCCCATCCGCTATGCCCTGGGTTTGCCCGATGGACGTCTGGCCAGCCAGTGCCGCAAGATGACACTCGAGGACATGGCGACCTTGACCTTTGAGCGTCCCGATTTCGACAAATTCCCGCTGTTGAACACAGCCTATTCCGCAGCCCGCAAGGGCGGCACGGCCCCCTGTGTGATGAATGCGGCCAACGAGATCGTCGTGGCTGCCTTCTTGCAGAACAAGATCAAGTTTACCGACATCTATACGATCATCGAGCGGACGATGGAACTGTCGCCTCAGGTCGAGCGTCCCGGCTATGACGACTATGTGGCCAGCAATGCCGAGGCCCGTGCCCGCGCTGCCGAACTCATCAAGTAATCATTGAGCCTGTGCACGACAATCCGCAAAATCGTTTTAAAAAAGAAAAAAACAAAAACGCTTTACACAATAAATGGAATTATCATTAGTATTACTGACCTCAACCTTCTGGATCAAAGCCTTTGAAATGGTGTTGGCTTTAAGCATCCTGATCGTCTTTCATGAATTTGGTCACTATTTCTTCGCCCGCGTCTTCGGCGTTTGGGTGGAGAAGTTTTACATGTTCTTCAATTACAAGTTCAGCCTGCTCAAGTGGAAGCCCGGCAAGTACCTCAAGTGGTTCTCAACAGGCAACGAGATGGGTGCCATGGAGGAGACCAACGATAACGAGAACAAGAACTCGTGGCGTGCTACCGAGTTCGGTATCGGCTGGATTCCCATGGGTGGCTACTGCGCCATCTCGGGCATGATCGACGAGTCGATGAATACCGAGGCTATGAAGCAGCCCGCCAAGCCCTATGAATTCCGCAGCAAGCCTGCTTGGCAGCGCCTGCTCATCATGCTGGGCGGCGTGCTGTTCAACCTGCTGCTGGCGATGATCATCTATGCCGGCATCGTCTATGCTGTGGGTGAGGAATACATCAAGTTTACCGATGCCACCGAGGGTATGGAATATTGCGACAGCGCCCACAAGATCGGCTTTGTCGACGGAGATATCCCCCTGTCGGCCGACGGCACCCAGTTGACCTATCCCAATGCCGACGAATTGCAGACGCTATTGACAGCCCACAAGGTTACCGTCCTGCGCAACCACAAGGACACGGTGACCATCAACCTGCCCAGCAACTTCGTGTTCATGACCAACGAGGACGCCAAGAACGGCCAGGTGTTCATGTCCTATCGTCTCCCCGTTGTCGTGTCCCAGACCCAGCCCCGTATGGGCGGCGAGAAGGCCGGCCTGCAAGAGGGTGACCGCATGGTTGCCATCAACGGCGTGTCCACGCCCAGCTACACCCAGTTCACTGCCGAGCTGGAGAAGAACAAGGGCAAGAACATCACCCTCGAGTATGAGCGCGGCGGCAAGACCTATACCGTGACCGATATCCCCATTGACAATGCCGGCAAACTCGGCATCATGCTCACCGATCCCACCAAGATCTACCATACCACCGTCATTGACTACAACCTGTTGCAGTCGATTCCTCGCGGCATCGTGATGGGATGGACCAAGATGGTGAACTATGTCAAGCAGTTGAAGCTCGTCTTCACGCCCGAGGGCGCACAGAGCCTGGGCGGCTTCGGCACCATCGGCAGCATCTTCCCTGCAACGTGGAACTGGATCGACTTCTGGAACATCACCGCATTCATCTCGGTCATCCTGGCTGTGATGAACGTCCTGCCCATCCCGGCACTGGACGGCGGTCACGTGATGTTCCTGCTCTATGAGATCGTCACCGGTCGCCAGCCCAGCGTCAAGTTCCTGGAGAGGGCCCAGTATGTGGGCATGATTCTGTTGCTTGCCCTGCTGCTGTTTGCCAATGGCAATGACGTTTACCGGTTCTTCTTCAAGTAGAGATAACCGGAATCCATATCAATGATTAATCATTCCAATCTCTAATACAACATGACCTATAAGACTGTAACTCTCAAGCGCGGCAAGGAAGAGTCCCTCGAGCGGTTCCACCCTTGGGTCTTCTCGGGTGCCATCGCAACGGCCGACGATACCATCGAGGAGGGCGACCTGGTAACGGTCTATGCCCACGACGGCAGGCTCATCGGCAATGGCCATAGCCAGATCGGCAGCATCGCCGTGAGAATGCTCACCTTTGACGACACCCCGATTGACGCCGATTTCTTCACCCGGCGCCTCAATGACGCCTACAAGATGCGTCAATCGCTGGGCCTGCAGCGCGACGATAATAATGCTTATCGCCTGGTGCATGGCGAGGGTGATTTCCTGCCCGGCCTGGTGGTGGACATCTATGGGCCCACGGCCGTCATGCAGGCTCATTCGCCGGGCATGCACTTCGCCCGTGACATCATTGCCCGTGCCCTGACGATGTTGCCCGGCGTGCGCAATGTCTATTACAAGAGCGAGACCACCTTGCCCTACAAGGCTCACCTTGACCCGATGAACGACTACATCATCGGTGGCATGGAGACCGACGAGGCGCTGGAGAACGGACTGCGTTTCCATGTCGATTGGCTCAAGGGCCAGAAGACAGGATTCTTTGTCGATCAGCGCGAGAACCGCCGCCTGCTAGAACAGTACAGCCGTGGCCGTAAGGTGCTCAACATGTTCTGCTACACGGGAGGCTTCTCGGTCTATGCCTTGAGGGGTGGGGCAGAGCTGGTCCACTCGGTTGACAGTTCGGCCAAGGCCGTACACCTCACCGATGACAACGTGGCACTCAATTTCGCTGCCGAGGACACGCGCCACAAGTCGTTTGCCGAGGACGCATTCAAGTTCCTTGACAATATGGAAAAGGACGCCTATGACCTCATCATCCTGGATCCTCCCGCCTTTGCCAAGCACAAGAGCGCCCTGCGCAACGCTCTGGTAGGGTATCGCCGCCTGAATGCCAAGGCGCTGGAGAAAATTGCTCCGGGCAGCATCCTGTTCACTTTCTCCTGTTCCCAGGCCGTGAGCAAGGAACAATTCAGGCTTGCCGTTTTCAGCGCTGCGGCCCAAACACGCCGCAAGGTGCGCATCCTGCACCAGCTCACCCAGCCCGCCGACCATCCCATCAACATCTACCACCCTGAGGGCGAGTACCTCAAGGGACTGGTCCTGTATGTGGAATAATCATGTGGCAAAGACATGAAAAGTAGATAATAATCACAAAACGACTCAATAAAATTCAACTAACAAAACTATGAAGAAATTTTTCATCCTTATTGCTGCCGTGGCGATGATGGCCATGACCGCTTGTAACGAGAAACCCGCCAAGAACGATGCCAACGGAACCGACCAGAATGCACCCGCTACCGAGCAGGTTGGCCCCGAAGCTCAAGCCGATGGTGCAAACAGCCCCAAGGTAGATGTCGAGAAGGCCAAACCGACCGAGGACGGCAAAGACCACACTGTGGCTACATTCAACACGCCCGACTACCAGGTGCAGCTTGACAATCTCGCCGACGGCACCTACCGCATCAGCCTGTGGAAGACCGGCCAGGACAAGTCCTCCAAGCCCGAACAGGTTGCCGAGACCAAGCAGTGTGTCATGAAGGACAACAACTACCTGATGAAGACCGACGATGGCACCATCTATGTCATCAATGCCCAGAAGGGTGCCGAGCAGTTGACCATCATGAACGGCGAGAAAATCCTGTACCCGAAGCAATAAGAAACGACATGAAAAAATCGTTTTTACTGCTGGAGTCGATCTCCATCGCGATAGCCTCGTGCTCCAAGATGGAGCGCAACGAGAAAAAGTATCTCGAGGGACTGCAGGACGAGGATTACGAGGCCTCGGTCAATGACGTGTAGGAATTCTGCAACTGGCTGGAAACCGACAAGGCCACCATGAACTATGATTTCAAGCTCAAGCGCGAGAAAATCGGCTTGAAGGCGATCACCAGCCCCGACAGCGTGCTCAGGTGCTACAGCTGGGTCTCCAACAGGAGCGAATATGGCGAATCCTACACCAATGTCGCCCAGTGGTGCATCGGTGAGAGCTTCATCGCCTACAGCGGCCCCATCGACTACCTGCTGGCTGGCCGCAAGGCCGACATCAAGCACCAGGAGACATTGGCCCACAGCATCGACACTATCTTTGAGGTCAAGATGGCCAATCACCCTGTTTACTTGATTGTTCAATCCTATGTCAACCGCGAGGGCAAGCGCCGTGCCTATGTGACATCGACCCACATCCCCGGTGTCCAGCTCCAGATCATGCCCTTCTTCTTTGACGGCACCGAGATGGCCGGCAACAATGCATTTATCGACAAGGGCAATACCCCCGTCGGCGAACTGTTCAAGTGGGACGAGAAGGCCAAGAAGTTCTACGCTTACAAGGTGGATGACAACGAACAACTCATCCCTGGCAAATATACCGTCTATGAGTTAGGCAACGAGCGTTTCACCCGCTTGCCTGACCCGGAATGACACTGTAACTAATTTTCAACCAATTAACAATAAATCAATGATGAAAAGAATGATTCTTGCCGCTATCGCAACGGCGGCTTTATCAACTACCGCAATGGCACAGAACAACAACAATTTTGACTACTCTGTGGACCGCTTTGCCGACATCGAGGTGCTGCGTTACCAGGTGCCCGGATTTGAGGAGCTCTCACTCCAGCAGAAGGAGCTCGTGTATTACCTCACCGAGGCAGCCCTCAATGGCCGTGACATCCTCTTTGACCAGAACTGCAAGTACAATCTGATGGTTCGCCAGACTCTCGAGGAGATCTACCGCAACTACAAGGGCCAGAAGGACGACAAGAACTACCTGGCCTTCATCAAGTACTTGAAGCAGGTGTGGTTCGGCAACGGTATCCATCATCACTACTCGATGGACAAGTTCACTCCCGAGTTCAGCAAGGACTTCTTTGACAAGCAATTCGCAGCCCTGCCCGGTGCCAAGAAGCGCGTCGATGAGAAGAAGGTGCTCGACCGTATCCTCTTTGACCCCGCCTTCATGGCCAAGCGCGTCAACCAAGCCGACGGTCAGGACCTGATCCTCACCTCGGCCTGCAACATGTATGAGGGCGTGACCCAGCAGGAAGTTGAGAACTTCTACAACAACCTCAAGGACACGACCGACTTAACGCCCATCTCATGGGGCCTCAACTGCAAAGTGGTCAAGAAAAACGGCAAGATCGTTGAGGAGCCCTACAAAGTGGGCGGCCTCTACAGCAAGGCCATCGAGAAGATTGTCTATTGGCTCCAGAAGGCTGCTACCGTGGCCGAGAACGAGGGCCAGCGCGCCTACATCAACGAGCTCATCAAGTTCTACCAGACCGGTTCATTGAAGACCTTTGACGACTACAGCATCATGTGGGCCGAGGAGACCAAGAGCGATGTGGACTTCATCAACGGCTTCATCGAGACCTATGGTGACCCCCTAGGCATGACCGGCTCATGGGAAGGCATGGTGAATTTCAAGGACAAAGCTGCATCTTACCGCTCAAAACTCATCAGTGAAAACGCCCAGTATTTTGAGAGTAACTCGCCTGTTGACGACCGCTTCAAGAAGAAAAATGTCAAGGGTGTGAGCGCCAAGGTCATCAACGCAGCCATCCTGGCTGGTGACAGCTATCCCTCAACGCCCATCGGCATCAACCTGCCCAACAGCAACTGGATTCGTGCCGCCCATGGTTCCAAGTCGGTTTCCATCGACAACATCACCGATGCCTATAACAAGGTTGCTGCCGGCACTGGTTTCAATGAGGAGTTTGCTTACAGCAACGTCGAGGTCGAGCTCATGAAGAAGTATCTCGACATCGCCGATGCCTTGCACACCGACCTGCACGAGTGCCTGGGCCACGCTTCGGGACAACTGCTGCCCGGCGTTGACCAGGATGCATTGAAGGCCTATGGCTCATCGCTCGAGGAAGGTCGTGCCGACCTGTTCGCCCTCTATTACCTGGCCGATCCCAAGCTCGTTGAACTGGGTATCTTCCCCAACATGGACACCTACAAGGCTGAGTATTACAAGTATATCATGAACGGCCTGATGACCCAGCTCACCCGCATCGAGCCGGGCAAGGACATCGAGGAAGCCCACATGCGCAACCGCAAGTTCATCAGCGAGTGGTGCTACCAGCATGGCAAGAAGGACAACGTCATCGAGTATGTGAAACGCGACGGCAAGACCTACATCCGCGTCAACGACTACCAGAAGCTCCGCGGCCTGTTCGCCGAGCTCCTTGCCGAAGTGCAGCGCATCAAGAGCGAGGGTGACTACGAGGCTGGTCGCCAGCTGGTGGAGACCTACGGTGTCAAGGTTGATCCCGCCATCCACAAGGAGGTTCTCGCCCGCTACGAGGGTCTGAACATCGCCCCCTACAAGGGCTTTGTCAATCCCATCTACACTCCCGTCTATGACAAGAACGGCAAGCTCATCGATGTCAAGATTTCTTACACCGAGGGCTACATCGACCAGATGCTCCGCTACGGTCAAGATTACTCGCCCCTGACCCACTAATCGGGTAGGGCAGGCGGTATTTCCATTCACCGCCGCAAGCAATATCACTCCCGTCGGCTCTATTGAGGCGCTTAACAGCATCATCAATAGAGCCGACTTGTTTATCAAGAAGTCGCCGGTTGCCATCAACATGGTGAAAAAGTGAAAACAGAGGACCGAAAACCATCTGCCATTCAATGATTTTTTGTAATTTTGTCGGCTCAAATGTGAGAAGTCACTATTTCTTATTTTGAAATGTTGTAAAGACAATTATGATAGATTTTTTTGATAGCATTGACAACGAATTGAACGAGGGTGGTCCCCGCGTCGTACCCATCATCACCGAGATCCACGAGGTGAACGACGGTACAGATATCCAAGATAAAGCCGACGATATCCCCATCTTACCGTTACGCAACATGGTATTGTTCCCCATGATGACCATGCCGGTGTTGGTGGGGCGCGACAAGTCGATGCGGTTGATCAAGGAGGCCGAGGAGGCACACAGTTCCATCGCAGTGATATGCCAGTATGACAGCCATGTCGAGGACCCGATGGAGCGCGACCTCTACCGGTTTGGCACCATTGCCACAATCATCAAGGTGCTGGAACTGCCCGACGGCTCGACCAACGTCATCCTGCAGGGACGCTCGGCCTGCCAGTTGCAGAAGGTGGCCCACATCACGCCCTACCTGCGCGGCTCGGTCTCGCTGGTCGAGGACAAGTTGCCGCTGGCCGGCGACAAGGAATTCGAGATGCTGATGCAGTCTATTGCCGAGGTCACCCTGCGCATGCTGCGCAACATGGGTTCCAACGGCCGTGACCTGGCATTCGCCATGAAGAACATCGACAACCCTATGTATCTGATGAACTTTCTGGCCACCAACATATCATTTGACCCCGACCAGAAACAGCACATGCTCGAGGAGCGTGACGTGAAAAAACGCGCCTACCTGCTCTACCAGCTGCTGACCCGCGAGGAACAACTGGTCCAGATCAAGGCAAACATACAGGAACGCACCCGTGAGGACCTCTCACAGCAGCAGCGTGAGCACTTCCTGCAACAACAGATACGCACCATCCAGGAGGAACTGGGCACCGACATCGACGATATCGATGAACTGCAGGAGCGCAGCCTCAAGATGAAGTGGAGCGAAGATATCCAGAAACAGTGTGAAAAAGAGCTGCGCAAACTGGAGCGTCTCAATCCCCAATCGCCTGACTACTCGGTTCAGTATGCCTATCTTGACACACTGCTCAACCTGCCCTGGCAATCTTATACCGAGGACAACTTCGACCTCAAGAAGGTGGAAGGCAAGCTCAACGATGACCATTATGGCCTGGAGAAAGTCAAGGACCGCATCCTGGAACACCTGTCGGTCCTCAAGCTACGCGGCGACCTTAAGGCGCCCATCCTCTGCCTGTACGGTCCTCCGGGCGTGGGCAAGACGTCGCTCGGCAAGTCGATTGCCGATGCGTTGAACCGTGAGTATGCCCGAATCTCGCTGGGAGGTCTGCACGACGAGGCCGAGATTCGCGGGCACCGCCGCACCTATATCGGAGCGATGCCTGGCCGCATCATCTCGGCGTTGGCCAAGTGCGGCAGCAACAATCCGGTCATAGTCCTTGACGAGATCGACAAGGTGGGGCAGGATTTCAAGGGAGATCCCTCATCGGCTCTTCTCGAAGTGCTCGATCCCGAGCAGAACGGCCATTTCCACGACAACTACCTGGATGTGGACTATGACCTGTCCAAGATCCTGTTCATCGCCACGGCCAATAGCCTGGCCACCGTCAGCCGACCGCTGCTCGACCGCATGGAGGTCATCGAGATCAACGGTTACATTCCCGAGGAAAAGTTGGAAATCGCCAAGCGCCACCTTATCCCCAAGGAACTGGACAACAACGGGTTCAAGAAAAACGAAATCAAGTTCGGCAAGCAGACGATCCTCAAGATTATCGAGGATTATACCCGCGAGTCGGGCGTCCGCCAGCTGGAAAAGAAGATTGCTACCGTCCTGCGCCGCGTAGCACGCCACAAGGCCAGCGGTGACGACTATCCCACCAGCATCAAGGTCGAGGCCCTGAAGGAATACCTGGGTGCTCCCGACTATAGCCGCGACAAGTATGAGGGCAATGAGTTTGCCGGTGTGGTAACGGGCCTGGCATGGACTGCCGTGGGCGGTGAGATCCTTTTCGTCGAGTCGTCATTGGCTCGCGGCAAGGGCGAGAAGCTCACGCTGACGGGAAATCTGGGCGACGTGATGAAGGAGTCTGCCGTCATCGCGCTGCAATACCTGCGCTCACACTGCTCGTTGCTGGACATCGCTCCCGACCTCTTTGACAAGTACAATATCCACATCCATGTCCCCGAGGGTGCGATTCCCAAGGACGGCCCTTCGGCTGGCGTGACCATGGTCACCTCGCTGGCTTCATCCTTCACCCAGCGCAAGGTCAAGGACCACCTGGCCATGACGGGCGAGATCACCCTGCG
>JAFTFA010000214.1 GCA_017449785.1 Muribaculaceae bacterium | reverse complement strand
CCCCGTTCACGAGAAGCAATTGCTCACCTATCTGAAGTTGGCTGGCAAACAGTTGGGTATATTGGTTAACTTTAATGAGAGTTATCTCAAGAAAGGAATCAAGCGCATCGTTAATGGCTATCAAGAGAACATTAATTTAAATAATATAAGGAAATAATCAATTAAAAACTTAGCGTCTTAGCGACTTAGCGTGATCTGTTATCGCTCGTGGTCGGTGGCGCAGAATATGTAGAAACAACTAATGGACAAGAACACATTGATTGGAATGTTGCTGATGGGAGTCGTCATTTTCGGCTTCATGTGGCTGCAGCAGCCCAGTGAGGCCGAACTGGCCGAGCGTCAGCGACAAATGGACTCTATCGCCGCTGCACAACAACAGCAACAGCAGCGCGACATCACCGCCGGTGCCGTGGACACCCTGAGCACCGACGAGGTATCACACTTGCTGAGTGTGCTCCAGAACATGCCCGCCGACAATGCCGCCATCAACAACGAGGGCGTTCTCCTCTTGCTCAAGGACGGCAACATCGACGGCACGGTCACCGTGGGTGACACCACCGTGCAGTGGAGCGAAGTGACCGCCGCCACCAGTGCCAACCCCGCCGTTCACAACCTGGCGGTGCAGGCCGTGCAGCGCGCCCTCGACGTGTATGCCAAGAACGGCTCCTTTGCCGCATCGCTCACCGGCACCGAACAGACCGTCACCCTCGAGAACGACTCGCTCATGATCGAGCTCTCCAGCAAGGGCGGTATCATCTCCCGCGCCGTCCTCAAGGGCTACAAGACCTACAAGTCGCCCAAACTGGTCCTCTTTGACAAGGGGGACAACGATTACAGCTTCACCCTGAGCAACAACACGCAGCGCTTCGAGACCAAGAACTTCTACTTCGAGCCCAAGAAACTCAACGACAGCACCGTGCTGATGAACCTCCAGCTCGAGGGCGGTGCCCAGTGGGGCTTGAAGTACACCCTCGTCCCCGGCAGCTACATGGTGCGCATGGAGATGGTCCAGAGCAATATGACGCGCGTCATCCCGTTGAACATCAACATGGTGGACCTCGACTGGCACCAGAAGATTTCTCGCCACGAGTTCGGCAAGACCTTCGAGGAGCGCTGGAGCGGCATCTGCTACAAGTTCTCGGGCAAGGACGGTGACGTCAAGACCACCAGCGAGAGCGGCAGCGACGAGAAGGAAATCACTGACAAACTCAAGTGGGTCAGCGCCAAGAACCAGTTCTTCTCCTCGGTACTCATAACCGACAGCGTCTTCTCGACCGCCAAGATGACCAGCGTCGCCACCGAGAAGGACACTCCCGACTATGAGACCTACCTCAAGGACATCAACATCCACACGCTGGTGCCCTACTCGAGCGAGAAGCCCGTGCCGGCCTCGTTCTACTTCTACCTGGGCCCCAACCGCTACCACACGCTGTCCAGCTATGACAAGTACTCCCCCAAGGAGGACCTCAAGCTCACGCGACTCATCCCGCTGGGATGGACGCTCTTCCGCTGGATCAATGCGGGCGTGATCATTCCCGTGTTTGACTGGCTGGGCAAGTTCATCAGCAACTATGGTATCATCATCCTGGTGCTCACCATCCTCATCAAGATGGTCCTCTGGCCCCTGACCTACAAGAGCTATGTCTCCCAGGCCAAGATGCGCATCCTCGCGCCGGACATCGCCGCCATCAACGAGAAGTATCCCAACCAGGAAGACGCCCTCAAGAAGCAGCAGAAGACCATGGAACTCTATCGCCAGGCCGGTGCCAGCCCCATGGGTGGCTGCTTGCCCATGCTGCTGCAGATGCCCATCCTCATCGCGATGTTCACCTTCTTCCCCTCGTGCATCGAGCTGCGAGGCCAGTCTTTCCTCTGGGCCAATGACCTGAGTGCCCCCGACAAGATTGTGGAGTGGAGCACCAACATTCCCATCATCTCCAGCATGCTGGGCAATCACCTGAGCCTCTTCTGCTTGCTGATGACCGGTACCAACATCCTCTATAACTACATCACCAGCAAGTCACAGACTCAGTCCCAGTCGATGCCGGGCATGAAGATCATGCTCTACTTGATGCCGATGAGGTTCTTCTTCTGGTTCAACAACTATGCATCGGGCCTGAGCTACTACTACTTCATCGCTCTGTTGATCACCATCGCCCAGACCTACATCAGCCGCATGTTTGTCACCGAGGACAAGGTGCGCGCCACCATCGCTGCCAACTCAGCCAAGCCCAAGAAGAAATCCAAGTGGATGCAGCGTCTCGAGGAGGCACAGAAGATGCAGCAACAGCAGCAGCGCCAGCAGCAGTCCAGGGCGGGCAACAAGCGCCGTCGCTGATGGCTGCACCCGGTGAGCTAAGCCGTTAGGCTCCCGTTGACTGCCATCTTCGGCTCTGACGGCTTAGCATGAAAATCCAGGGCATCTGGTACGATTTTTGCAACTTTTTAGGGGCATTGTGCGTCTAACAGATAAATTACAAACACTTTTAATATTGACATATTATGTATATCCACAATTGTCCCGAGTGCGGAAAACAGTATAGCACTCAAGAGAGAGTAAATCGTGTGAAGTGCCCTTATTGCGGGGCCGAGACCAATGTGTCCTATGCCGATCAAGATCAGCAGCAGTCCCAGTGGCAGCAGTTCGGCAACCAGGCTTCAAGTGCGCTCGACAGCGTGTTCAACAACGGGCCCTCGGGCAAGAGCCGCGGTGTGGCAGGCCTGCTGGCAATCTTGATGGGGTGGTGCGGCCTGCACTATTTCTACCTCAACAAGACCACCGCGGGTGTCGTCTTTCTGTTGATCTCCCTGATATCCTGCGGTGTCCTGGCCACAGTGACCGGTATCGTGTCCATCATCCAGGGCGTGCTGTTCTTCACCTCGACTCAGCAGGAGTTTGAGCAGAAGTGGGTCAACAGCCCCAACAATTTCCCGCTATTCTAGTAAAACCGTAGATTGCCTATGGGTAAACGACAAGTGCCGACACGACCCGACTATATCAAGTGGCTGCTCCTGGCCGGAGTGGCTGCACTTGTCGTTCTTGCCGGGGCCTACATCGTCTGGCACTACGTCTTGCCCCATTCGGTCAGCGTGGACCGCTACCGCTATCCCGTGGCGGGCATTGATGTATCCAAGCACAACGGCGACATCAACTTCGATCTGGTGGCTGCCGATGACTACCAGTTTGCCTTCATCAAGGCCAGTGAGGGTAAAACCTATAGGGACGAAGCCTTCGACCGCAACTATCGCGCCGCGCGTGAGGCGGGCTTGAAGGTGGGGGCCTACCACTTCTTCCGCAAGAACCGCTCCGGCCGTGAACAGGCCGATAACCTGCTCAGGGCTGTCCGGGGAAAGCATCTGGACTTGCCGCTGGTCATTGACCTCGAGGATGACTGGGGCAATGGAGCCACGATCAGCCGCCAGACCGCCATCGAGCGTGTCCTCGAGATGATCGACATCCTCAACGACAAGGGCTACCAGGTGATGATCTACACCAATCTGGACGGCTATCACAAGTATTACGATAACATGCTGGTGGATTGCGACTTGTGGCTATGCTCGTTTACCAGCCCCGACTTGTTGCCCCATCTGCCTCACTGCATCCAGCAGTTCAGCCACGAGGGCAGGGTAGATGGTGTCAAGGGCGATGTGGACCTCAACGTCTTCCGCGGCAGCAAGCGGGAGTGGAGCCAGTATCTTGATCAAGTGAAACAACCGCAATAAAATCCTCTCCGCAATGATGAGAAAGTTCAATACAACAACCCGAATGTTCCTGATGGCCCTGCTGATGCTCATGGGCAGCAGTTGGGCTGGTGCCACGGTCTATAACTGGAGCCGATATGACCTCTCGTTCGAGACGCCCGACAACGGCTTTGTCACCTTCAATTCGCCCACGCGGTTCGAGATCCAGTGGGAAGATATGGTGATGACCATCCAGCTCTACAGCCAGGACAAGGGCAACGAGAAGAAACTGCTTACCGAGAACCTGCAGCGCAAGGCGCTGGGCTACAACATGTATGACCTACACAACGGCAAAATCAAGGTCAAGGGCTTCAAGAAGACCTACAGCATCGACGGCACCATGCCCGATGGATCGCGGGCAATCATTGCCGACCTGGTTTCCAAGCACCAGAACCTGATTGTCGAGATCACGGTGGTTTACCTCTATGGCAACCGCGAGATTGTCGAGGACATGGTCAAGAGCTTTGCCGAGAACAAGTCCCAGCAGCCCAACCACGAGCGCAAACGGCAGAAGGTGCAGTCCAAGGAGAAAGCCCGCGAGCAGGAAAAGAAGAAGCAGCAAGAAAAGCAGCAGAACACACCTGCCCGCAAGGAGAAACTCTATGACGCTTAACCCAGATATTCATTATACACTAAAAAACCTAGATAGCCAATGAAAAAGTTCTTTACACTCCGAGTTTGTCTGGCCTTTGCCGCAATGACGGCAATGAGCCTGTCGCTTGCCGCCCATGACGGCGACAAGCCCGATGTGGAGCCCAGCATGCTCTACGCTCCCCTGGTCTATGACAACTATGCCGCCCAGGCTCCCGCCACGGCGGTTAAGGACAAGGCGGCCGACCTCTATTCGCTCGATGCCGGCGACGAGTGGCTCCAGGACGCGATGGAGAACTCCGATCGTGCCCACCAGGTGCGTCAGCGTGCAATGATCGACAATCCGCAGCTGGTCGCCTATAACGCCAACCGCTTGCCCGAGGCTCCCCCCGAGGGCGTCATCCCCAGTGACCCGCGGCAGGGAATGCTCACCATCGTGCCCGCCCAGGTCGTCGTCGAGGACGTCACCCCGCCCGATGCGCCGGTCGGCCCTCTGCACAATTGGCTCCACGTGTTCAATGCCTCGCTGCAGTTCACCCAGGCATACATCAGCGGCAACTGGTACCAGGGTGGCGAGAATAACTTGGCGCTGCTCGGTTCCATCAACTGGAATTGCAACCTCAATCAGGATCTGCATCCCAACTGGTTGTTCAACAACTCCTTGTCCTACAAGTTGGGTATCGCAACCACCCATGGTGACAGCATCCGCAAGTATCTCATCAACGAGGACAACTTCCTCTTTACCTCACAGCTGGGTTACAAGGCCGTGAAGAATTGGTACTACAGTGCCATGCTCCAGTTCACGACCCAGTTCATGAACAATTACAAGGTCAATACCCGCACGATGACTGCCGCCTTCCTCTCGCCCGCCGAGTTGAACGTCGGCCTCGGTATGACCTACAACTACAAGAAGGCCGATGACCGCATGTTCACCCTGGCCATCGCTCCCATTTCCTATAACCTCAAGTATTGCCGCAACATCGACGATATCGACCCGACCCGCTTTGGCATCAGTGCCGATCATCACAGCAAGAGTACCGTCGGTAGCAACTTCGAGGCCAAGTGGCTGTGGCGTTTCACGCCCAATGTGATGATCACGTCCAGGCTCTACATGTTCACCAACTATGAGTATGTCCAGGGCGACTGGGAGAATACCCTCGACCTGTCCATCGGCAAGTACTTGACCACCCAGCTCTATACCCACCTGCGTTTTGACCGCTCGCGTGCCCGCGACGATGATTGGAACTACTGGCAGTTCAAGGAGATCCTCAGCCTGGGTGTCGTTTACCGCTTCGCCACTGTCAATTGACGCTGAATGAGCCGCCCGCTAGCGATCATATTGCTCACTTGTCTGTTGCTGCCGCTCGTTGCAGCGGCGGGCAGCCCTGTGCCCCGCAGGTCGGTCGTCCTTGCCGGACTGGACGTGGACTCGATGCGGCTTCGCCTCGATGAAATGGACGTGCAGCCCCTGGAGGGCATCTGGTATTACCCCAACGAGGAGACGACGCTGGGCATCGAGCGCTACAAGGGCTTGCACAACATCGGTTACCGCATCATTTTGCTGGATTCGCCCGACATCAACGTCATGCCGGGAACGGTTATCGGCTATATCGCGCCCACGGCAGTGGACAACAAGTTCCAGTTGTGGCTCTACAGCCAGCGCGACAAGCTGACGCTCGTCAAGCCGCTGGAGTGTGTCGCCACACTCAACTCGACTTTTACGACACTGACCTTTGACCCGCCGCACTGGAAGCTCAAGGTTCGCGTCAATGTAGCGCGTTTCCTGCCGTCGCTCTTCAGTGGCATGAGCATCATTCCCGAGCGGGTAGGGGAGAAAGTGCCGGTGGGCTTCCGCAAGATTTATCCCGAGGGGGGCAACGGCACCCCGTTTAACCGTGTGCGTTACCTGTGATGAGGAGAAGGAATAAACATATTTTAACACTTCCGCCCCTGTTGTTCGTGGTGTTACTGGTGCTGTGTATCAGTGTGTTGGATGTTGATGCCCGCACGCGCACAACCCGCAAGAACCTGCGCACGACCGAGGTGCCTGTCATGGCTCTGGAACCAGGCGATGACCTCTTGCCCGATAGCCTCATGATGCAGGTGGATCCCGATGCCGTGACGCTCAAGGGCTACGGCAAGCGGGCCAGCGACAGCAAGGAGTCCTTCTTTATCACCAACAACACGGCCCATCGCATGAGTGCGGTCAGGTTGCTGCTGCGTTACACGACCATGAGCGGCGAGATGCTCACCCAGCGCACGGTTACCGTCCCCGTGAGCCTCAAGCCCGGTGAGACCAAGTTGGTCTCGATCAAGTCGTTTGACGTCCAGCGCCTGTTCTATTACTATGCCGGGCCGCAGCCGCGCAAGCAGGCAACGCCCTTCAAGGTGGCCTTCCGCCTCACGGGATATGACATCCCGGTGGGCAACTAGTGTGAATCAATTAATCACATCAATATATAATTAATAACAACAAGAAAAATGAAACATCTGTCAATCAAATTCTTATCGGTGGCTCTGCTGGCTCTCGCCGGATGGACCGCTGCCGATGCGTGCACCAATCTGCTGGTGGGTAAGAACGCCAGTGTCGATGGCTCGACCATCATCACCTATGCAGCCGACAGCCACACGCTGTTTGGTGACCTCCAGTATTTGCCCGCAGCCGACCATCCCAAGGGTGCCATGCGCGAAGTTGTGGACTGGGACAGCGGCAAGCGACTGGGTGCCATCCCCGAGGTGGAGCACACCTATTCTGTCGTGGGCAACATGAACGAGCACCAGGTGACCATCGCCGAGAGCACCTGGGGCGGTCGCGAGGAACTGTGGGATACCACCGGCAATTCCATTATCGACTACGGTAGCCTGATGTACATCGCCCTGCAGCGCTCACGCACGGCTCGCGAGGCCATCAAGTGCATGACCGACCTGGTTGCCAAGTACGGCTATGCCAGCGAGGGTGAGTCCTTCTCGATCGGTGACCCCAACGAGATCTGGATCATGGACATGATCGGCAAGGGCCCCGGTGAGATCGGTGCCGTCTGGGTGGCCATCCGCATTCCCGATGACTGCATTGCCGGCCATGCCAACAATCCCCGCATCTGGAAGTTTGACATGAAGGACAAGAAGAACGTCATGTACAGCAAGGACGTCATCTCCTTTGCCAAGAAGAAAGGCCTCTACAGCGGCAAGGATGCCGACTTTGCCTTCGCCCCCGTTTACCAGAAGTTTGATGCTGGTGCCCTGCGTGGCTGCGATGCCCGCGTGTGGAGCTACTTCAACCGTTTCCACAAGGGTATGGACGCTTATCTGCCCTTCATCATGGGTAAGACCCGCGCCGATGCCGACGTGATGCCCCTCTATGTGAAGCCCGATCGCAAGATCAGTGTGCGCGACATGCAGGAGATGATGCGTGACCACTTTGAGGGTACGCCCTTCGACATGACCAAGGATGCTGGTGCCACTACGGCCTATGGCGTGCCTTATCGCTGGCGCCCCATGGACTTTGAGGTGGATGGCGTGAAGTACAGCCAGGAGCGTGCTATCGCTACCCAGCAGACCGGTTGGGTGTTTGCCGCCCAGATGCGTTCGTGGATGCCCGATGAGGTGGGTGGCTGCTTCTGGTTTGGCGTTGATGATGCCAACACGGCCGTCTTTGTGCCCATGTATTGCAGCATCACCCAGGTGCCCGAGAGCTATCGCCAGGGCAAGGCCGACATGTACAACCTGGATTGGGACTGCGCCTTCTGGGTCAACAACTGGGTGGCCAACCAGGCCTATGCCCGCTATTCCCAGATGATTGGTGACATCCGCAAGGTGCAGGGTGCCATCGAGGACAACTTTGCCAAGCAGCAGTCTGTCATCGAGGCTCAGGCCACCTCGCTGCTCACCACCGACCGTGCCGCTGCCATCCGCCTGCTGACTAACTACTCGGTCAATGCCGGCCAGGATGCCACCGCCCGCTACAAGAAGCTGGGTGAGTACCTGTTCGTGAAGTATCTGGATGGTAACATCAAGAAGGAGAAGGACGGCAAGTTCCTGCGCAACGAGTATGGCACGCCGGCCTCGCCCACCTTTGCCGGTTACACCCAGGAGTACTACGACATGCAGGTCAAGGGCCAGAATGGTTATGGTAAAGTGCTCAAGGTAGAGGAGCCCGTCTGGCTGGAAGAGAAAGACAAGAACTAACTAGCAGTGACTAGTGACTGAAAACTAAAAAGCCGCATCGATATCCCATCGGTGCGGCATTTTATCTGTTTACTTACTATGATTGACTTGATAAATCAACTAATAACTAATTCACTTTCTCACACTGCAAAATTACAACCGCCAATAGGAGTGTACAATCGCTAATATTGGGCATAATTAGGTGATTTACTCATCATTTTGAGGGATTTTGCAAAAAATTGCTTGCTTAATGTATGTCTATTGGCAGAAACATTTTAATTTTGTGCATGTAATAACTTAATGATTGAAGACTATGAAACGATTATTCCTATTTCTTGCTGTAGCGGTGCTTGCGCTGGCTGGCCAGGCCCAGTTGTTGTGGAAGGTGAGCGGTAATGGACTGGTAAGGCCCAGCTTCATCATGGGTACCTACCACTTTGCTCCCGCATCGATGATGGAACAGATTCCCGGGATGCAAATCGCCCTGAGTAGCTGTGATGTCGTCGTGGGCGAGATTACCAAGGAGAGCCTGATGAACCAGCAGGAGCAGATGGCCATGGCCCAGGCCATGATGGCGCCTGCCGACAGCACGCTCGACAAGTTGTTTGCGCCTGAGGATTATGCTCTTGTCGAGGAGGTGTTCAATAAATACTTCGGTAGCATGGGTGTCAAGTTCAGCCAGATGAACGGCTTGAAGCCCAGTGCCATCAGCATGCAGATGCAGGCCATGCAGGCCATGAAATATTTCCCGAACCTGAATGCTAACAAGCTTATCGACATGGCGGTGCAGACGCGAGCCAACGAGATGGGCCGTCCGTCGATGGGACTTGAGACCGTGAAGGAGCAGATCGACCTGCTGTTCAACACGCCGCTGACCGAGCAGGCCGAGGGGTTGCTCGATGCCTGCAAGAAGGATGACCTGTTTGTCGTGCAGTCGTCGGCTCTGGTCGATGCCTATATGGCCCAGGACCTGTCCAAGATTGAATCCATCATGACCGATCCCGCCCTGGGCGGCGATGACGCCGAGGCGATGGATGCCCTCATCTATGACCGCAACCGCCGCTGGGCCGAGAAACTTGTCGAGATGATGCCCGAGCGGGCCGCTCTGGTGTGTGTCGGTGCAGGACATCTTCCTGGCGAACAAGGCTTGCTGCAACTGCTGCGCGACCGCGGCTACACGGTTGAGCCTGTGCAGTAAAGCATCAGCGATCTTGATTTATATGGCCCTCATGAATGAGTGAAATCATTTATGAGGGTATTTTTTTGTTACCTGTTGTGTAGATAATAAAAATGGTGTATCTTTGTCGCATTATTCAACAAAACGACTTTAATTTTGGACCCTGACCCGTTATCGTGCCTATTATCGGTACTCTGCACAGCGAGCGGACAGCCGCTTGTCACATTCAACGCACCCACTGCGGGTAGCATCATCGCCATCATTGTCGCGCTGCTGGGACTGTTCCTGTCAGCATTCAACTCGGGCAGCGAGATTGCCTATTTCTCGTTGCGTCCCAGCGATATCGACAGCATCGAGGACCCTCACCGCCGCGAGCGGGTGAGAGAGTTGATGGCCAACCCTGAGAAACTGCTGGCCACTATCCTCGTGGGCAATAATCTGGTCAACATCATGATCGCCATCGTGTTGAACTACGCGATGAATCAGATCTTTAATTTCAATAGCACCGTGCTTGACTTCATTGTGCAGACGGTGATCCTCACGTTTCTCATCTTGCTCTTCGGCGAGGTGATTCCCAAGCTGTATGCTACCAACTTCAACGTCAAGTTCGCGTCGATGGCGTCGGCACCGCTCAAGGCTGCCGTCAAGCTGTTCTCGCCGTTGACGGCACTGCTCGTGCGCAGCACGAGCCTGGTCAACAAGGTCGTTCCGGCGCAGACCGAGGAACTCTCGGTCGATGACCTCTCGCGAGCCCTGGAGGTGAGCGAGGTGAAGGATCCCGACGACAAAGAACTGCTTGAGGGTATCCTCTCCT
>JAFTFA010000213.1 GCA_017449785.1 Muribaculaceae bacterium | reverse complement strand
TATCACCAAGGTGATCGATCCTTGGGCAGGTTCCTACTATGTAGAGGCGCTGACCAACGAACTGGTGCAGAAGGCATGGGCTCACATCGAGGAGATCGAGAAGCTGGGCGGTATGGCCAAGGCTATCGAGACCGGCGTGCCCAAGATGCGCATCGAGGAGGCAGCTGCCCGCACCCAGGCCCGCATCGACAGTGGCCGCCAGACCATCGTCGGCATCAACAATTTTGCCCTCGAGAAGGAGGCTCCCATCGACATCCTGGAAATCGACAACACCGAGGTTCGCAAGGAGCAGGTCGAGGGTCTGGAGAAGCTGCGTGCTAACCGCGACGAGGCTAAGGTCAAGGCCGACCTTGCCGCCATCACCGAGTGTGTCAAGACCGGCAAGGGCAACCTGCTCGAGCTTGCTGTCGAGGCCGCTAAGGACCGTGCTTCGCTGGGCGAAATCAGCGATGCATGTGAGGAAATCGTTGGACGTTACAAAGCAGTTGTTAAAACCATTTCAGGCGTGTATTCAGCAGAAACCAAATCCGATCCCGACCTCGAGGAGGCTCGCCGCTTGACCGCTCTCTTTGCCAAGAAGGAAGGCCGTCAGCCCCGCATCATGATTGCCAAGATGGGTCAGGACGGTCACGACCGTGGCGCCAAGGTTGTTGCCACCGGCTATGCCGACTGTGGCTTCGACGTGGACATGGGTCCCTTGTTCCAGACTCCCGAGGAGAGTGCCCGCGAGGCCGTCGAGAACGACGTCAACGTGCTGGGCGTTTCGTCGCTCGCCGCTGGTCACAAGACCCTCGTTCCCGCCGTTATTGAGGAGCTCAAGAAGCTCGGCCGTGAGGACATCATCGTCACCGCTGGTGGTGTGATCCCCATGCAGGACTATGACTTCCTCTACAAGGCAGGTGTTGCCGCTATCTTCGGCCCCGGCACCAACGTCATGAAGAGTGCCATCGAGGTGATGCACATCCTTCTCGACGATGCCGAGTAATCGCTTGTCTGTAAATTGACAACATCTCCTATCATCAAGAGCGCCATAGCCCGCGGGCAGTGGCGCTCTTGAATTTTATGATTTTTAGAAGAAATAACTGTGTAATCCCAGCCGGCAGCATGCCGTCGGCTGTATTGCGAACTTCCTGCTCGCACAAGCCCCCGTCACTGGTGACTCACCGTGATGACGGCATACTCCGAGTCGGTGCCGATGCGGAACTTTCCGCCCCAGATGCCCAGGCCCGAGCTGACGTAGTAATCTGTTTTACCACGGCGATACTGCCCGTAGTCGCACTCATAGATTTTCTTGGTCACCCAGTTCAGGGGCCACACTTGTCCGCGATGGGTGTGACCGCTCAGCTGCAAGTCCACGCCGTTTTGCTCCGACTCCTCCAGGTGATAGGGCTGGTGGTCCAGCAAGATGATGTAGTCGCTGCGGGTAGCTCCCTCCAGCAACTGTTCGACGCTTTTGCGGTCCCTGTTGCTGCGGTCATCGCGCCCCACGATAGTCACGCCATTCACGCTGACCCTCTCGTCGCGCAGGATGTTGATGCCGGTCGAGTTGAGCAAGTCCAGTGCCTTGTCCAGTCCGGTAATGTACTCATGGTTGCCCAGGCAGGCAAACGTCGGCGCATTCAGGCGGCTCAATTCATCGGCAGTGCCTTGCGCCTTCAGTGGTCTGACGTTGCCGTCAATCAGGTCGCCCGCGATGAGAATGAGGTCGGCCTTCTCGGCGTTGATCATATTGACCCACCGGGCCACCTCGTCACGCCGATTGTGGAATCCCGCGTGTAGATCGCTCACCATAACGATTTTCAAGGGTCGCTCAAGCGGTTTCTCGGTCGTGAGGTTGATTTCCTGGCGTTGCTTGTTGTGGTAGTGGATATTGCCGCCGATGAAGGTCACCAGCATCACGCTGGCCAATGCCAGCGACGTGATAGCGTTGTCCTTGAGCCAAGCGGCAGGCACCAGGTGGACAAGTCGCCCGATGTCCAGCACCAGGAAGGCCATGAGCAGGTAGAACATGATGATCAGCCATGAGTTGCCTATTTCATACATCGCCGTGGCCATCCCCAGCGGCACGCTGTCACTCATGAACTGCATCACCATGCAGCACAACGCCAGCAACATCAGTACCATGACGACGACCTTGACGGCAACAGAAAAAGGCAGCACGCGCCAGACGTGCCACGACACATAACCTTGCATGACCAGCATCGTGGTCAATGCAACAATAAAGAATTTAGCCATATCCAGATTCTCTTTTGGCGCAAAAATAGTAAAAAAAATCATCATCGGGGCAATAAGTGGGCAATAATCGCTAACTTTGTAGCATTATACACGTCAAGCCAACAGCTATGAAGGAAAAAGAAATCTTGTCGCTGGTAAAGCAGCGCATGGGCATTGAGGCGATCAACGACATGCAGCGCCGGGCCATCGATGCGTGGAAGTCGGGCGGGGGAGACCTCGTGCTTTATTCCCCCACGGGCACGGGCAAGACACTGGCCTTTGCCCTGTGCGTCCTGCAAGCCCTGCAACCGCCCATGCAGCAACTGCAGGCCGTCGTGCTGTCTCCCTCGCGTGAACTGGTGATGCAGACGGCCGAAATCCTGCGCACACTGGCCGACGGATACAAGGTGACACCGTGTTATGGCGGTCATGCCGTCATCGACGAGAAGGCTTCGCTGGCTGTCACACCCGATATGATCGTGGCCACGCCTGGTCGTCTGCTGGACCATCAACGCCGGGGGCACATCGACTTGGGGGGCATACGCCTGCTCGTTCTTGACGAGATGGACAAGTCGCTGGAATTGGGGTTTGAGGACGAGATGCGCCAGTTGTTGAAAAGGATGCCTCGCTTGACTCGCCGCATCCTGGCATCAGCAACGGTGCTTGACCCTGTGCCTGAGTACGTCCGCCTGCATCATCCCACCACCCTCAACGTGCTCAGCCAGGATAACCAGCCCGCCGAGCGCATCACCATCCGTCAGGTCACGGCCGACAGCAAGGACAAACTCGACACCCTGCGCCAACTGCTCTTGAGTCTGGACGGCGGCAAAGCTATCGTGTTTGCCAACTACCGAGAGAGCGTGGATCGCATCCATCAGTACCTCGCGGCAAACCGAATCGATGCCGGCATCTATCATGGCGCGCTCGAGCAGCAGGAACGTGAGCGCGCAGTGGCCATGCTCAACAATGGCAGTAGCAATGTGCTGGTGGCTACCGACCTTGCCGCCCGAGGGCTTGACATCGACACGGTGGAGCACATCATACACTACCACCAGCCCGTGAGCGAGCAGGCCTACATTCACCGCAACGGACGCACGGCCCGTGTGGATGCCACGGGCAATGCCTATGTCATCACGGCTCCCGACGAACAGCTTCCCGAGTGGGTCGTCATCGATGAGCCGATGGCGCTCAATCCCGCATCCCACATGCCCCGTGCAGCGATGGCAACTCTTTATTTCCAGGCAGGCAAGAAGGAGAAATTGTCCCGAGGCGACATTCTGGGCTTTATCGCCAACAATGGCAGCATCGAGGCTGCATCAATCGGGCGCATCGATGTGCGGGACCACTATGCTCTGGCTGCCATACCTCGCAGCGAAGCCCAAGAGGTGCTGAAAAGGCTCCAAGGGGCAAAAATCAAGGGCAAAAAAGTGAGAATCTCACTGCTCAGATAATATTTTTTAACTTTTGCCGTTACATTATATATAAGTATATATACCTTAAACTTAAATCAAGCAATTGCATCACTATGAAACCAGAAAAAAGAAAACGAGACCTCTATTTCCTGAAGCTGCTTTCCCGCAGTTTCCCGAATGTGGCAACTGCCAGCACCGAGATCATCAATCTCGAGGCGATCTTGAACCTGCCCAAAGGCACCGAACATTTCTTGGCCGACCTGCATGGTGAGTACCTGGCTTTCCAGCACGTGCTGCGCAATGCAAGCGGTAGAATCAAGCGCAAAGTCAACACGATCTTCAATGACTCACTGAGTGCCCGTGAGCAGAAGGACCTGTGTACCCTCATTTACTATCCTGCCGAGAAGCTCGAGCTTGTCAAGGAAGAACTCACCGACAAGGAAGACCTGGAAGATTGGTACTTCATCACCATCAACCGTCTGGTCAGGGTTTGCCGTCATGTCTCGTCCAAGTATAGCCGCTCCAAGGTCCACAAGGCTCTGCCCGAGGACTTTTCCTACATTATCCAGGAGTTGCTGCATGAGCACAGCAGCGACCCCAACAAGCAGGCCTATGTCGATGTGATCATCAAGACCATCATCTCGACCAACCGTGTCGATGAGTTCATCATCGCCATGTGCAACCTCATCCAGCAACTGACGATCGACATGCTGCACATCCTGGGCGACGTCTATGACCGTGGTCCCAGTCCCGACAAGATTATGGATATCCTGTGCAGCTTCCACAACTTTGACATCCAGTGGGGCAACCACGATATCCTGTGGATGGGTGCCGCTGCCGGTAATGATTGCAGCATTGCCAACGTGCTGCGCATCGCCCTGCGCTACGGCAACCACGGCGTGCTCGAGGACGGCTACGGCATCAACCTGCTGCCGCTGGCCACGTTTGCCATGGACACCTATGCCGGCGACCCCTGCGAGCGCTTCTTGCCCAAGGACGGCAGCGCCAAGGATCCCAAGCGTGCCCGCACGGCACAACTCGTTGCCCAGATGCACAAGGCCATTAGCATCATCCAGTTCAAGCTTGAGGCTGCCGCCATCAAGCGCCGTCCCGACTTCGGCATGAAGGACCGCCTGCTCATGGACAAGATGGATCTCGAGCGCGGTGTCATCAAGATCGACGGCAAGGAATATGAGCTGCTCGACAAGAACTTCCCGACGGTGGATCCCAAGCATCCCTACAAGCTGACGGCCGAGGAGGAATCCATCGTCCAGAAACTCCACCAGTCGTTCACCGAGAGCGAGAAACTGCGCAAGCACATGAAGTGCATGTTCCGCAACGGCTGCCTCTACACCATCACCAACGGCAACCTGCTCTATCACGCCTCCATCCCCCTGAACGAGGACGGCACGCTCAAGGACGTGAGCATCCGCGGCGAGAAGTTCCACGGCAAGGCCCTGTTGAAACGCGCCGGCAACCTCATCCGCGAGGCCTACTTCGGCTGCGAGGACCCCGACGAGCGCGCCTTTGCGCTCGACTACCTGTGGTACCTGTGGTGCGGCCCCGATTCACCCGCGTTTGACAAGAGCAAGATGGCGACCTTTGAGCGCTACTTCGTGGCTGACAAGGAGACCCACAAGGAGGTCAAGGGCTTCTACTACACCATGCGCGACAACCCCGAGGTGGTAGATGCCATCCTCGACGAGTTTGGCGTCACGGGCGAGCATCGCCACATCATCAACGGCCACGTGCCCGTCAAGACCATCAAGGGCGAGAACCCCATCAAGGCTGGCGGCAAGCTCATGGTGATTGACGGCGGCTTCTCCAAGGCCTACCAGCCCGAGACCGGTATCGCCGGCTACACGCTGGTCTATCACTCCCAGGGCTTTGAGCTGGTGCAGCACGAGCCGTTCTCGTCGATCGACGAGGCCGTGAGACTCGGACAGGACATCAAGTCGACCATCAGCATCGTCGAGCACACCCACCAGCGCATCCTGGTCAATGATACCGACATCGGCACCGAGCTCCAGTCTCAGATCGACGACCTCAAGG
Organism: Muribaculaceae bacterium; assembly: GCA_017449785.1. Classification (GTDB taxonomy): domain Bacteria; phylum Bacteroidota; class Bacteroidia; order Bacteroidales; family Muribaculaceae; genus Sodaliphilus. The sequence goes on along the minus strand of JAFTFA010000213.1, from coordinate 527 downwards.
AACTGCTCGACGCCTACCGCTCGGGCGACCTCAAGGAGCGCAACTTGCGCCCCATCACCAACAAGCGATAACTCCTCGCTACAAGGCACTATCAACAAAACTGGCGCCCCGGTAACAAGGGACGCCAGTTTTGTTGATTGGATATAATTTCAAGTGATTTACTTCACTACCTTCACAGCGCTGGTGGTGCCGTCGCTGTAGGTGGTCACGACGATGGTCAGGCCCTGGGCTTGCTGCATCTCCTGGCCGGCCATGTTGAAGTAGCGCACGGCGGCTACCTGCTTGCCGTTTGCTATCTCGTCGATGCCGGTTATGGGACTAACGACAAACTCGTAGGCGATGGCGTAGGCCTCAACGCGATGCTTGCCGTTGCCGGTAAAGCTCAGGATCTCGGTGTACTCGGCCCACTCAGTCCAAGTGTCGTCGGGGTACCTGTACAAATGTGGGTTTAGGTAGATCTCCATTGTCTAAATAATTCTTGTAGTCTTCCATGATCTTTATTTTTTCCACAATTAAAGCTCAGACGG
>JAFTFA010000212.1 GCA_017449785.1 Muribaculaceae bacterium | reverse complement strand
TCCGACGACGATCTGGTAGAACTTTATTATGACGAGTCACCCACGATCAACCTCATCGTTGGCAGTGACTGGGGTTATGTTTCGACCTATGGCTGGAATGGCTGGTACAACGATCCCTGGTACTATAGCCTGTATGATCCCTGGTACAACTATTATTGGGATTATCCTTGGAGCTGGGGATGGCACAGGTACAGCCCCTTCTATTCCAGCTATTGGGTTTATAGTCCCTGGCATCCCTCCTATTACTGGGGCTACAGGTCATGGTGGTACTATGGCAGCTATCCGTCCATTCACGAGCACTACTATGGCTGGAACCGTCCCCATAACCCCCACGGTAGCGGTTACAACAGTTCGGTCTATCCTGGTCGCAGCGGTATCCGTGCCGGCCTGGCAACCAACCGCAATGGACGCGGACGCGTGAGCGCCGATGCCGGTCGCAACCGCAATGGCATCTCGGCCCGTGGAGCCAATGGCAATCGCACTACAGGTGTCGGCCAGACGACGACCCGCACCCGCAGCGGATATGCCGGCAATCGTGGCCTGGGTAACATCAATATGCGTGACCACAGTGTCGGCACCCGCAGTGGCGGAGCCTCGCGCACTCCTTCGACCAGCACTGGCAGTGGCGTGCGTACCCGTTCACACGGCAACGGCTACAGCAGTGGCGGCTACAGCGGTGGTTCACGCCGCAGCTCGTCGAGTGGCGGCTACAGCAGTGGCAGCACTACTACGCGCAGCAGTAGCACCAGTTACAGCAGTGGCAGCAGCTCGAACAACAGTGGCAGCTTCAGCAGTGGTGGCAGCAGCCGTGGATCATCGGGCGGTGGCAGCCATGGTGGATCATCGGGCGGTGGCGGACGTCGTCGCTAATACCTGGCCATCTCTTCACACACATGAATACACTAACAATAACTGAACTCATAATTGTAAAGAAAATGAAGAAGAAAGTTTTTGCCCTCTTGTTGTGCGGACTTCCTCTAATGATAAACGCACAGGACGCATTTGATGTCCTGCAGATGTCACAAACCGAACTCCGAGGCACCTCGCGCTTCCAGTCGATGGCAGGGGCCTTCGGAGCCCTCGGAGGCGATCTCTCGGTGCTCACCCAGAACCCTGGCGGCATCGGTGTCTATCGCAACTCTGACCTGGGCGTCACCATGGACCTGGGATTCAACAGCACCAAGGCCGGTGTCGATAAAATGAATCAGACCAAGTTCAATGTGAATAACGTGGGCTACATCGGCGCGATCCGTCTGGACAGCGAGTCTGTCCCCAATCTCAACTTCGGTCTGTCCTACAACCGCTTGCAGTCGTTCAACCGTCACTACGTGGGTGGCGTGGCCAATATTCCCACCTCGATGAGTAACTTCATCGCCGACGAGTTTGTCAACGTCCCGGGCTTTGTCGAGTACGACCTCTACTGGCGCGACGATTACGACCCCTACTTCGATGGCAATGCCCCCTGGGCCGCTGTGACGACCTATGACATGCCGACCAACAATCCCGACGGATACGTCGGCATCATCAATGCCAACGGTGATTACATGCAGGGCCTCTATGGCAACGGTACCACCGGCGATGCCTATTATGAAGTGGATGAGCGCGGCCATGCCGACGAGTACAACATCGCTTTCGGTGGCAACTACCGCAACAAGTTGTACTTCGGTCTCGACTTCGGTATCATCGACCTGGACTACAAGAGCTATCAGGCCTATGAGGAGTCACTCCGCAATCCCTATATCATGGCCGACGACGTTGACCTGCTCGAGACTCCTATCATCAACGAGAACACCCGTGCCGACTGGGGCCTGTACAACTACCTCCACACCGAGGGCACCGGCGTGAACTTTAAGTTCGGTCTCATCTGGCGTCCCACCCAGGCTCTGCGCATCGGTGCCGCGTTCCACACGCCCACCTTCTATGACATGCGTGACACCTACTATGTGGAGGCAAAGCTCAATGCCTACCAGGACAACAACCACCTCTACCGTGCCAGCAAGGGCAGCAACAATGGCTTTGACTACTCCGGCACCTACACCATCTCGACGCCCTGGCGCTTCATGGGCAGCGTTGCCGGTGTCATCGGCACGAGAGGACTTGTCAGCCTGGACTATGAGTATGTCGCCCACCAGACGATGCGCATCGGTGACGACCGCGGCAACAACTGGCCCGATGTGACCGATAACGTGAAGACCTACTTCAAGCCGTCTCACATCATCCGCCTCGGTGGCGAGTACCGCATCAATCCCAACTGGAGCCTGCGTGCCGGTTACAGCATCAAGACCAGCCAGGTCAAGAAGGGTGTTGACGACTATGACTACAATATCGCCACAGTCGGCACCAACCCCACCTACCAGTATGACAACACCGTCCAGCACATCACTTGCGGTCTGGGTTATCGTTACAAGGCATTCTATGCCGACATGGCCTATGTCCACAAGATGCGTGAGAGCGTCTATAACGCCTTCTCGCCCATCAACGACGAGCTGGGTTACGAGCCCAACGTCAGCGCCGACGTCAAGGACAACAACAACCGCATCTCGCTCACGCTGGGTGTGAGGTTCTAAAAGGGTTGTGGAGCCTATCCAATGAGAATCTATTAGGAAATTACGTTTATAAAATTCATTAACTGAATGTCTGGCAATGCGCCGTGATCGCGCGTTGCCAGGCACTTTTTTCGTCCCCAGGGGGCGCGGTGCGTTTGTAACGCCCGTCCCAGTACTGCGAGCCACCGGCTCGTTCCATCACCTCAAAGGAGGCCGCCTCCCCGTCCGTGTATTGCGAGGCTTTGCCTCGCTCTCTGCCAGCAGGACGCTTGTCCCCCGGCTGCGGTCTCCTCGCCGCGCCCCTGGCACTACTTGAATTGATAGTTGTTGACATCTCATCGGTATTTAGGCCGTTTTTGTTGATGATTGTAACAGAAAATCTGTTATTTTTGCGCAACTATCACATCCGCAGTGAGGGGCTATGCTTGTGCCATGATGCGATGGAGGCCATTCCCTTCTTGAAATCGGCTAGGAGATTTGACATGTGGATGGATAAATGCTATTACTAATTATTTAAATTTTAAAAAAATTATGAGACAGTTTAACGTGAACTTTCGGCCGCTTTTAGCGGTACTGTTGTTGTTTGGCCTTGCGGCATCAAATAATGTCATGTGGGGACAAGACCCCGAAGAGAAAACTGCACAGCCCATCATTGAATTAAGGAGTCCAGGGTATTCTCCAGTTCGATTTGATTATGACAACCTGCAAGAAATCTTACAACAAGACTACTTTTTATCATTTCAATCACAGGAAGATGGCTGTGAGATCTACTATCGTCTTTATTTTCAGAGCGAGGCGGGAGAATCCATGCTGGACTGGATGGTATATAATGATAATGACTACGAAATCAGTCTTGCGAGTTTCAATCCTGGAGTCTTGATCTATATGGCGCGTATTGAGGCCTATGCGGTCTCGCCCGGCAAGGCCGCCAGTGACGTCGTTTGTAGTGAGGCTCTCTTCGGCTCACTTACTGCTTCGCCATGGGGTGTAAGATACAATGAAGACGCCTTTGAGGTCGATGGTATCTATTACTCGATCAATGACAATGACAGCACTACGGTGTCGGTGACCTTTGACAAATACACCTATGATCCCGAGCCTTACAATGTGAGCCATCACGTCACCTACCACGGCATGAGTGAAATCACGATACCTGAAAGCGTGACCTATAAGGGTAATACTTACCGTGTTACCGGAATTGATTCGTTGACATTCTGCAATGACTATGACCTGGAGAGGATTAACCTGCCGAGCACTCTTGAATTTATTGCCTATCAGGCTTTTCACTATTGCCATGCGTTGAATATCATCAACATCACTGATGTGGGCCAGTGGTGTGAGCTGGCTATAGATGCAATAAGCAATGATGATAATCCGCTATTCTATGCCAAGCGCCTCTACCTGAACGGTGAGGAAATCAAGGATCTGGTGATACCCGAGGGCGTGGAGAGAATCCGCAACGATGCGTTTGCCTATTGCAGTAGCATCAGGAGTGTCACCATTCCTGATATGAAATCCATTGGTAGTTCTGCATTCAGTACCTGTGATAATCTCGAGCGAGTGAACATTGGCAAAGTTGATACGGTCGGCTATGCGGCTTTCTTTGATTGCTGGTCATTGAGAGAAGTTCACGCCACCAGTTTGGAAGCATGGTGCAATATCTATTTTCCCTATACTGGCTACTATGCCCGATTGAGCAATCCGCTCTTCTTTGCCCATCACTTCTATGTGGGTGACGAGGAAATCCATGATCTTGTCATCCCCGATGGGATAAATAGTCTGCATATCTACACCTTTGCCGATTGTCAGAGCTTCACCAGCCTGAATATCGCCGACAGGCCCTCTGGCTCGCGCGTTCATCTCACTTCCTATTCATTCTTAAATAATTCCAACCTCAAGACGGCAAACATCGACCATGCGATTATCAGCAACGCTTTTGAAGGCTGCACCAGCCTGGAAGAGGTGAACATCGGCAATGACATTGGGGGATTGTCAGATTATGCGTTTAAGAATTGCACAGCACTCAAGACTGTCCGGATCGGGGATGGCAACATAGTGAGCGAGAACGGATATGAATATAATACCGGGCTGTTCCAGATTGGGCCTAACGCCTTTGTGGGATGCACCAATCTGACTACCGTGGTCATTGGTGCCAATATGCAATCGATCTGTTCTAAGGCCTTTGACCAGTGCAGCAAGATCAAGACGTTGGAATGTCATGCCGTAGAGCCTCCCGAAGTTTACAATGGCAATGCCTTTACCTGCTATCAGACGGCCAACCTCTTTGTCCCCAGGGAATCGATCGAGGCCTACAGGACTGCTCAATACTGGGCGGACTTCACGCACATCTATGCGATGGAATCCATCGGCGATGCCAATGGCGACGGTATCGTGTCAATCAGTGACGTGACTAAGCTCATCAATACCTTGTTGGGCAATCAGGCCCCGGCCGATGACATTGCCTTGGCCGATGTGAACGGTGACGGCAGCATCACCATCAGTGACGTGACCGCCCTCATCAACAAGCTCCTGAAGGCCCAGTAAAGCACCAGCGACAAGTGCCGGCCATTCATTTGACAACGAGTGAGGGCTGTTTCCCACGACGCGAAACAGCCCTCACTCGTTATGGTGTGGCGCTATGCCTACTTGGCGGCAGGGACGTCGGGGTAGAGCTCGTCGAGGGCCTCTTGGAACTTGATCAGTTGATCCTTGATGTCCTTGAGCTTCTCGATGGCGTCAAACCGCTTGTCAACGCCGTCGCGGTTGTGGCGTATCTGGGCCTGGGCGGCATCCAGTTTCATGCCCTTTTCTTTCACCAGATAATACACCCTCCTGATGATTTCTATGTCATTGGGCGTGTAGTAGCGTATGTTCTTCTTGTTGCGCTTGGGCTTGATGATGGTGAATTGAGTCTCCCAGTAGCGCAGGGTGGACTCGGGGATGCCCAGAATCTCTGAAACATCACCGATTTTGTAGAATTTTTTATCCAGTTCTCGCATGGTCTTGCACAAATTAATAGAAATAATTACCTTTGCAAGTTAATTACAACCCTGCAAAGGTAAACATTTAGTTTAGACTTTGCAACAGAACAGGAACATTTATAATAAATTAAGATAATAGATTATGCTCACAGCTAAAGAAATTCGAGAAACGTTCAAGCGTTACTTCGAGGAGCATGGACACCACATTGTGCCCTCCGCCCCGATGGTCATCAAGGACGACCCGACCCTAATGTTTACCAATGCAGGTATGAACCAGTTCAAGGACATCATCCTGGGCAACAAGGAGGCCCAGTGGCAGCGTGCCGCCGATTCCCAGAAGTGCCTCCGCGTGAGCGGTAAGCACAACGACTTGGAGGAAGTCGGCCATGACACCTATCACCACACGATGTTCGAGATGCTGGGCAACTGGTCGTTCGGCGACTACTTCAAGCATGAGGCCATCGACTGGGCGTGGGACTTGCTGGTCAATGTATATAAACTCGACCCCAAGGACCTGTATGCCACGGTGTTTGAGGGCGATGACAAGATTGGCGTGAGCCGTGACGATGAGGCTGCCACTTTCTGGGAGGCCCATTTGCCCAAGGATCACATCCTCAATGGCAATGCTCATGACAACTTCTGGGAAATGGGCGATACCGGACCCTGCGGCCCGTGCAGCGAGATCCACATCGACCTCCGCAGCGACGAGGAGAAGGCTGCTGTCCCCGGCGCATCACTCGTCAACAAGGATGATCCCCTCGTGATCGAGATCTGGAACCTCGTGTTCATGCAGTATAACCGCAAGGTGGACGGCTCGCTCGAGCCGCTGCCCAACAAGGTCATCGACACCGGTATGGGCCTGGAGCGCCTCTGCATGGCGCTGCAAGGCAAGAAATCCAACTATGACACCGACGTCTTCCAGCCGCTCATCGGCAAGCTGGGTGAAATGTGCGGCAAGAAATATGGCGACAACAAGGACGTGGACATCGCGATGCGCGTCGTGGCCGACCACGTGCGCACCATCGCCTTCTCGGTTGCCGACGGTCAGTTGCCCAGCAATGCCAAGGCTGGCTACGTCATCCGCCGCATCCTGCGCCGTGCTGTGCGTTATGGATACACGTTCCTCGGCTTCAAGGAGGCCTTCATGTATCGCCTCATCGACACCCTCATCGAGGGCATGGGCGAGGCCTATCCCGAGATTACCGCCCAGGCCGATCTCATCAAGCATGTGACCAAGGAGGAAGAAGATGCCTTCCTGCGCACGCTGGAAACCGGTATGAAACTCATCGAGAAGGTGATTGCCGATACCAAGGCCGCCGGCAAGACCGTGGTCGATGGTAAGGAAGCCTTCACGCTCTATGACACGTTCGGTTTCCCGCTTGACTTGACCGAGCTCATCCTGCGTGAGAACGGCATGACCGTCAACGAGGAGGAATTCAACGTCGAGATGCAGAAGCAGAAACAGCGTGCCCGCAATGCCGCCGCTGTCGAGGCTACCGACTGGGTGGAACTCAAGGAGGGTGTGACCGAGTTTGTGGGCTACGACCTCACCGAGTGTGACGTGAACATCCTGCGCTACCGCAAGGTGACCCAGAAGAATAAGTCATTCTATCAGATTGTGCTGGACCGCACCCCGTTCTATGCCGAGATGGGTGGCCAGGTGGGTGACAGCGGCACCTTGACCCTGGGTGACGAAGTCATCGAGGTGACCGACACCAAGCGCGAGAACAACTTGCCCGTGCACATCACCGCCAAGTTGCCCAGCGACGTCAATGCCACGTTGCACGCTGCCATTGATGTCGAGGCTCGTCATGCCACCGAGTGCAACCACACGGTAACCCACTTGCTCCATGCAGCCCTGCGCCAGGTGCTGGGCAACCATGTGGAGCAGAAGGGCTCCTATGTGGATCCTTACTCGCTGCGTTTCGATTTCTCCCACTTCCGCAAGGTGACCCCCGAGGAGATCCGTCAGGTCGAGCACCTCGCCAACAGGATGATACGCAATGCCACGCCGCGCGAGGAGCATCGCGAGATGCCCATCGACGAGGCTCGCAAGATGGGTGCCATGGCGCTCTTTGGCGAGAAGTATGGTGACCGTGTGCGCGTCATCAAGTATGGCGACTCGGTTGAGCTGTGTGGTGGTACCCACGTGGGCAACACGGGCAACATCGGCATGGTGCGCATCATCAGCGAGAGCAGCATCGCTGCCGGCATCCGCCGCATCGAGGCTGTCACCGGCGCCCGCGTCGAGGAATTGCTGGATGATGTCCAGGACACCCTCGGGCAGATCAAGGAGATGCTCAACAACGCTCCCGATGCCATTGCCGCATTGCACAAGTCGCTGGCCGAGAATGCCGACCTCAAGAAGCAGGTCGATGACTTCATGAAGCAGCGCATCGCTATCCTCGCCAAGCAGCTCATCGCCGAGGCCAAGGACGAGAATGGCATCAACGTCATCGCCCTGACCGGTGAGCGCCTGCCCGACATCGTCAAGGGAGTGGCCCTGGCCATCAAGGCCGAGTGCACTGTTGCCACGGCGTTCCTGGCTGCTACCGAGTATGAGGGCAAGCCCATGTTGACGGTCATGCTCAGCGAGGATATCGTCAAGAGTGGCAAGAATGCCGGTAGCATCGTGCGTGGTGCCGCCAAGTGCATCCAGGGCGGTGGCGGCGGACAGCCTCATTTCGCTCAGGCCGGCGGTCGCAATCCCCAGGGCCTGGAGGATGCCATGGTTGCCATGCGTGACGCTTTGATTCAATAAAAATCTTCTATCACTGCCGCACCTCGTCAAGACGGGGGTGCGGCAGTTTCATTACTATAGTTTTTTTTAGTTATGGATTACTTGCTCTTGATTGTCGGCCTGGGACTCTTGCTGCTTGCTGCCAACTATCTGGTGGATTCGTCGGTAGCCATCGCCCAGCGGGCCAAGATTTCTAATTTCATCATCGGACTCACCATTGTGGGCATCGGCACCAGTGCGCCCGAGTTGTTTGTGTCGGTTTCATCGGCATTGAGCAACAGCGGTGACATCGCCATGGGTAACGTCATCGGTTCCAACATTGCCAACATCTTGCTCATCCTTGGTGTCACGGCGATGATTTTCCCGTTCGACATCGAGCGGCTGCAGCGCAATCGCGACATCCCGTTCTTGATCATCGCCACGATCTTTGTCACCCTC
>JAFTFA010000211.1 GCA_017449785.1 Muribaculaceae bacterium | reverse complement strand
GGGAAACTTCGGTGAGGAGCACCTGTGCAAGCTATTCACCCGCGACTGGAACGCCAACCAATTCAAGATCGATGAATGCATGCTGCCCTACACGACCGACTCGGTGGGCGGCTTGCTGCCGACCAACTATGTCAACCTTCCCGGCGGACAGCAATATGACGCCCGATTGAAGCAGATGAAGAATACCGACAACCAGAACCACGACACGCACAACTACTGGCACCACTTCGGTCAATTCAACTGGGATGACAACACCCGCTGGTGGGCACAGATTGCCGGGGACTGCGTCGATCTCAACACCGAGAATCCCGCCGTCGCCGACTACCTGATCAACTGCTACGGCTCTTTCATCAAGATGGGCGTGGACGGATTCCGCATCGACACGGGCGGACACATCTCGCGATTGACGTTCAACAAAGTATACATCCCCGCCTTTACAGCACTGGGAGAGCAATACAAGAGCAAGCGGCTTAACCAGGCCGACTTCTTCCTGTGCACCGAGGTGTGTGCCCGCTACCAGGGCAGTGTCACCTACCGCAATCAACCTGCGCTGTCACCTTACTTCTACACCTGGGCCGAGAACAAGAATTACAGTTGGAACAATGACGCGAGCTACTGGGACGGTGTCGCCATCTATGAGAGCACCGACCTGAGCACGCTGGCCAACATCAGTTCTTGCCAGCAGATGTACAATGACAACTGCAAGGAAACGAGCAGCGCGATGCCCACATCGACCAACGCCGTACTCAACGACAACACCTATCACAAGCCCGACGTGAGCCGCGCCTCGGGCTTGAACGTGATCGACTTTCCCGTCCATTACTCGTTCCACAACATCGCCAGCGTGTGGAACCTGGCCCTGAACGGCGACAAATATTATAATGACGCGACCTACAACGTGGTCTATGTCGATAGTCACGACTACAGTCCCGGTCCCAACGACAACATCCGCTTCAACGAGGGCACCTCGCAGTGGGCCGAGAATCTGTCGCTGATGTTCACCTTTCGCGGCATCCCCTGCCTGTACTACGGCAGCGAGGTCGAGTTCAAGGCCGGCAAGACCATCGACCCGGGCGGCAACGGATCGCTCAGGGACAGCGGCCGCGCCTACTATGGCGGCTACATCAAGGGACAGGTCACGACCAGCGACTTTGGCATCGCCAGCGGAGCCACCGGCAACCTTGCCGCCACGCTGAGCAAGCCCCTCGTCAAGCACCTGCAGCGCCTCAACCGCATCCGCCAGGCCGTGCCAGCCCTGCGCAAAGGCCAATACAGCACCACGGGCTGCACCTCAACAGGCGGATATGCCTTCAAGCGCCGCTATACCGACAGCACGACCGACAGCTACGTCCTGGTGACCATCAACGGCCCCGCGACCTTCACGGGCGTTCTCAAAGGCACCTACACCGACTGCATCACTGGCGACGTCAAGACCGTCACCGATGGCACCCTGACCACCACATCATGCAGCGGCAAGGGCAACATGCGCATCTATGTGCTCTCGACCGACCTCACCCCCGCCCCAGGTAAAATCGGCAACGACGGCCCCTATCTGTACACCAGCAACGCCAATGCAGGCTCCGTCCTCAGCTATGACGGCACCGAGGAGGAACTGTCCTCCAACGACGGCGAGGGCAACGGCACATCGCCTGTCACTCCCGTCGAGACATATGAGCCAACGTGCGAAGAAGACGACATGAGCGTATTCCTCGAGACCAGCACCAGCGTGAGCAAGGTCACGACGTGGATCTGGAACAGCAGCAGCAACTTCACGGGCGGCAGCTGGCCCGGCGAGGCCATGACGCTGATGGGAACCACCAGCGACGGTAGCCGCAAGATCTGGAAATGGACCTATGGCGGAACGCTCACCTCAGAGCCCACCGGCATCATCTTTGTCACCGACGGACAGCAGACCAGCGACCTGATCTTCCGCAACCACGGTTACTACATCGACGGCACGTGGGACCACGAGGTGACCAATTACACGTCTCCCGCCCCCACCCTGACCATCGACAAGGCAAGCGGCCAGTATGAGGGCAGCGTGCGCGTCACCATTACTGCCAGCGAGAGCACCGCCGTCATCGTCTATACCACCGACGGCACCACGCCCACGGCCAGCAGTGCCCACGCCACGGGCCAAGTGACCCTCACCTTCAACGACAACACCGTCCTCACGGCCGGCGTGCTCCAGGACGGCAAGGTGCGCAACGTCGTGCAGCGTGAATACATCTTCCACGGCTTTGTCCCCTACACCGCCACCGTCTATATCAAGGACCCGACGACGGCCCCCAACAACTGGAGCAACGTGTGGGTCTATGCCTGGGACAACACGAGCACCATCAGCGACAGCTGGCCCGGAGTGCAGACGACCGCTACAACGACTGTCATGGGACAGAAGTTCTACTACCGCACCTTCAACGTCGATAGCGAGGACTACACGTTCAATGTCGTGCTCAGCCAGGGAGACAATGCCCACCAGAGTGTTGACATCACCGGCATCAACAAGGACATCTACCTGGAAATCACCTCGACAAGCAATAAATACACCGTCGCCGACATCACCGACCAGTACAGCTACCTGCCAGGCGATGTGAATCTTGACGGTGAGGTCAGCATTGCCGACGTGACTGCCTTGATCAACATCCTGCTCACCGGCCAAGGCGACATCGACACCATGCAGCGCGCCGATGTCAACCAGGATCAGGAGATAAGCATCGGTGACGTTACTGCCCTGATTAACATACTCTTAAAAAAGTAGCGACAATAAAAAACTTTTGATTAAGATTATTTAACACCATTGATTTTGGCTATAAGCAAAATAGGCAGTAATTTTGCACCGCATTTTTGGGTAATAATTTTTTTCATAAGGTAAAGATTTAGAGTAAAAAGAATTGGAAAGACCCGCCGTGACGGCGGGTCTTTTCAGTTGTTTTGACCCCATCAATTTGGCTATATGGAAAATTTGGTGTAATTTCGCACGTTTTTGTTGAGAACATAATTATTCACGACCAATGAAGAAGATATTGATGATGATAGCGGCCGTCGTCCTGTTGACGGCCTGTGATGGTAACAAGTTCCACATCGACGGCACCATCGAGGGAGCCAGCGACACTACCCTGGTGCTGGAGCAGTCCAGCAATGGCGAGTGGGTGATCGTGGACAGCGTCAAGGTGGGCAAGGACGGCAAGTTCAGCGTGTCGTCTCCCGCTCCTGTCGTGCCCGGTATCTACCAGCTGCGCCTGGGAGAGCAATCCATCTGTTTCCCCATCGACAGCCTTGACCACCTGACCGTGACTGCCAAGATGCCAAACATGGCCAGCGACTACTCCATCGCCGGCAGCGAGCACGCCGAGCAGGTGATGAAGATTGACAAGGAGGCCATGCAATTTGCCGCCGGCAAGGGCACTGCCGCCGAGCGTCAGGCCTGGAAAGACAAGCTGGCACGCCAGATTGCTGCCGACCCGAGCGGTATCGTCGCCTACTACACCATCAACAAGTATATTGACGGCAAACCGCTGTTCGACCCGATGAACGACAATGACCTGCGCATCATCGGCGCTGTAGCCAACGCATTCAACTCCTTCCGCCCCGAGGACCCGCGCACCGACTATCTGGTGAACCTGTTGCTGGACGGCCAGCGTCGCCGCCGCGCTACAATGGCACAGACCGACACGGTGTATGCCGACGTAGCCTCGATCATTGACATCAAGCTGCAGGACTACAACGGCAAGGACCATATCCTGTCCAAGGTCGCCACCTCCAACCGCGTGGTGCTGCTGGACTTCACGGCCTATGGCACCGAGGTGTCACCCAAACTGAACAAGCTGCTGAACGACATCTACCAGAGCTACCACAGCCGCGGCCTGGAAATCTACCAGGTGAGTCTGGACCCCGATAACGTGACCTGGCGCGAGGCTGCCAAGAACCTGCCCTGGATCACGGTCTATGACCCGATGGGCATCAACTCACAGAACGTGGGCATCTATAACGTGAACGGCATCCCCACGACCTTTATCATCCGTGGCGGCGAGATCGTCGAGCGCGTTGAGGACGCTGCAATGCTCAAGCAGGCTGTAGCCAAGTACTTCTAACAGCGAGAAACGAGATAAGCGATGTCGGAGGATCCAGCAGCAAGTGTGTGGGTCCTCCGACATGTTTTTTTTCATTGAGGTCTAGAACAGGGATTTCCAGAAGTCGAGGTAGCGCTGGGCCACGACGGGAGCAGCATTGTGCTTCTCGACAAAGGCACGGCTGGCACGGGCCATACGGGGCAATTCGTCGCGATGCTCGACAATCCAGGAGAGCTTGTGGTCAATGTCGCCCTCAACCAGTGGCGAAACGTTGATAATGGGCTTGTTGGCCGTCTCACCGATGAGGTCGTAGTACTCGGGCTCGGCACCCGAGATGGCGACAAGGCCCTGGGCCATCGCAATCAGGGCATTGGTGCCCGGGGTGTAGCTATAGAGTTGGTCCAGAATGACATGGGATGAGCGCATGCGGCGTGTATACTCGTCATAGGGCAGATTCTCGACCACCTCGAGCTCGGTAATGCCCGGGTAACGGTCATGAATGCGCTTCATCGCAGCCAGCAAACGGTCGGTGCCCTTGATGACATGGCGGTCACGCTGGATGCCGATGAAGAGGCGCACCTTGTCGGGAGCGGCCTCCAGAGGGCGATACTGCAACGACTGGATGTCGATAGGGATGCCGCCATAGACAACACGGTCGCCCAACACGGGCTTGTAGGCCGCATAGTACTCATAGAGACAAGCCACAACGCCATCGATGCCCGAGAGGATGTGGTCGCTGTGCTCGCGCATGAAGGGCTGGTGCCAGTTGTCCTGACGGTTGGCGACATATTCGGCCGAGCCGACATAGGGCGACTCCTCGTCGCCGAGCATGTAGTCACTGTAGCGGAAGGTGTGCCCGTCATGGCAAGCATCATAATAGACCACATCGGTCGCCAGGGCCGAGAGGACAACGCGACGGTTGTTCTCCTTGAGGTAGTCAAATACCTTCGCCACGCGATGCGGCTTGAGCCTCAAGAAAATGGGCGATGCGATCTCGACGATGTCATAGCCGGTCATCCGCGGCAAGGCACGCTTCAAGTCCAACAGGTAACGCAGGGTGCCGAGTTTGCCAGGGCGCCGCAGCAGGTTGATGTCACGTCCCGTGTCCATCCAGCGAGAGCCGTCGGATGCCACTGTCGCCTCGTGCCCCATGCGCCGCAGCTCCTGGGCGAGGCAATTATGCAGGTTGCTGGCGTCACCAGCGAATAATATCTTCATTGCGGGTGCAAAATTAAGATTATTTTTGCATTCAATCAAAAAAAGCAGTACCTTTACCCCCATGAAGGAAATGGAAGTGAGCATCATCATCCCCGTGTATAACCGTGCCGATGTGGTTCCCGCCACGTTGCAGAGCGTTGTGGATCAGACCTATCGCCCCCTGCAGGTGGTGCTGGTGGACAACGACAGCACCGACGACACGATGCGCGTGCTCGAGAACTTCCAGAAAGAGCATCCCGGCGAGGGATTCAACGTGGTCATCACCAGCGAGAGCCACCACACGGCTGGAGCCGCCCGCAATCGCGGCTTCGAACTGGCGACAGGCGAATGGGTGCTCTTTTTTGACAGCGACGACGTGATGAAGGAAGACCTCGTCGAGGCCTATGTCAAGGTCATCGAGAAGGCTCAGAAGAAAGGACGCCAATTAGACCTGATCAGTGCCCCGTCAACGCTCGTTATCCCCGATGGCAGTCATCGCGCCGCACCTTTCCATCGCCGCGACCTGTTTGCCCAGCACATCCTGCATGCCCAGCTGGCCACACAGCGTTATGCCGTGAGGCGAGAATTCTTTGCCGCGACCGACGGCTGGAACATCAACCTGCCGGGCTGGAACGATTGGGAACTTGGCCTGAGGCTGTTGCTGGCCAATCCACGTGTCGCCTTCCTGGGCGGGCGGTCGCGCGTCATCATCAACCACAACGGTGCCGACTCCATCACGGGCACCGAGTTCCACAGCCGCCAAGGGCAGTGGGAACACGTGATCGACATCATGAAA
The DNA here is from genome assembly GCA_017449785.1 of Muribaculaceae bacterium. Taxonomy (GTDB): domain Bacteria; phylum Bacteroidota; class Bacteroidia; order Bacteroidales; family Muribaculaceae; genus Sodaliphilus. The sequence continues at coordinate 21,569 of JAFTFA010000211.1, read as the reverse complement.
AATGAGGTGCTTTGCTCTTTGCTCAAGCCGCAGCACAAGCTGCGCTACGAGCGGCTGCTGCACTACCGTCGCCTGGTGCTCGCGGCTCAATATGAGCGCGAGGGTTATCCCGAGCTAGCCAAACCCTTATGCCAGGAAGCCTACGCCGCTCTGCGCGAGAGTTACCGTGATCATCGCCGCTGGCGCTGGTTTGTCGCTCCCATAACCCGCCGCCTGTTTGCCCGCATCGCCGCCGGCAAGCGCGGCTCGGCCCGCATCGCGCGTCTGCTCTACTGATTATCCACATTATTACTATTCACGCCGCACGAGGCAGTTTGCAACCCGGTTGCACGGGATTGTGTGTACCTTTGCCACCGTAATAATAAACGACAAGGAGGCAAAGACATGATACACAGCCACGAACACAAACACAACGATGTCCACGAGGAACATTGCCACAGCCACGGCTGCAGTTGCTGCTGCGGCGAGGGGCAAAATCACTGCGAAACCGAGGAAGAGGAGATGAGCTGGTGGAAACCGGCCCTGTCGCTGGTGCTGCTACTGGCGGGCATCGCCATGAGCGCGATGGATATATCGTGGTTCCAGAACAGATGGGTGCAACTCGCATGGTATGGCGTGGCTTGGTTGCCTACAGGCCTAGGCGTGCTACGCGAGGCTATCGAAGAGGCCCGCGAGGGCGAGGTATTCAGCGAATTCCTGCTGATGACGGTGGCCAGCATCGGCGCATTTGCCATCGGGGAGTTTCCCGAGGCGGTGGCCGTGATGACGCTCTACTGCATCGGCGAGGCCTTGCAGGACCGCGCCGTCAGCCGCGCCCGCGGCAATATCAAGTCACTGATCGCCTTTCGTCCCGACCATGCCGTGGTCATCCGTGACGGCAAGCACGAGACGGTCGATCCGTCCCGGGTCATGGTGGGCGACATCGTGGAGGTCAAGCCCGGTGAACGTGTGCCCATCGACGGCACACTCACGGGGCAGGCAGCGGCATTTGACACGGCGGCCCTGACGGGCGAGAGCCAGCCGCGCGTCATCGAGGCCGGCGACGAGGTGCTGGCCGGCATGATCGCCAGCGAGAGCATCGTGAGGCTCCAGGCCATCCGTCCGGCCAGCGAGAGTGCCATGACGCGCATCCTGCACCTGGTCGAGGAGGCCACCGAGCGCAAAGCCCCCGCCGAACTGTTCATCCGCCGCTTTGCACGCATCTACACGCCCACAGTGGTGGGGATTGCTGTACTGCTCGTGGTGGTGCCGTGGCTTATTTTGCGGGTGGTGCCCGATGTCAGTTTTGACCTGGCCCAGTGGCTGCACCGCGCACTCATTTTCTTGGTCATTTCGTGTCCGTGTGCCCTGGTCATCAGCATTCCGCTGAGCTACTTTGCCGGCATTGGAGCTGCATCGCGACGCGGCATCCTGTTCAAGGGGAGCAATTACCTGGACGCGATAGCACAGGTCGATACCGTGGTGTTTGACAAGACCGGGACGTTGACGACGGGACAATTCACCGTGAGCCATGTCGATGGACTGGACGACAGCCAGGTGGCCGTCGTCGCCGCCATCGAGCAAGGTAGCCCCCACCCCATCGCGCGCGCCATCACGGGCTATCACGAGCCCGCACAGGCGGCAGTGACCCAGTTGCGCAACATCGCTGGCTACGGACTCAGCGCCCAGGTGACGGGCAAGACGTGGCTTGTGGGGACGACACGCCTGCTGGAACACGAGGGCGTGGCCTACCCCACCGAGTTGAATGACAGGGTCGGGACAATGGTCGCCGTAGCCATCGACGGGAAATATGCGGGCTATATTATGCTCAACGACATGCCCAAGGAGGACGCCGCACGTGCCGTCAGTGACCTCAACCGGCAGGGCATCGCGACGGTGATGCTCTCGGGCGACAAGCAGGCCCTGGCCGACCAGGTGGCCCGCGAGCTGGGCATCGGTAAGGCCCATGGCGACCTGCTGCCGCAGGGCAAGGTGGAGCACATCGAGCGGCTCATGCAGGAGGACGGCAGGCAGGTGGCCATGGTGGGCGACGGCATCAACGACGCGCCCGTGCTGGCCATGAGCAACGTGGGCATCGCAATGGGCGCGCTGGGCAGCGACATGGCTATCGAGACGGCCGATGTCGTCATCCAGACCGACCAGCCGTCGCGCGTGGCCGACGCAGTGACCCTGGGTCGCCGCACGCGCCGCATCGTGGGCCAGAATATCGCCTTTGCCATCGCGGTCAAGGTGCTGGTCATGGTCCTGGGCGTGCTGGGCGTTGCCAACATGTGGCAGGCCGTGTTTGCCGACGTGGGCGTCGCCCTGCTCTGCGTCCTCAACTCCCTGCGCCTCATGCGCCACTCTTTTCTCAACAACCGGTCGATACAGTGACTATTTTTCAGACAACCATGACAACTTTTTGACAACCAAAACAACCTTCTTTTTTTGACAACCGCATCTGATTGCGAGCCCCTTGCGAGCAATAAACTTATTAAACTTCGCGGCTTGGCGGCTTGGCGTGAGGTAATGTGCCCTTTTTTCAAACAACCGGGACAAGCCTAGTAACAACCAGGACAACCCTATAATATACATCCGCTTTCAAAACTTCAAGCGATCATGAAGTTTTGAAAGCGGGCTTGGTTTTAGACATTATTTGTTGGTTCACAAAGAAATAGTTGAGTATTTGTTTGACGTGTGGAGGAATTGCATTAACTTTGCAAGCGATTGTGGGGCACAACGTGCGCCACAATCAAGACATTCGAGTATCAAAAAAGCGTTTTGCTTTTCGCTCTTAACTGGAAACCTGAGAACTTTCATTTTGAGAAGCGAAGGATTGCAAAGCGGCTTCTGCGCTATATGCGTGGGCCGTTATTTGCACGTCTGCTTCTCAGGGTTTTCTCAGGACCTCCAGTTAAAGGTGTGGCAAATTCAGTCCACGCTTTTTCATTTGTATTTACCCGGGTAACCAGGGCTGGGAAACCTAACAAAAACTCGTTTCACATGAAAAAATCTTTTCTTTTCTCAATCAGGTCATGCCTGTACATCCTCTTGCTGCTACTGGCTATCGCAATTCCTCAGAAAGCCGCCGCTTATCCTATTGCTTATACCGTTGATCGTATAGTGTATGCTATTTATACCCACGGCTATGGTGCAAATCTTGTAGCAGACAGCGCACACGTTACGGGCACTAATGGTGCTAGCGATGTTCATATTCCGTCATCTATAACATACACCTATACATATACAGAAAAGGTCAATAACCAAGATATCACAATCACTCGCTCTGTATCGTGCCCTGTCACCGCGATAGGTCAATATGCTTTTAAGGGTTCAAACATTACAAGATTCAGCATGGAAAATAACATCCGCGCGTTTGTAATATACTACAATAATGAATTTCATTCCTCCCATCGGCTTGATTTCTCTGGATGTACCAAACTTAAGCACGCTAGCTTAGGAGAACGAATCACGAGTTACACTTTTCAAGGCTGTGTCAGCCTCACAAGCGTTAGCTTACCGCAGTCTCCAACACATGTAGAGAATTATTGCTTTGAGAATTGCCATAGTTTGACAAGTTTTGATTTTAGTAATTTGACGGCTATCGGTTATTACGCTTTTAACAATTGTTACAGTCTGTCGTCACATATAACGATTCCTGAATCACTACAGAGCATTGGGGGTTGTTCTTTCGAGAGATACTATGACGATGAAGGGAATCCACCTCCTATTATTGAAGAGTTGGAGTGGAACGCCATTAATTGTAGATTATATTTACCGGACTTTTATAAGTCAAATATAAAAGGATATGTCGATTCTAGTTCTTACACACCTTTTCCTAATCATATTCGACACTTGAGAATTGGCCCAAATGTTAAATACGTTGGTAATAGTATATTTAATTTTTATGGTTGGACTAATAATATAGGCACAGATGTGCTATCATTCAATTCTACTAATTATGAAGGCATATATTTAAGGGGACCTTGGATCAATGATCAGATCATCATCAGCGGAAACGTAAAGACACTGCCTCGGAGCCTGGTTTGGGGAAACATTACCCAAATAACAGTTCCTGCTTCTGTAACACTTACACGAAGTGGGGTGGTCTGGTCATGTGATAGCTTGAAGACTATTTATTGGAACGCTAAAAGTTGCACAACAGAAGGACCGTTTTCTAGTAGTTCTTGTTGGAACTTGTGTGATATCATTATAGGTAGCGGAGTGAACTATATCGGTGGGCGCGCATTCTATCACGAATACGGAGGTTCGACGCTTTCAACAATGAGGGTGACATGTCATGCGACAGTTCCTCCTGTGATTGACGCAGACTGCTTTTCCAATAAAACCTATAATAATGCTACGTTATACGTACCAAAGGGATCTCTTGAGGCTTATCGCAATGCTGTGGGGTGGAAAGAATTCTTCAAGTGCGTTGCAATCGAGGACATCCCAGGTGGTGGTGACGACAAGCTGTTAGGAGATGCCAACGACGATGGCAAGGTGAACATCGAAGACGTGACCACGTTAATTAACTATCTGTTGAAGGGATATGTTACGCCATTTAACGCAGTAAATGCCGATGTGGACGAGGACGGCTCCATCAACATCGCTGATGTCACTACCCTCATCAACCTGCTGCTGAAAGGCAACTAACTATTGCTTAACCTGAAAATCATATTTGGCGGAATAGGGGTATTTTTTACTCCTTTCCGCCAAATATATGTTCAATGATGTTGATGTGGAAATAACAGAATCATGCGCTGAGAGTTCTGAAATCACATTCAGACATCTCAGCGCATGATTCTGTTTGTTAATCGCTAATCTGTCTCGGATGACCGATTACTTCAGGCCGCGGTTGCGCAGCAGGGCATCGGCGGTGGGAGCCTGGCCACGGAACTTCTTGTAGAGTACCATGGGATCCTCGGTGTCACCGGCCTCCAGGAGGGCGCGCAGGGCATCGGCCGAAGCCTTGTCGAAGCAACCAGCCTTCTCAAACACCATGTAGCCGTCGGCCTCAAGTACCTGGGACCACAGATAGGTGTAGTAACCGCAGGCATACTGGTCGTCGGCAAAGATGTGCTTGAAGTAGGGGCTGCGATAGCGGAACTCGACGAGGGCGGGCATGTTGAGCTGGGTCTTCACGTCCTGCTCAAAGGCCTTCACGTCTAGGTTCTTCAGCTCATCGGCAGTCCAGGCCTTCTTGTGCCAGTACATGTCCATGAGGGCGGCACCCACGAGCTCGGTGGTCATGAAGCCCATGTTGAACTGGGCGGTCTCGTTGAGCTTGGCCACGAGACTGTCGGGGATCACGGCGCCGGTCTGGTAGTGGTGGGCGTAGTTCTTGAGCACCTCGGGCTCAAATGCCCAGTGCTCGTTGATCTGCGAGGGCATCTCGACGAGGTCACGGTCGGTGTTGGTACCGGCCAGGCCGCGATACTGCACGCGGGTCAACATGCCGTGCAGGGCGTGACCGAACTCGTGGAAGATGGTCTGTACCTCGTCCCAGGTGAGCAGCGAGGGAGTGTCACCGGCGGGAGGAGTCACACTGGCCACATTATAAATAATGGGGCGGATGTTGGCACCATTGTAGCCATAGGCCTCCTGCATGGCTTCCATCCAGGCACCCTGGGCCTTGGTGGCACGGGGCAGGTAGTCGTTCATATAGACGGCCAGGTGGTTGCCCTGGGCATCCTTCACGTCATAGACCTTGACCTCGGGGTTGTACTTGGGTGCATCGGGCATTTCCTCGAAGGTGATGCCGTAGAGCTTGTTGGCGGCAAAGAAGATACCGTTCTTGACCACGCTGTCGAGCACAAAGTAGGGACGGACGTCATCCTCGCTGAAGTTGAACTTGTCCTTCTTGACCTTCTCGGCATAGTAATAGTAGTCACAGGCCTCGATCTGGGCGGTGTCGCCGTGGGCAGCAGCATACTTCTGCATGTCGGCAACTTCCTCGTCCACCTTCTTGATGGCGGGACGCCAAAGGGACATGAGCAGGTCCTCGGCAGCCTTGGGAGTCTTGGCCATATAGGGGTCAACGGCATAGTCGGCATAGGTGTTGAAGCCGAGCAGGTTGGCCTTCTGCTGACGCAGGAGCAGGATGTTGCGGATGTTCTCGCTGTTGTCCCACTCATCGCCGTGGCTGGCAGTAGTCGTGTAGGTCTCATACATCTGGCGGCGCAGGTCGCGACTGTCGGCATAGGTCAGCACGGCCAGGCGGGTCGATGCCGTGGCGGTGAAGGCCCACTGGCCCTTCTTGCCCTTGTCGGCAGCGAGCTTGGCAGCGTTGTCGATGATGCCCTGGGGCAGGCCCTTGAGCTGCTCCTCGTTGTCGATGAAGAAGACGCAGTTGTCCATGTCGTGCATCACGTTGTTGCCGAACTTGAGCTTGAATTCACCCAGCTTGCGGTTGATCTCCTTGAGGGTGTCCTTCTGAGCAGCGGTGAGCAGGGCACCATTGCGCACAAACTCCTTGTAGTACTTCTCGGTGAGGCGCTTCTGGATGGGATCCATGCCCAGCTTGTCGGCGTTGTCATAGACGGCCTTGACCTTGGCAAACAGGCTGTCGTTCATGTACATGCCGTCGCTCTGTGCAGTCAGCTTGGGGAGCAGCACCTCAGAGAGCTTCTGCATCTCGGGGGTGTTGTCGCTGCTGCTCAAGGCGTTGAATACTCTCGAGACCTTGTCCAGAATGCGGCCGCTGTTGTCCAGGGCCAGGATGGTGTTCTCAAAGTTGGGCTCGGCCGTGTTCTTGATGATGGAATCAATCTCGGCGTTCTGCTCCTCGATACCGGCGTCAACGGCGGGCTCGTAGTCAGCATAGGTAATCTTGTCAAACGGCGGGATGCCGTACTCGTTCTCGTACTCCGACATAAACGGATTGTTCTCGTTAGACTTCTTCTGCTCGCCGCAGCTCACCATGATGAGGGCAGCGAGGGCAAAGACGGTGAATAAAATTTTTTTCATTGTAACTGTAATTGAATGTTATTGGTTGTTGGTTATTGGTTTTCATCGTCAATATTCTCGGCGTGAGGGGTCTTCACGTCGATGTCAAAGGTGACCAGCAGCGGATAGTGGTCGCTGCTGCCGCCCTTGAGGCGCTGGGCCTGGACGGCCTGCAAGGCTCCTCGATAGAGGATGTGGTCGATGCGGAAGGGCAGGTGATGCCTGTTGAATGTGTAAGCATAGCCGTAGCCCACCTCGGCCCAGGAGTCGGTCATGTCCTCGCCACGGATGACGCGATAGACGTGGGACGTGGGCACATCATTCATGTCGCCGCAGACGATGAGGTTCTGCGGTGAGTTGTCAATCGCCTGGCGGATGGTGGCAGCGTCATTGCTGCGAAGGGCGAACGATCGCCTCATGCGCTCCAGCGGTGCGGGCTTGAGGTCGGGCGAAACCCTGACGTTCTGATTCTTGCCGAAGCTCAGGTGATAGGACTGCAGCCTGAAGTCGATGAGTCTCACCTGCTTGCCCGACGGCAACTGCAAGTCATAGGCACGGGCCAAATAGGACTTCATCTCGCGGTTATAGCCCAGGATCGAGCGCGTGTGGCGCGGCTCGCTCAGGGCCTGGGTCGTGAAGGGGTACTTGGACATGATGTTCAACCCCTCGGGGCTGCTATAGAGATAGGGATAACGTGCCTTGATCTGGCCGACATAGGGCGCCAGGGACGGAATATCGATCCACTCGATGCCAGCGGCACCGCCCTCCTGCAGCACGACGACGTCGGGGTTGGCCTCAAGGATAAGACTCATTGTAGTCAATGGCTGATTGGACGCGAGGGGCTCGTTATAGTTGAATGACAGCACGTTATAGGTCATCACGCGCAGCAGATGACGCTTCTCAGCGGGCATGGGGGGCAAGTCCTCCTCGTTGTTGAGGGGCACGTAGAGCGAGAAAACCGGCAACGTGGCAACAAATGCCAGCAGGATGATCCCTGCCGCGAGCCAGCGGCGGCACAGCAGTGCCACCACCATCACGAGGGCCACGAACACCAACATGGGCATATAGGCCAGGGTGAGGAACGGGGCCGGGAAAAAGCTCTGGGGGTCGAACTTGCCAGCATAAGCACACAAGATGAGCAACAATCCCAGCAGCAGGGCCAGTACTTCAAATACCCACCGCAGGCGACGTTTACCCGTGCGGCGCGTGTTGTAATTGTATGTATATCGATGAGCCATTCAGTCAATCAATTTAGGTCATGTTAAGCATTGCGGCGGCGCGATGCCTTGAAGAGCTTGTCCTTCTCCTCGTCGGACAGGGCATCATAGCCAGCCACCTTGATTTTCTTCAATATCGTGTCCAGTTCCTCCTCGCTCACGGTGTCGGCAGGACGGTTGGCTGTACTGCCGCCCGTGGGCCGGGAAGCACTTGACGACCTGCGCTTGGGACGCTTGAATTGAGGAGCCTGGAAGGAGCGGCCGTTGAACAGGCCGACAATCGCGTCGATGCACGCGTTGAGCGGACGAGTGATGTCGCGTCCCTGCTTGATGCGCAGGGCAAAGAGGGCACCCACGATGGCACCGCCGATGTGGGCGATGCTGCCGCCCAGGTTGCCCGCATCCAGTCCCAGCAGGTCGATGGCTACCGTGACGATGGCGATCCACTTGATCGACACCTCGCCCAGGAAGAGCAACCCGATCTTGTAATCGGGCGCATAGACGGCTGTCGCCACGACGATGGCGATGACCGATGCCGACGCGCCGAGCAACAGGCTCTGGGTTCCCGCAAAGTGGGGCAACAGGTTATAGGCCAGCAGATAGAGCGCGGCCCCGCCCCAGCCGCCCAGCAGGTAGAGCCCCGAGAGATGCTTGGGCGAGAAGAATTCCATGAAGATGCGCCCCAGCCAGTAGAGCCACAACATGTTAAACAAGATGTGCAGCAGGCCATAGTGGGCGAACATATAGGTCACGAGCGTCCATGGACGCCTCAACAGAAGTGACAAGTCGCTGGGCAGTTCCACCCACGCGAGCAGGGCATCGCCATTGACGTTGAACAGCATGGCCACGATGGCCACGACGTGCAGCAACAGGAAGACGCCGATGTTGATGAAGATGAGCCTCAACAGCATCGACCCCTGCTTGTAGTTGCGCTTGATGTCATCAATAATAGCCATGACCCCTCGTGAGCGTCCCGTCGTGTTTCCAATACAATATCATGATGATACCGGCAATCATGCCGCCCAGGTGGGCAAAGTGGGCCACACTGTCCATGGTGCCGGTAATGCCAAAGAACAGCTCGATCAAACCATAACCCAGCACAAACCACTTGGCCTTGATGGGGACCGGGAAGGGGATGACAAACATCTGCATATTGGGGAACAACATGCCGAAGGCCAACAAGATACCGAACACCGCACCCGAGGCGCCCACCGTCACCATGCTGTTGTAGAACTGATCCATGGTGAAGGGCAACTGGCCCTGGTTGACGGCATTGATGATGTCCTGGACCGTAGTGCCGGCAGGACCCACCACCTGACTGGCGAGGATGTTCTGCCAGGTAAACTGCCAGGAGAGCTCCTGGACCAGCGCGGCACCCAGCCCGCAAGAGATGTAATAGAACAAGTACCGCTTGGATCCCAACGTCCGCTCCAGCAGACTGCCAAACATCCATAGCGAGAACATGTTGAAAAAGACATGGCTGAAACCACGCGTGTCGTGCATGAACATGTAGGTGAACAACTGGGCAACATTAAAATTGGGAGCCTTCCAGTAGTGGAGTCCCAACCACTGCTGGAGGTCGATGATGCCCGCCCGCTGGAACGCGATTGTGGCAAGCCACATCAAGACGTTGATAACCAGCAGATGTTTAGTGACAGGAGCTATCGAGTTCCAAAATGACCGATTGTTGTATTGCATTAGTTACAGATAATTTATGGGCACAAAAGTAAGGAAAAAGTCCCTATTTTCAGCGATTTTCGGTGTAAAAAAGCCCAAAAGCACATTTTTTGGCTGAGAAAAATCAATTTTTTCGACATTTTTTTTGCAGAAATCGTTGTTTTACTTATATTTGCGACAACAAATAACCAATTTTATTTATTCACTTAACAAAAATCATTAATTACTTACACTATGAACAAGACTGAATTAGTACAAGCAATTGCCGAGAATGCCAATCTGACTAAAGTACAGGCTAAGGCCGCTCTGGATGCAACTCTGGAAGCAGTAGAGGGCGCACTCAAGAAGGGTGACAAGGTGGCTCTGATCGGTTTTGGAACTTTCCAGGTAATCAAGAAGGACAAGCGCGAGGGCATCAACCCCGCTACCAAGGCTAAGATTACCATCCCCGCCAAGAAGGTCGTTAAGTTCAAAGCCGGTGCAGACCTGCAGACGAAGGTGAACAGCAAGAAGAAATAAGCCCTGTTGCTTGCACCTAGCTCATGACAATCTAAATTGCCTCGTCCCTCACGGGCCGAGGCAGTTTCTTTTTTTGGGTCTCCACCGGTAGATTAGAATGAGGGAATTAAAAAAAAGAGGCAAATGTGGCTGTTGGAATGATATTTTGTTTATATTTGTGGGTTGAAAAAGATTGATAATAATCACATTATTATATTAACAACTTAATAAAACCTTGAAGCGTATGAAGAGATTTTTTACTCCCGAACGGCGATTGGGCCGCCTGATGGTGAGCGTCTGCTGTATAGCCGCGGCACTGGCCGTGCATGCAGCCAGCATCACCGTTGACGGCATCAACTACAGTACCAAGCCGAGCGACGGCACCGCCACCGTCGCCAAGTACACCATTACCAAGGCGACCGCGACCACACCTGCCGACACTGCCTTCTACACCGGCGACATCGTGATCCCCGAGACGATCACCCATGACGGCGCAACCTATACCGTTGTCGGTACCGCTGCCAATGCCTTCCTGGACTGCAAGGAGCTAACGTCGGTGACGCTGCCCGCCACGTGCGTGACTATCGGCCGCAACTGCTTCAAGGGCTGCAGCAGCTTGACCAGCAGCCCCCTGCCCGAGACCGTGACCAGCGTGGGCACCGGCGTGTTCAACGGCTGTAGCAGTCTGGAAGAAGTCACCATCTATCCGGGCTGGAAGAAGCCCGTGAGCGAGGAGTTTGCCAACTGCCCGAGCCTCAAACGACTCATCATCGCCGTGGGCGATGCTCCCGTCGAGATGAAGGTGAACACCTTCGGTGCCAATGCCGAGGCCCGCGTGGCCCTGAACAGCATCGAGTACATCTACATGGGACGCGACGTCGATGCCAGTGCCTACCTGAACAACGAGCAGCCCTTCCACAACATGGGCGGCTTGAAGCAGCTGGTCATCGGCGGCGAGACCACGACCATCCAGGGCACCACCTTCCAGGGCTGCACCGCCTTGACCGAGGTGACCTTTGAGGAAGGCAACAAGGTGAGCAGCATCGGCAACAGTGCCTTTGCCAGCTGCACGTCGTTGACGACTATCGCCCTGCCCGCTGCCGTGACAGTCATCGACCAGGGCGTCTTCAACGGCTGCCGCAGCCTCAAGAACTTCTCGATGGGTGATGCTGTGACCAGCATCGGCACCATCGCCTTCTACGGCACCGGCCTGACCAGCTTCACCTTCCCCAAGACGCTGACCTCGATCGGTCAGAGCGCCTTTGAGAACAGCAACCTGAGCGGCGAGATCGTGCTGAGCGGTGACAAAATTACTACCGCCACCGCCCTGACGAGCATCGGCTCCCAGGCCTTTGCCGGCACCCAGATCACTAACGTGATCATCCCTGGCAGCGTGAGCAGCATCGGACAGGGCGCCTTTGCCCCCATCACCACGCTGGCCTCGATCATCCTCATGGAGAATCCCAACTTCAAGATGGACAACGGCGTGCTGCTCAATGCCGCCGGCACCCGTCTGCTGGTATCGGCCCACGAGGGCGACATTCCCACCACCTACAGCAACACCACGGTGACCAGCATCGACAACTACGGTCTAGCCTATGCCCCGTTCACCAGCGTTGACCTGCCCGCACTGGCCTCGATAGGCAACTATGGATTTGCTTACAGCGACATCCAGGACTTCACCCTCGAGAGCAATGTGACTGTGGGCCAGGATGTGTTCTCAAGTTCAGCCTTGAGGAGCATCTTCATCGCCGACGGCCGCAACGAGATTCCCCAAGGCCTGTGTGCCCAGTGCACCGACCTGACGAGCGTGACGCTGCCCAACACCACGACCAACATGATGCGCAACTGCTTTGACGGCTGCACCTCACTGGCCGAGCTGGAGATTCCCGCCAACGTGAACTACATGGAGCCGGGCTCGATTCCCGCCACCATCCAGCGCCTGCGCGTGCTCAACGTGAGCGTTCCCGTGCTCGCTGCCGGCGTGTTCAACGAGAGCCAGGGCAACGTCGAGTGCAAGGTGGCCGAGACCTCGGTGAGCAAGTACAAGGAGGCCGCACAGTGGCAGTACCTCAACATCGTGGGTGACCCGACCATCAGCGGCACCGCTGCCAAGCTGGGCTGCCCCACGGGCCTGTATTTCGCCACCAAGGACGGCAAACTCATGTATCGTGACGAGGACGGCAACATCATCGACACGCAATTCAGCACGGGCGACCACGCCTTCAACCTGGCCAGCTACAAGAACCGCATCTACGTCGGCGTGGCCGGCAAGAACTTCCGCTACCAGGACGCTACGGCCCAGGTGAGCGGCGGTGACGGTGAGGTATTCTACGTGAACAACTCGGACGGCATCTTCTATCGCGTGACCGTACTCAACAACGTGGGTTACAAGGCATTTGAGGATCCGTTCTCATTGTCGATCCTCGAGGACGAGAACAAGATCGTCATTGCCGACCGCAACGTGGGCGTACACGAGATGGACGCCGACGCCGTCGGCCTGTACGGTTCACAGCCGTTCCTGGTGCAGAACAACCAGTTGAAGTACTATGTCAACCAGACGGCCGGCATGATGTATGGCGGCATCGGGTGCGGTTTCTACAAGGTGAACGGCATCTACTGGATGGGCAAGAAGTTCAACGGCTACGGCATCTACCGCTTCCGCAAGAGCGACATCGCTGTTGACGGCAACGGCGAAGCCACTGCTGCCGGCCCCGGCGAGGATCCCTTCAAGGTGATCCTGCCCTATGTGCAGATGACCCAGTACTACGTCGATCAGTCCAACGGCCAGATTTACTTCTACATGCAAGCCAACATGAACAGCAACGGTCCCAAGACACCCGGTGTTTACCGCCTGCCGATGAGCGCCGTCGAGGCACATGATGCCGCCGGCGAGGACACTCCCATCACCGATGCCGTCCTCATCGACGACTCTCCCGTTGTCAAGGAAGGTGACGGCGACGAGTGCGTGGGCATCACCCAGTTCACCAGCGACGGCGAGCACGTTTATTGGGGCTACATCGCATCGCCCAGCGATGACAAGTCGATGCCCAACAGCGTGGCTGTCGATCAGACCAACCCGCTGCACCACAGCGGTATCAAGTGCATCGGTGCCAAGCCCAACGAGGATGGCTCGATGCCGACGACGGTGACCTTTGTCGTCGAGGGCGTTGAGGCCTACGGCGTGTGCGGCGCTACCTATGTCGATCCCGAGACTCCCGCCGGCAACACTGGCGACGTGAACCTCGACGGTGAGGTCAATCTCGCTGATGTCAACGCTGTGATTGACTACATCCTGAGCAAGACCTGGGACAAGCTGGGTGACGTGAACGGTGACGGCGAGATCAATATCGCCGATGTCAATGCCGTGATCGACATCATCTTGAGCAAGAATTAAAGCAACTGGGCTGACATCAGCCCTACCCCTCCCCGGCGACAACGGCAGGCACAGTCCTCACGCCAGGTCGCCAATGGGATACCAAGTTCTTCCCCGGGGAGACACCCGCATTGCAGAGACGCAAAAAATTTGCGCCTCTGCTTTTGTATCGGGACTGATTCACGATAAGACTTGGGTATATGGAGAAAAAAGTGTAATTTTGCAGAATAAATGTTGGGTTTAAAGAGCTACACACAGTAGCTCAATGATTAAAAGGGAATCAGGTGAGAAACCTGAACAGTGCCCGCTGCTGTAAGCCCGTTATTGGTTGGCTCGCACATTTGCCACTGGTTGTCATTCAAGAAGAAACGACTACATCTTACCGGGAAGGCGTGAGTTGACATGGGATAAGTCAGAAGACCTGCCTGACATTGAGCCTGAAAGGAAGTCCACGAGGAATTTGGACCGAGGCCGCAACATAGAAAAAAGATGTAGTCGCAGGATATCCCGACCGATATTTACGAGACTTGTCAGTTTCATTGTGGCACAAACAGCAATGTGTATGCGCGCGTTCATCCACGCTATGTGCTTCTTGCAAGGCTTTAATTTACATGAGGAAGAAACATGTTGTTATTAATTTTTTTTGTTTAATGTTTAATTAAAGCTAAAAACACAATGAAAAAGCTATTACTGACATTGTTTGGCATGGCACTGTGCGGCAGTGCATTTGCCCAGTATGAGAACGGTTACTTCATCATCAATGAGGGACAGTACGGCAACGAGCCTGGATTGCTCAACTTCTACTCCAACGAGACCGGCCAAGTGAGCGTCAAGGTTTACCAAGAGGCATCGGGCAACACGCTGGGCATGACATCTGAATATGGAGCCCTGGGTGACAGCAAACTGTTCATCACATCGAAACAGAACTTCGGTGAAGGCGGCAGACTGGTCGTTGCCAACGCCAAGACACTGGAGACCCTTTTCAACGCACAACAGATTGACGAGAATGCCGACACCCGCGGCGTCGCCGTTGACGAACAGGGCGGAAAATTCTACGTCGGTACCAACATGGGTGTTTATGCCTATGACCTGAACTCGTTTGAGCAAATCGGCCTTGTCGAAGGCACGCGCAGCGAGGATGCCTCGCCCTACAGCCCCGGCATGGGCGACATGACCCTGAAGGACGGAATGCTCTATGTCGCCGCTCCTGACAACGTCATGGTGATTGACACCAGGATCGACCAGGTCGTGGCAACTATCGAGCTCAGTAACGTGACCACGGTATTTGAGGTCAAAAACAAGTTGTATGCCGCTGTGAACAGCTGCACGTGGGGCACCCCCAGTGCCAACGACACCGAGCAATTCATCGAGATCAATGACGACTACACCCTGGGGCGCGTCTATAACGTACCGATGGCATCGGCCAACTTCTGGTTTACACCCAAGCCTTGCAAGCCAGTCGCCGTTGGTGACGAGAACGCCGTGATCTATTGCGGAGGTGAAGGCTTGAAGTACCTGAGCAAGTACAATTTTGACACCGAGACCTATACCGAGCAATTCATCAACTTTGACGGCAGGCAGCAGATGTACGGCCACGTGGTATATGCCGACGAGAGCAGCAATGACGTCGCCGTGTGCACCTTCCAGAGCTACAGTTCCCTCAATTACTGGTTCAACATCTATGACGGCATCACGGGCGAGACCAAGGTATCGGTCAAGATGCCTAACCACTACTGGTTCCCGTCACAGATCATCAAAGCAATGGACAAGACCAACCCCGACGTCACCTCAATCGACGAAAAGGTGATTGAGAAGCGTAAGGTAGCAAGCATCACCTATTATAATGTAGCGGGCCTGATGAGCAAGAAGCCCTTCCCGGGCATCAACATCGTCATCACCAGCTACACCGACGGTTCCAAACAGACCAGCAAAGCTATATTCTGACGCACGTTGAGTCCGCACGAGACACCATAGAATTAAAGAGGGCACTTCGCGGTCGAAGTGCCCTCTTTATTCTATATTCTATAGCTACTCAATCACCAGAGCAACCCTTGGAGCCAGTAGCAGCACATGCCAGCCAGGTAACCCGCCAGAGCGACCGGCGTGGCGTGCTTCATATACCAGCCGAAAGACATCTTCTCCAGGCCCATGACGACGACACCTGCTGCCGAGCCAATGATGAGCATCGACCCGCCCACGCCGGCACAATAGGCAAGCAACTGCCAAAAAGTGCCGTCCAGGGCCATGTCGCCAACGGCGGCCACGGGATACATGCCCATGCAGCCAGCCACCAGCGGCACATTGTCCACAATACTTGAGATGATGCCGATGGCACCTGTCACCAGATAATGGTTGCCGCCGCTGGCAGCATCCAGCCATTGTCCCAGGGCAGTGAGGACGCCCGTCTGCCGCAAGCATGCCACCGCCATGAGGATGCCCAGGAAGAACAGTATGGTGGCCATGTCGATGCGCGAGAGCAATCGTGCCACCCGATGGGATGCCGTCTCCTGGCCCTTGAGGTGAGCATAAAACAGCTCGGTCGTCATCCACAGCATCGCCAGTACAAGCAGGATACCCACAGAGGGAGGCAGATCGGTCAAGTATCGGAACACCGGCACAAACATCAGACCCCCGACTCCGAGAACAAAGACCGTCTTACGCTCCCATGCCGTCAATTCCTGTTCGGCAGTCACGGCAGCAGATTCAGCAGGCTGCTGCAACTCCCCCTTGAGGGAGAACTGCAACAGGAATGCCGGAATCAGCATCGACAACAGCGATGGCAGGATCAGGTGCAGGATTATCCCGCCGGCAGTGATCATCGCGCCGTTCCACAGCATGATGGTGGTCACATCGCCGATGGGCGAGAATGCCCCGCCCGAGTTGGCTGCCATCACGATCACAGCGTCATAGATGAGGCGATCCTGGCGCAGCGGGACCAACTTGCGCAACACCATCACCAGGACGATGCTTGTCGTCAGGTTATCGAGTATGGCGCTCAGGAAGAACGTCATCAGGGCAATGCGCCACAACAGGGCGCGCTTGCTCGTCGTGTGCATCAGGTCACGCACAAAGTTGAATCCGCCGTTCTGGTCCACGACCTCGACTATCGTCATGGCACCCATCAGGAAGAACAACGTCGATGACGTCTCCCCTAGGTGTCCCTCCAGGGCCTCTAACGCGGCACCCACCGCATCATCAACGCCAGGCAGATAGAATCCCGGTGCCATCATGAACAAGGTCCAGCAGACAACAAACATGAGCAAAGCAATGGCTGCCTTGTTGATCTTGATAACGCTCTCGAGAGCAATGCACACATAACCTGCCACAAAGGCAGTAACAATCGCAATAGTCAACATTATTTACTTGATTCTCAATTTCTATCGTGTGTATATCACTTATTGGTGTTTATTAATCCAGTATCGAGGCCACGAGCTGGGCTTGATCGCCCTCGTAGAATGCGACCCGCGTCACAGGCTGATAGGTGTAATCCATGAATCGCAGCAACTGCAAGGCGACAAATTGCTTGTCGGCCGACACACAGGCATCCAGCTCGATGTTGCCGATTTCCAGCTGCTGAACGCGACAAGCCTTGACGGCTGCCGCCAGACCCTTGCTGTCGCTCTCGATGACATTCTGCAAGTGGGACACGGCCTCGGGATTGTAATTGTATCGGTGCACAGCGACAGTCGCCCCTGTGGGAGCATAGACGAGTTTCTTGCTCAGGCCAAACATCGACGAAACGACACGCAGGTTCGGGTTAGACATGAGTTCTGAAGCCATATTGAGATTTTTGAAATTTGCCATAATATAATGATTTTTTAATTGATTAATGTTAATGTTGTGTTTTTTGGATGTGCGCCTTCAAGCAGATACACCATGCCGGTACATCACGACGCACGACGCTGCCGCAAACCATCACGGCAGGGATGAATAATCTTTAAATCAAGGGATTAATAGCCCAGAGAGAAGTGGGCTAACACAAGAGGCGGCAAAGTTCAAAGACATAGAAACGCACTGCAGGCCAGTAACGCAGCGGAGCCGAAATGCGCTCAGCCACCAGCCGTCCTGCGGTTGTCGCGACGGGAGTATATACATTGGTGCTCAGGCGATTGGCATTACGTCTGAGGATATTGCTTCTTGTCAATGACAAGCGGTACTTGAGTGGAGTCACCAGCCTCGATGACTGGGTGGGCAGCACGACTGGACTCTGGGCAGGAGCCGTGAAGACAAATCCGTAATCGTCGGTCACAGCCAGCGAAGTGCCCACAGCCGACAATTCGCCCTGGGGCAGTGCCGTTGCCGTCAAGTCGCCACATGCCTTCCCCATGGCCATAGCCAAGAGGAGAACCAGCATGAGAGGAAATATGTTTACATAATATTTCATGTGAATACCGCTATCAGTCGGCAAAGTTACATCAAAAAGGCCAATGCTACTGCCTGAATCGCCTGCTTTTTTTCAATAGGGTGCATATTTCGAGTAGGGACATAAAAAATGGATTAACCATTCTATCTACACGACAGTAAGTTAATCCGAAACTCTTTGATAAATCAAAATTGATTTTTCCCTTTTATGCGCTACAAAGTTAGTAACATTTTCTAACATACAAAAGATTTTGGCTTTTTTTTTAAAAAAAAACACAGTTTTTCGCTCCCAAAGTGAGGTCAACAAGCATGAATACTAGCTACCGCGTGAAAAGTGCCAAAACTCCTGAAACAGATAGTTTTACCATATCCAGTAGGAGTGCTCACGCAGTCTTGCCGCTGTAGATGCGGTCCACGACCAGCGCGATGGCACCGTCACCGGTCACGTTGCATGCCGTGCCGAAGCTGTCCATCGTGATATACAAGGCGATCATCACAGCCTGCTGTTCGGCCGTGAAGCCCAGGATGGACTGTAACACACCCAGGGCCGCCATGATGGCGCCACCCGGCACTCCGGGGGCAGCTACCATCATCACGCCCAGCATGAGGATGAATCCCATGAACGTGCCAAACTCTATCGTGCCGCCCTGCATGAGGATCAACGCCACGGCACAGGCCGTGATCTTCATAGCGCTGCCCGACAGGTGGATGGTCGCGCACAGGGGCACGACAAAGCCGGCGATGCCCTCGCTGACGCCGTTGCGCTTGACCTGGTTGAGTGTCACGGGAATCGTGGCTGCCGACGATGATGTTCCCAGCGCGGTGAAATAGGCCGGGAGCATATTGTAGAGAGCCTTGAACGGATTGCGGCGCGCTATCGCCCCGGCGATGCAGTACTGGAACACGAGCAGCAGCACGTGCATTACAAAGATGACACCGATGATGGCCACAAAGACGTTGATGATGTGCCATGCCTGTCCCGTGAACGACATGTTGAGGAAAATCGAGAAGATGTACAGGGGCAGGATGGGAATCAGGGCCACCTCGATGGTCTTGGCGATGATGTCGCGGAACTCGTCGAAGGCATTCTTCAAGTTTGGTGACTCAAAGAATGAGATGCCCAGGCCGAGGACGAATGCCGAGATGAGCGCACTCATCACGTCCAGCAGCGGTGGGATCTCGATGGTGAAGAAGGGTTGCAACTCCTCGGCAGTAGCGACTGCCTGAGCCGCTTGGCCGCGGTCAATGAGCGAGGGGAAAATCGATGTGCTGGTGAAATAGCTCAACAGGCCCGAGAAGACCGTGTCGCCATAGGCAATCAATGCCGTGATGAGCAACAACTTGCCGGCACCTTTGCCGATGTCGGCAATGGCGGGAGTGACCAGGCCCACGATGATGAGCGGGATGAGGAAAGACAAGAAGTGGGAAAAGACGCTGTTAAAGGTGATAAAGCATCTGACAGCCCACTCCGGGAAAAAAGCGCCGCACGCAACACCCAGGATGATGGCGATAATGACCCGCGGCAGAAGTCCGATTTTGGAAAGGTTCATGTTAATTAGTCTAATTATTGGGCAAAGGTAATACTTTTATTCTTAAATTTGCGTTTTAATCAGTGAGTGGCTGTTGCAAAACTCAGCCAGCAAACATGAGATCGCGCTACGCGCGAGAAATTAAACAAAATTATAAATAGAATTATCATAAAAAATTATTTTGTTGAATTCTTATACAATTTTGTTTAATATCTCGGCTGTTAGGCCGATTAAAAAAACGGCGTCGAGTTTTGCGACAGCCACTGAACTTTTTATAACCGACAAGACCTGGCAGATGATAGACATTACGAGATATGACCCCTCGATGGCAAGCCGATGGGATGAACTGGTGAGACAGAGCCGCAACGGCACGTTCCTGCTCGAGCGCGGCTACATGGACTACCACAGCGACCGCTTTGAGGACTGCTCGCTGGTGGCGATGCGCGACGGCAAGGCGTGTGCCTTGCTGCCCGCCAACATCGACGGCGACACCCTGTGGTCCCACCGCGGCTTGACTTACGGCGGCTGGATCCTGCCGCTGCGGCACTTCGACACGACGGTGATGGTCGAGATCATGGACAGCGCTGTCGCATGGATGTCGCGAGAAGGCATCAAGCGACTTGTTTACAAGCCCATACCGCACATCTACCACCGCTACCCGTGTGAGGAGGACTTGTATGCACTCTTCCGCCACAACGCGTCACTCATCGAGACCAACATCTCGACAACCATCGACCTGACCTGCCCGCTGCCGTTTGACCGTGGCAACAAGAGCGGAGCCAACGCGGCCCGCAAGGCCGGCATCGTGACAGGGCCCAGCGATGACTGGGAGGGCTACTGGCAACTGCTATCGTCACTGCTCGACCAGCGCTATGACACGCGCCCTGTCCACACGCTCGAAGAAATCAGGCTGCTGCACGGCCGCTTCCCCGACAGCATCCGTCTCTACACAGCCACCCTTGATGGCGAACTGCTGGCCGGCGTGGTGATGTACCTATCGATGCCCGTGGCCCACTGCCAGTACATCGGCGCATCGCCCCGCGGCAAGGAGAGCAAGGCGTTGACACTGCTGTTTGACTGGCTCATCGGCGAGAGCACACGTCTGGGCTACAGGTACTTTGACTTCGGCATCAGCAACGAGGACCACGGGCGCTACCTCAACGAGGGCCTCGTGCGGCAGAAGTGCCGCCTGGGAGGCCGCGGCATCGTCTATAACGCCCTTGAAGTGAAATTGTGAGAGACCAATCATTTTTCATAATGTGTAGATAGCTATGGCAAGCAAGCAAGGCAACATATCCCGCATGGCGATGAAGGCGATGGGAATCTTTGGCGGTGTCCAGGTGATGGGCATCCTGTGTTCCATCGTGCGCACCAAGCTGGTTGCCTTGTGGATCGGCCCCGTGGGCATTGGCCTGTTCGGCCTGTTCAACAATGCGCTGGAAATGATCACCACAGGCACCAACCTGGGTATCCGTTCCAGTAGCGTGCGCGACATTTCCCAGGCCCACGAGAGCCGTGACGCCTCGCTGGTGTCACGCATGATTGCCGTGGTGAGGAAGTGGTCCCTGTGGCTGGGTCTTGCCGGAGCATTGCTCACACTGTCGATGGCACCGTTGCTGAGCCAGATGACCTTCGGCGACGGGACACACATCTGGGGCTTTGTAGCCCTGAGCATAGCCGTACTGCTGCAGGCTCTGACCAACGGCGAATATGCCGTGCTGCAAGGCACTGCACGGCTCAAGCGCTTGGCAAGCGTGACCCTGTGGGGCACGGTCACGGGTCTGGCGGTGTCAATACCGCTATTCTACCTGCTGCGGGAGCGCAGCATCGTGCCGTCTATTGTCGCCTATGCCGCTGCGCTGGCCGCCTTTGCCTGGTGGTTCCGCGACCGTGAGTATCCCGCTACGCCCGTGAGCCGCAGCGAGACATTTGACATGGGCAAGGGCTTCGTCCGTCTGGGCATCTACATGACGCTGGGCAACT
>JAFTFA010000210.1 GCA_017449785.1 Muribaculaceae bacterium | reverse complement strand
GGGATTGTTGCGGAGAAGTGAAGGGATTGCCATCATTGGAGCGCACCTAAATTGCGTGTGCTCCGGATGAGCAAAAAAGCATCATGACGAAAGAAGAATATACTTCTGCTTTATAATATTTCTCCTTTATAGGTGGTGCGAAGTTCTGTGAATTATATGTGCATTGTCATCACATCATCGGGACAGAATGTATTGAAATCAAGCCGATTTCCTGGCTTTTCCTTCAAGAAAAGTTCAAAGTGAAGTTGGTGCTCCCGAGCAAAAGGCAAACCACTGGCAATGGTCTTTAGCCGCTCCAACTCCCCATCGACATCAACGTGCTCTTGCCATTTGCATTCGCCCACAAGCAGATGCTTGCGGTCGAACGACTCGGCCACGACATCCAGTTCGGCAGGAAGATAGCATTTTTTCACCGTGTCATAATAACTGCCCCACCACCGCGAAGCCACCTGATAGATGATTCCATCGACTCCCCGTATTCCGACAAATGCCCTGCATAACTCTTCCCATGCCGCTGCCACATAGTCATTTTCTACCTTTTTGAATAGTTCCAGAACCAAGTGGCTGTTTCCCAGCTCTATCATTGACCGAAAGGGAAGCACAAAGCGATAATAAAATCGCAACATTGGGTCAGCGATGTGATAGATTCCTTTTTTGCTTTTCTTCTCGCTCTCGCCGAATGGAGTTTCCTTAATGATAAAACCGAGTTCTCTAAGCCGTGACAACTGCGGCGTAATATCTGTGGCCTTTTTCTCGGCCCTAGCCGCAATCTCCGAGATTCGGCAAGCGCCATTGCCGATAAACGACAAAATAGAAGATGCCTGAACGGTGTCACGCATTTCGTCTTGCAACAACCTTGACGGCTCATCATAGAGGGTTCCCTCGGGAGTGAACAAAAGCTGTTCTATGGCATCATACAGGTCTGCATAATTACCTCGCAATTCCCAATATCGGGGAATGCCCCCCCACACGGCAAATTCCCTGACAGCCTGGGTCGGGCCAACTCCAAGTGCCTGGCCGATAAACGCCGGTGAGACAGGACTCATTTTCATGATCTCGTCGGCTCTGCCATATAGCGGCTCTCTGCTGTCAAGCACAAGCCCCTGCATCATTTGTTGTGACGATCCGCAGACTATCAAGTTATATTTCAGCTTCTCCTCATCAATCAGTTTCTGAATGATGGACGGGAGAGCCGGGCAACTCTTCACCAGATAGGGAAACTCATCAAGACAGACAGTAATGCGATGATCAACCGCTCTGCTCAAGTTAATCAAGAGTGCTTCCCATGACGGATAACTGGCCAAGCCAAAGCCTTCGACACTCAAGTCAACCACAGACGAAAACAGCTGACGCTGACTTGGTTCTGAAGTCCTGTCGGCCAAGAAATAAATATCGCCTCGACTCGAATCCAAAACTTTTTTTATCAGCGCCGACTTGCCGATTCGCCTGCGCCCATAAACCACAATGAATTGCGGCTTTTTCCTGTTTAGAGCAGCTTGTAGACGAGTTTGCTCTTTTTGCCTGTCAACAAATTCCATGTCGCTAGATATCTTTTGCTGCAAAGATACTTTGTTCTATCTAATAAGCCAAGACTTTTAAAGATTATTAAGAATATATTTTTACTTTATAATATTTCTACTTTATATTGTTTAGATAAAGGTCGGTCAGAAGGCGAAGTCAAAGGCGCGGGGAGACGAGAAACTGGAATTCAGCACTCTTATTGCGGTTGTCATACCACCCCCCAACCGCTCTTCCTGCATCAATGGGCTGCGCCTCAGCACAGTGCGAACAAGTTCTCACTATGCGTTCGGCTTGAGCCATTGGTCCTATCATAGGAGGAGAGCTGGTTTACATCGCCTTACGATAGTGTATACATTGCCGGCTGTAAGCACATTACGAAATTAGTGAAGCATCAAATCAACTAACAGAACACGATGAATGCGGCCGTCACATGTTCGATGCCTTGTCGGCTGTCGTGTCCATCTTGCCTGGTTCGCAACTTAAGCCTTAACCATTGGTCCCAGCGTCAATGCCACCAATGTTACGCGTGCCAGATTCATCGATTTTCCCAAATGCGCTTGCATGAGCGGAGAAAGTTTGCTAATTTTGCAACTGTTCTTGGAATTGGTAGTTTCTTTCTTCTGAAAAACTGGGAGCTTTTCTTCCTAAAATCACTAATTCGCAAGGATTTATACAACAATTAACCACATACCAGGTTTCTGCGATTCGGTGTTTCTCCTCGCCTTTCGCAAAGCGAAGGGTTAGAGTTTCTTTCAAACCCCACCCCTGCTGGTCCCCTTTGGGAATGGAGAGGGGGACGTTCGCTGACACGGATTATTTATTGCTCATTTTAACTTTTAGTTTTGCGTTAACAAAGAAAACGATGAATATAGCTTTTGACGGCAAACGAGCCGTGAGCAACATGACTGGTCTGGGCAACTACAGCCGAAGCCTCATCGGTGCTTTGGCACAGTATTACCCTGACAACCGGTATATCATCCTGGCGCCCAAGATGCGCCACCATCAAGCCATCGATGAACTCTTGCAGATGGACAACGTCACGGCTGACACCCCCAAGCACACAGCGTTTGGTCACATCTGGCGCAGCGGCTGCGGTATCATCCGCTCGGCGCTACGCGCAAAGGCCGAGATCTATCATGGGCTCAGCGCGGAGTTGCCCCTGGGCATCGCGCGGAGTGGGATGAAGAGCGTGGTCACCGTCCATGACCTGATTTATCATCACTATCCTGAGCGCTACAACAAAATAGACCGTCTGATCTATGACACAAAAACAAAACATGCCCTGCAATGTGCCGACCGCATCGTTACAGTCAGCCAATTTACCAAAGATGACGTAGTCAATACCTTCGGGACCGACGCAACAAAAATACATGTCATTCACCCCACTATCGACCACAATTATTTCCGGCCTATAACCGAAGCTGACCGCAACGAGCTGCGGCATGTGGCAGGACTGGCAGGCCGATATATTTTGGCTGTGGGCAGACTGGTCGACTACAAAAACCTGCTTCTGGCCATCGAGAGCCTGGCATTGCTCAAGGACAAAGATGTCAAACTGGTGATTGTCGGGAAGCCCAACGATTACTGGAACGGGACCATCTATCCCATCATATCGAAGAGACATGTCACCGATCGGGTTGTGCTGGTTCCATGGATTCCGCCGGAGTTGATGCCCGCTCTGTATGCCACGGCACATGCTGTCGTATTTCCTTCGCTATGCGAGGGGTTCGGCCTGCCCGTACTCGAGGCACAACAATGTGGAACGCCGGTATTATGTGCCAACACCTCCAGTCTGCCCGAAGCGGGCGGCGACGCGGCTTGCTTCTTCGACCCGCGCGATGCCAACGAACTGGCCCAACACATTGACCACGTCTTGGCTGACGAACAGTATGCCAACGACCTGCGTCGCAAGGGACTTGCGCATGCGGCACTGTTCACGCCGCAACTGATGGCCGGGCAAATGGCACGGCTATACCGCGACTTGATAGAGTCATGATGGCTACAACCCCAATCGACCAAATCTTGTGCAAGCGAGCGCAGTCATGCTTGCATGGATTGCCGAGCGTAGCTGAAATTATTCAAACACTCATGCCACAGTCAGACTGCAAGTGCCACAGCGGGGCGAATATAATCCTACCTTATTTAGGTCTTGATGCTAGAGGTAACTATGCCTTGAACAGGTCTTCTGATGTGATAATGTTGTGTATCTCGCTCCAATATCCTGTGTGGGCAATTCCTAACACAGTGACCATGGTAAGGCTTACAGATTTCCTGCATCCCGTTTCGGCGACGAAACGCTCCGCCTTATGGTGCAAGTTATCTGCATCGTCTTTAGTCACAATATATTCGTTATGCGAGAATTCCATTTCACAGATATTCACCATATTGTCTGCCCTGTCTATGAGCATGTCGATTTGTGCCCCTTTCCTTCCGTCGCTACCCGATCCCACTCGCCATGCAAATACGTTGGTCACGACTCCGCTGATGCCAAGGGCCATTTTGATTTGACGGATATGCAGGAAGCACAGACGCTCAAAAGCCAAACCTACCCATGCCGAGCGTACCGCCGAGAGATAATTGTGGCTCCAGAATTGCTCGTCGTTGGCTGTGTTGTGCTTCACGAATTTCAGATAGAACAGCGTGTAGTTGTCAATCAAACGAAACGTGCCCTGGTTCTTTAGCCCATACGTCGGAATCTTGCGGATAAATCCGCATTCCTCCAAGTCTTCCAGCATTCGGCTCGTCTGTCCATTTTCTTCCAGTTCGCATTGCTTCACCAACTCGTCGCGTGTCATTCCAGAGCCGTTTTCGCCAAGTGCCATTACAATCTTGACATATTTCTCCGGGTTGCGGAACAACGAGTCATAAAGCTCGTTGAATTCATAATGGAGTTTGCCCTCTTCGGCAAAAACAAGTTTGTCCACATTCTGCGCTACGCTCTGTCCACGTGTCAAAAGTGACCAGTAGAAGGGTACGCCTCCGAACACCATGTAGTATTCCAACAGGTCATAGTGCGATGCCTGAATCTTTTTGGCCCTCAGATATTGTTCGCACTCGTGTAGCGTGAAGGGCATGACTGGCAATCGGTATGTC
>JAFTFA010000209.1 GCA_017449785.1 Muribaculaceae bacterium | reverse complement strand
ACTGCATTAATCTGTTCCATGCTTCTTATTTCAGTTTGTTGATGTCAATAACTTTGGGATTCTGAGCCTCGTGGGGATGCTCGGGGCCGTTGTAAACGTGAACGTTCTTCAACAGCTTGGCACCCAGACGGTTCTTGGGCAGCATGCCCTTGATTACCTGCAGGTACAGCGGGTGCATACCCTTGCGCAGGTCCTTCTTCTTCTCACTCTTGGCTTGCAACAGAGCAGGGGTCGTGAAGCGCTGGCCACCAGGATAGCCCGTGTAGCGAACGTACTGGTGCTCGGTCCACTTCTTGCCGGTCATCTTGCACTTGTCGGCATTGATGATGATCACGTTGTCACCGCAGTCAACGTGCGGGGTGTAGTTGGGTTTGTACTTGCCGCGGAGGATCTTAGCCACCTTGGAGCACAAGCGACCCAGGATCTGGTCGGTAGCATCAACTACCACCCATTCCTTCTGAACGGTTTCGGCGTTTGCCGAAATGGTTTTGTAACTAAAAGTATCCACTTTTTTAAAATCCTAATTAATAGTTCGTTAATTGCCCAAACAACACCGTGCGGAACGGCCAAATTCCACACAGCATTGCCTAAAAGGCTATTACTTTGATAATAATCGGCGCGCAAAGGTACTGCTTTTCATTTTCCCCACCAAAACTTTTTCCCCTTTTACCCTTTCAACCGTCCGAAAATCGTCACGATTTCACTTCTTTTAAGATAAATTAACGATTTATCTCCTTCTTTCCCTTCGATTTTCATCTTCTATCGGCCATTTTCATCCTCGTTTTAAATGGAAAAAACAAGGCAGAGCCTCGGCCCACGGGACACGACGCACCCAGGCTTGCATGCTGCAAGTTACTCGCGGCGTGGTGCCTCGTGGGCCGGGGCTCTGCCCTGGTGATAGCGGTCACGTTGTGCAGATGAGGGCGGCCAGGTCGTTGAGGCGGTTGCACTGGTCGCGGGTGATGGTGCGGTGGTCGCTGTGGTAGGGCCAGGGGGCTACCAGCAGCACCTGGCCGCTGGCACAAGCATTGAACATCTCCCCGCCTGGTTTCCACATGGGGGAGAAGCCGTTCTCGAGCAGCTGGATGAAGGGGAACCCTGCTTCTTGTATCATGTCCATCACGTCTTTCTCTCCTTGACTGATGCGGGGCGACACGAGCACGGCACCACGTTGAGCCATCATCAGGAAACGGGCGATTGTGCGCTGTTTCTCTTCTTCGGTCATGTTGCGATGGCACTTCACCGCCACTTTATTAGGGCTGTCGAGCAGGAAACGGTTACCCATGACGGTGACCACTTGGTCGCCGATGGTGATGTCGTGTTGTGTCTTGAAAAACTCGGGATGGTTGCGCTTGGTCCACAAACGGCGAGGATTATCTTGCAGATACTTGAACATGGCGTTGAGTTGTCCTCGGCCTTGCAGGATGCGGTCATTGTAGCCTTCTTCCCAGAGGGGTGACAGCGACAACTCCTTGGCGACCCGGTTGCAGCCGACCTTGAATCCATTGATCACGTGACCCAGGTGGCGTGGTAGCCGTTCGGTGACTTGGATGATGCCGTGCAGGTGGTCGGGCATGAGTTGCAGCGCGAGTAACCTGACCTGAGGATAGAATTGGGGCATCTCGCGCCAGCAGGCGGCGATGCGTTCCCCCAGGGGAGAGGGGGAGAACCTGGGCTGGGAATGGCCCTCATCGGCTGGGCAGACGGTGCCTAGCAGCGGCCGTCGCCCCTTGATGGCGAGCGTGATCATGTAGATGCAGGGCGACTGGTAGTCGTGGCGGTCATGGCGTCGCTTCATCGACTGGTGCCGTGCCAGGTCAGGGTGGGCGGCCAGCCAGCGGCGCTTGTTCTCGCTCAGGGACATTGCTGCTCTTATTATAACCGAGGCAAAGCCTCGGCCCACGGGACACGACGTTGCGGTGGTGTCGCGTGGGCCGGGGCTCTGGCCTGGTGTGGATATTACTTCTCGATGCGGATGCGGGCATCGACGGCGGTGACGTGGTCGGGACCGGCCAGCAGCGGGTTGATGTCCATCTCCTTGATCTCGGGAGCGTAGTGGAGCATGGTCGAGAGGCGGCAGATGATCTTGACATAGGTGGCCTCGTCGAGACCCTGCTTGCCGCGGGTGCCCTGGATAATCTTGTATCCCTTGAGGGAGCGCACCATGTGCTCGGCCTCGGGCAGTGACAGCGGTGCGAGACCGAACTGCACATCCTTCAACACCTCGACAAAGATGCCGCCCAGGCCGCACAGCACGTTGTGGCCGAAGGTGGGCTCATACTTGGCGCCGATGAACAGCTCGGTGCCGCTGATCATCTTCTGGATCATCACGGCGGTAGCATCGGGAATCTGCATCATGCGGTCGAACTCGGCCTCCAGTTGCTGGTCGTCCTTGACGTTCAGCGTCACGCCGCCCACGTCGCTCTTGTGCACGGGGCCAACGACCTTGACCACGATGGGGTAGCCCATCTCGCGGGCTGCGGCGACGAGCTCGTCACGGTTGGCCGAAACCTTCTCGGGCACGACGGGAATGGCGGCAGCCTGCAGCAGGGCGCGCACGTCGTCGGGGGCAATGTAGCCGTCCTCCTTGATGCCGTCGATGATGGCTCGCACGGCCTTGACATCCACCTCGGGACAGAGGCTGTCGGCGGGAGCGGGCTTGGGCGTGTCGGCGACGCGGACGAGAGCCTCGGCCAGAGCCACCTCATCGGCAAAGTTCACATGACCCTTGTCGATGAACTCCTTCACCTCGCGGCCGGCGATGTTCAAGCACGGCAGTACGGGGAAGATGGGCTTCTTGCAGGTGAGCATCTTCTCGTGCAGCACGGCATAGGCGTCGTCACAGGGCACCAGACCAGGAGTGCCGAAGATGACTACGATAGCGTCCACGTTGTCGTAGTGCTTCTCGCAGAAGTCGATGCAGATGCCCAGGTGCTCGGGAGTGCCCGTGGCCAGGAAGTCGATGGGATTGGCTACCGATGAGCCGGGATAGAGTTGCTCCTTGAGTTCCTCGCCGACCTTCTTGTCGAGCAGGGGCACGTTCATGCCGCCCTTGGAGAGGGCGTCGGTCAGCATCACGCCAGGGCCGCCGGCGTGGGTGACGATGGCCACGTTCTTGCCGGTCATCTCGGGCAGGGTGAGCACGCAGCCGATGGTCGTCAACTGGTCGCGCGAGTAGCAACGCACGATGCCGGCCTTGCGGAACAGGGCATCGACGGCGGTGTCGCTCGATGCGATGGCACCAGTGTGGGATGATGCGGCGCGGCTACCGCTCTCGCTGGAACCCGACTTGACGGCGGCGATGCGGCAACCCTTGTTGATGAGCGAGCGGGCATGCTTGAGCAAGCGCTCGGGGTGAGAGATGTTCTCGATATAGAGCAGCTTGACCTTGGAGTCGCGCTCGGGGTCAAAGTGTTCGTCCATGTATTCCAGCACGTCCTCGATGCCGATCTGCTTGCCGTTGCCGATCGACCACACGCTGTTGAACTGCAGACCCTTGCTCACGCCCGAGTCGATGATGAACACGGCGGTGGCACCCGAGCCGCTGATGAAGTCGGCTCCCTTGGGGCTCAAGGCGGGGATGGGCAGCGTGAACACGCTGTGGTGGTTGGTCGTCAACAGGCCGATGCAGTTGGGGCCGATGAGCGCGGCACCATATTTCTCGCAGGTATCCAAGATGTGCTGCTCGAGCAGGGCACCCTCGTGGGTCTCCTCGCCAAAGCCGGCGCTGATAATAATGAACGCGCGAACGCCCTTGTGCTCGGTCAGGTAGTCAACATACTCGGGGCAGTACTTGGCAGCCACTACCAGGATGGCCAGGTCGCAGTTGGGCAGGTCCTTCATGTCGTGATGGGCCTGGATGCCTTGCACGACATCCTCCTTGGGGTTGAGGACGTAAAGGTCACCCTTGAAACCGCCCTGCTTGAGGTTGCGCACGATAGCGCCGCCGGGCTTGCTCTCGTTGTTGCTGCCGCCGATGACGACAATACTCTTGGGATTCAGTAATTGCTGGTTAATCATTTCTTCTTGATAAAAAGTGATAAGGTCTATATGTTAATTATGTGATTTTGCCGCAAAGGTAATCAAAATTATCCAATAACCAGCAAGCGCGCCTACCGATAATTAAAAATGTGGAAAGGCTGTCGTTGTTTCCCGTTAAAATCGGATCGCAAGTGACTACGTTATACAATATACAGCGTTATCATGCGTTATAATAACAAAATGATTTATTAACTTTCACCCTTTAACTCGTAAAAAAAAGTATCAATATGAAGTATCACGTTTTATTATTTCTAACATCCCTGATCTTACTGAACCTAACCCCAGTGTCGGCTCAACAAGTAACTTGCCAGCCCGAAGTCATGGAAACCGTCGAACTGGTAAGCATCCTAGCGCGTACCGCAGGCTTTGAGGAGTACAACATGGATATGGGTGGCCAGTACACCAAGGATACCGAGGCCTGGTTCGCTCCCTACAAGAATCACCCGACCGTCAGTTATATCCAGAACTTGAGAGAAAACTATGGCATTGCCTACAATGCACCAGCTGGCCTGGCGGTCAACCTTGATATAGAAGATGGCAACATCAAGATGGTGGGTAAGAAGGATCAGCTTGATAGCAGGTGGTTTGAAGTTGACCTTGATGACTGTGTCGCTCGTCTCAACCAGTTCTATACCGACACCCGCTTCCACGAGTTCTTCCAGCAGCACCAGGCTTTCTATGACGATGTGTTGCAACAGTATCAGACTCAGGTGGTGAAGTATTTCAATCAGGACTGGTATTCCCGATTTTACGGGACAGAGCCTGGTGAGAGATTCCGTCTCATCATCGGATTTACCAATGGTGGCAGTAATTATGGTGCCACTAGGCAGATTCCCGGACAACTCAAGGAAAGCTTTTCAATCTGCGGCTACTGGACCCACACGCAGATGGGTAGCGTTGTGGATCCCAAGAATGCTAAACAACGTGCCGCACCAACCCTTATCCATGAGTTCAACCATGCTTTTGTTAACCCCTTGCAGGAAATCGGGAAGAATGCCGCTATATTGGGCGATATACCCCAGCGGTTGTTGCAGCAGGATTTTAATATCATGAGCCAGCAGGCTTATCCAGAACCTAAGACGGTCTTTAACGAGAGCGTCGTGCGTGCAGCCACGGTTATCTACATGATGGAAAATGATTATTAAGCCGATGATTTGGAGGCAGAGTTGATGAGTCACATTATGCGGGGTTTCAAGTGGATGCCCGAACTTGTTGCGGCTTTGCGTGATTATACCAGCCACCGTAACAAGTATCCCACGCTCGGTGACTATTACCCACAGATTGCCAACGTGTTGAAGAAATATCTTGATGCTGAAGATAAGAAGATGGATAAAGCCCTGACGTTCAAGCAGACCACCAGTAAACCGAGTGCATCGGCTTCTCAATTGAAGGCCGAAGCCATGGAGGCTGTCGAACTGTTGGGCGTCCTCTCTCGCGTGGCTGGTTATCAGGAATACAACACGATGGAGGACAACCAGTATATCCAGGATATCGATAAATGGTTTGAGCCTTACAAGCAGCTTCCCGTCGTCGGGTATTACCAGGAGCTGAGGCAACAATACGGCATCGCCTATGATGCACCCATGAGCCTGGCAGTGCGCCTGGCGGTCGAGAATGGCAAGATTGTCAAACTCAGGGA
Source organism: Muribaculaceae bacterium (assembly GCA_017449785.1). GTDB lineage: Bacteria > Bacteroidota > Bacteroidia > Bacteroidales > Muribaculaceae > Sodaliphilus. The sequence goes on along the minus strand of JAFTFA010000209.1, from coordinate 862 downwards.
GGAAGCAGGTGACACGGGCTTGGATAGCCGTTGGCATCAGGTGGATGTCAACGAGTTTCTGGGCCTCCTCAACCAGTTCTATGCCGAAACACATTTCCATGAGTTTTTCCAGCAGCACCAGTCGTTCTATCAAGAGGCGCTCAAGGCATTCAACCATGAGGTGATGCCATACGTTCGCCCCGAGTGGTTTGCCGACTTTTATGGCAAACCGTCAAGCAGCCTGCAAAAGGTCGTTATGGGCTTCGCTACACGCAATGGTGGAGCCTATGGTACGGTTCGCCATCTGGAGGGTCAACCACGGGAGAATTGCCCTGTAATCGGCTACTATGGCTTTGACCAGATGACCCAAATCCCTGAGGGAAAGAGAGAAGCAATAGCTAACATGGTTACTGGTATGCTTGGTGGCTTGGATGATCAATCATTGGCTGATAAAGATAAAAACTTGGATTTACTGAATGAGATAGGAACAAGACTGTTAAGCGTTAACCCGATGCTGGGTTACAATTATGGTTTCAGTGACGGTCTGGCACTGATAAACTCAAGCATTGAGAAGGCTGCCGAGATTGCTTTTATGATGGAAAACGGAAGCCCAGTCCAGCATGTGAATCAACAGCTCTCAAGGAATGTTTCATCGGGCTTTACCTGGATGCCCCAGCTGGTCACTGCCCTGCGTGACTATTCCTGCCATCGCAACAAGTATAAGACAATCAACGATTTCTATCCCCAACTCGTCAAGGTGCTGAACAAGTACCTTGACAACGAGCAGAAACGCTTGGACAAAGCACTGAAATAAACTTCAATTGACATCAATCATTCACTGGAAAGGGGGCAGCCACGTTTGCTCCCTTTTCTTGACATTATT
>JAFTFA010000208.1 GCA_017449785.1 Muribaculaceae bacterium | reverse complement strand
GTCGCTGTCGCTCGTGGCGGTGACATAGGCGCGGTAGCGCGCCTGCGTCAGCAGCAGGTCACGGTAGGCCCGGTCGTGCTCGGTGGCCAGGCAGTCAGTAGGCAACGCCGTGATGATCGCCAGCGCGCTGTCAGGCTCGTCGCGCAGCAGGCTGTCCACCGCCGCCAGCCGCCCGTCATAGGCCCGCTCACGCCCGCCGCCGCACCCGGGAACCACCGCCCCGAGCACGGCCAGCACCACCAATATGCCCAACAAATACCTCATCGCCCACAAAAATACAACTTTTTCTTCTTATACCTCCCCCACGCGTTTACAAAAACAATTCTTCAGCCCATCCGCCCCTGACTAATCTCACGCTAAGCAGCCAAGTTATTTCAGACAACCAAGACAACCTTTTTTGACAACCGAAACAACTTTTTATTTTTTTGCATCCGCACTGATTGCGAGCCTCTTGCGAGCAATCATAATAAAAATTTAGCAGCTTAGCGGCTTAGCGTGAGGTAAAAGAGCGCTGATGCCCTCAGAACTTTCAGATACTTCAGTTGTTGGCCCTATGGTGGTGCTGATGCCATTTGTTGATAGAAGATCAAAAATCGTGTCGCCCGTGATGGCCGTTTGCCGATTGTTTTATATATTTGTAGCCTGCAATCCGGCCGTGTGGCCATGGGGGTTGCCGACAAGGACGATTAAATGTTATCCATAATGATGAAGCATCTGATTTATAGCGTATTGTTGCTGGCAGTGGCCCTGACGGGCTGTCGCGGCGGCAGTGAGAGGACCGACGAGTCGGCCCAGGTGGACTCGTTCTACAAGAGTGCCTATGATGACGGCAAGGCCGTGCAGGAGCAGGCCCGCCGGCAGCAGGAGGGCAAGGAGTATCGATCGACGGGCGACGCGTCGCTGCTCGACGTGGCACTGCCCGAGCGCCTCGACAACCAGACGGTGCGCTACAAGTCGATCGTGGTCTATTTCAACAAGTACTACCGTGTCCCCAACTGTGTGGCCTATGAGCTGACCAGCACCATGACGTCGATGGCCGACTCGCGTGATGCCGAGAACCGCGCCAACTACAAGTTTGAGCGCGACCATGACGTGAAGGGCTGCCCCGACTGGTGGGAATACAAGGAGAGCGGCTATACCCGTGGCCACATGGCCCCGGCGATGGACATGCGCTGGGACAAGACGGCGATGGAGCAGTGCTTCTTGATGACCAATATCTGCCCGCAGCTCGACGCGATGAACGACGGCGAGTGGCGCCACGTCGAGGAAGCCGTCCACAAGTGGTCGCGCACGGCAGGCCGCCTCATCGTCTTCACGGGCCCCATCTTCTCGGCCAACATGAAGCGCATCGGCAAGCACCAGGACATCGCGGTGCCCGACCGCTTCTTCAAGGTCGTCTATTCGCCCAAGCAGAACCGGGCCATCGCCTTTGTGATGGAGAACAAGAAGATGCCCAACAGCTGGACCAACTATGCCACCACCATCGACAAGGTGGAGGCCCTCACGGGATATGACTTCCTGGCCTCGCTCGAGGACAACGTCGAGAACGTCATCGAGACTAAACAGAACATCAAGGACTGGCCCGCTTATTATCCTCGCCGATGAATACGATTGAATTGACCAATATGATGGGTAGCGATACCATCTGTGCCGTCTCCACGCCGCCGGGCAGGGGAGGCATCGCCGTGATACGCGTGAGCGGCCCCGAAGCACTGGACATCGTGCAGAAGCGTTGGCAAGGCACCCCGCTGGCCGACATGGACAGCCACACTGTCCACCTGGGCCATCTGCTGGACTCTGCGGGCGATATACTCGATCAGGCCGTGCTCACGGTCTATCGCGCGCCCCGCTCGTTCACGGGCGAGGACGTGGTGGAACTGGCTTGCCACGGCTCGACGTGGATACAACAGCAGGTGGTGCAGACGCTCATCGACGCGGGCTGCCGCCACGCCGCGGCCGGTGAATTCACGCGCCGCGCGTTTGCCAGCGGACGCATAGACCTGTCCCAGGCCGAGGCCGTCGCCGACGTCATCGAGGCGCAGTCCCGTGCGGCCCATCATGTGGCGATGAGCCAGATGCGCGGCCGCTACAGCGACGAGTTGAAGGCCCTGAGGGAGAAATTGCTGCACTTCACGGCACTGATCGAACTGGAACTGGACTTCAGCGAGGAGGACGTGACCTTTGCCGACCGCAGCGAGGTGACCGCCCTGGCGCGCGAGATCCATGCGCTCATCAGCAGGCTGGCCGACAGTTACCGCGACGGCAACGCCATCCGCAACGGCATCCCTGTCGCCATCGTGGGCCAGACCAATGCGGGCAAATCCACCCTGCTCAACGCCCTACTGGGCGACGACCGTGCCCTGGTGAGCAACATTCACGGCACCACGCGTGACACCATCGAGGACACCGTGATCATGGGCGGCACGTTGTTCCGCTTCATCGACACGGCAGGCATCCGCCAGTCGAGCGACGCCGTCGAGCGGATGGGCATCGAGCGCACCTGGCAGGCCATCGACAAGGCCAACGTCGTCCTATGGGTGATTGACGTCACCAGTGCCGACACCAGCATGGCACACGATATCCTGGACCGTTGCGCCGGCAAGGCCCTCATCGCCGTGCTCAACAAGACCGACCTTGACGACGATGTCGCCGCCAGGAGCGAACTGGGCGACCTCATGCCCCCTGCCACCCCCGTCGTGGCCATCAGTGCCAAGCGCGACAGCGACGTCGACGCCCTGCGCGCCCTCATCGTCGAGACCGCCTCGCTGCCCGACGTGGACAGTGATGCCGTCATCGTTACCAACGCCCGCCATTACCAGGCCCTGACCCGTGCCCGCGACGCCATCGCCCGCGCCATCGCCGCCCTCGACAGCGGCCTCAGCGGCGACCTCCTCGACCAGGACATCCGCGAGTGCCTCCACTGGCTCGGCGAGATCACCGGCACCATCACCACCGACAACATCCTCTCCGAAATCTTCTCCCACTTCTGCATCGGAAAGTAGATTCTGCGTGGGAAAGTGAAGCCACTACAAAGAAAATAATAAAATCTGCAAAAATAAGCCCGTAACACCCTTATTTTCAAGTGTTAAAGTTTGTGCTTATCTTTGCAGATTTTTGTTTCGGGTATTGTTTATTTGCAGATTT
>JAFTFA010000207.1 GCA_017449785.1 Muribaculaceae bacterium | reverse complement strand
TTTCTTCTTAGCGGCGGGCTTCTTCTCGGATTTGGGCTCGGGAGCGGGTTTTTCCTCCTCAACGGGGGCTGGTTCGTCGATGGGGAAGTCGCCGGTGGTGTCCTTGACGATGTTGTTGCGCATCAGCTCGACCTCGCGGTGCAGCTTCTCGATCTCCTGCTCCTGGTTGCGGATGGTGAGCAGCAGCGAGTTGAGCTCCTCGTTGTCGATGCTGGCGGGGTACTGCTCCTCGACACGCGTCATGAAGTCGCTCAGCACGTTCATGTAGTTGGTGAAGGCCGTGTAGGGCGAGTCGTATGGGCTGTAGTGGCTGTGTACCGAGCCGTCGTCGTTGTGCTTGGTGGACATGTAGAAGAAGTGGTCGCTGGCCTGCAAGTAGTTCCAGTCCTGCTTGATGCGGCGGTCGTTGCACAGGCGCACACGCTCACCGATGCTGTAGAGCTTCTTGACGGCTTCCTGCTGCAAGGTGTTGCCCAGCCAGGCGCTGGTGTCACGGGCCTCGTCGGTCCAGGACATGGGGTAGGGCACGGCGAGCTCGGCAACGGGCTTGAACTTGGAAACCACCTCGCTCGGGGTCCAGAACTGGATGTCGTTCTCCTGGGCGAAGCGGGGCAGTGCCTTGATGAACTCAAAGATGCCGCTCTCGCGAGGTTGCAACTCGCCCAGGGCGTCATAGTTCATGAACAGGTTGATGAGCTGTTCCTCCTGGGGCAACTCGTTGATCCAGTGGATGTACTTGTCGGCAGTCAGCGGATAGGAAGCCCACTCGGGATTGCTGAAGCGGAACGAGATGTCGTCGCTCAACTTGCCGTTCTTCAACAGCAGCTTCAACTTGGGTGCCGATGCGCTGCTGTACAGGAAATTGGGCGAGCGCCAGCCAAGCACGTGCTTGGCATCGGCGGTGATGGCGGCCTTGAAGCCCATCGCATAGACCATCGAGGCGATGTCGTCGTCATAGATCAGCTCGGTGTTGCGGAACACCTTGGGCCGCTGGCCGAAGAGCTGGAAGATCTTCTCGTCATGGGCCTTGACCTGGGCGACAAACTCGTCGGGGTCATAGAGCGACGACAAGCTGTGGGCATAGGTCTCGCTCAGGAACTCGACGCAGCCCGTCTGGGCCAGTTCCTTCATCGAGTCGATGAACTCGGGGACATATTGCTCCAGTTGCTCCAGCGCAGTGCCGCTGATGGAGAAAGCCACCTTGAACTTCTTGCCGTTCTCGCGGATCATCTCGAGCAGCATCTCGTTGGCGGGCAGGTAGGACCGCTGGGCGATGCGCGTGATGATGTCGTCGTCGGCAAAGTCGTCATAGTAGTAGTGGTCGTTACCGATGTCAAAGAAACGATAGTGTTTCAGGCGGAACGGCTGATGAATCTGGAAATAAAAACAAATCGCTTTCATATATTTTTTGGTTTTAAGTTGTCAGTTTTAAGTTTCTAGTGTGATTACTCGTGCCTGATGACTATCGGTTGATGAGGCGGCGGTAGATGTCGATGACCTTGGCGCCGGCCTTGTCCCATGTGATCTGGTTGACCTCGGCCAAGCCCTGCTCGCGCAGCTCGTTGTACATCGCCGGATACTTGATGATGCTGTAGATGGCATCGGCCATGGCATTGGTGTCCCAGTAGTCGATCTTGATGACGTTGTCCAGAATCTCGGCACAGCCGCTCTGCTTGCTGATGATTGACGGCACGCCCATCTGCATCGCCTCGAGCGGCGAGATGCCGAAGGGCTCGCTCACCGACGGCATGATGTACACGTCGCTGGCCTTTAACATCTCATAGACCTGCTTGCCCTTCAGGAAGCCCGTGAAGTGGAAGCGGTCGGCGATGTCGCGCTTGGCGGCCAGGCGTATCATCTTGTCCATCATGTCGCCGCTGCCGGCCATGACAAACTGCACGTCGTTCACCTTGTGCAGCACCTGGGCAGCGGCCTCGACAAAGTATTCGGGGCCCTTCTGCATCGTGATGCGGCCCAGGAAGGTCACCACCTTGTTCTGCTTGCCCGGTGGAATTGGCAGGTTGAGCAGCTCCTCGTTCAAGGGCTCCACCGCATTGTGCACGGTGGTCACCTTGTCGGGGCTGATGCCATATTTCTCGATGACCGTGCGGCGCGTCAGGTTGCTCACGGTGATGATGTGGTCGGCATGGTTCATGCCGTCCTTCTCGATGCTGAAGACCGTCGGGTTCACATTGCCGCGAGAGCGGTCAAAGTCGGTGGCATGCACGTGGATGACCAGAGGCTTGCCCGTCACCTGCTTGGCGTGGATGCCGGCAGGGTAGGTGAGCCAGTCGTGGCTGTGGATGATGTCACAGTCCACCGTGCGGGCGATGACGCCGGCCACGATGCTGTAGTTGTTGATCTCCTCGAGCAGGTTGTCGGGATAGCGGCCCGAGAACTCGATGCAGCCCAGGTCGTTGGTGCTCATGTAGTTGAAGTCACCGTAGATGTGGTCGCGCAGGCTGTAATACAACTGCGGGTCCATCACATTGCCGATGCGGCTCTGCACATAGTCCCAGTTCACGTCGCGCCATGCCACGGGCGTCGAGTTGGCGCCGATGATGTGGGCAAACTCCTTGGGCTCGTCGCCCCAGGGCTTGGGGATGACAAAGGTGATGTCCATGTCGCCGTTCTGCCACATGCCCTTGGTCAGTCCGTAACTTGCTGTTCCCAGTCCACCCAGGATGTGAGGCGGAAATTCCCAGCCAAACATTAATGCTTTCATATCTCTGTTTCCTCCTCTCTTGGTTTTATTCGTCGATGATGTGCAGGTTCTTGAAGGTGCGCAGCACGCGCAGGATGCCGCCCACGTTGGGGGCGAAGCTCACGGCTCCACGGCCGATGAATGGCGGGTTGCCGTCATAGAGCTCACTCAGCGAGCCGATGCATCCCTCCTTCATCTCGTCCTCGAAGCCGATCATCATCCTCTCGATGAACGAGATGCTGTTCAGGCCGAACACGCGGATGTAGGCCTTGCTGTAGAAGTCCATCAGCCAGGGGCGGGCACTGCCGGCATAATAGGCCGTCTGGCGCTCCTCGGGGGTGCCCAGATACCAGGGGATGTAGCCGTAGCTGTTGGGACTCAGGGTGCGCAGCCCCTTGGGCGTCAACAGCTCGCGGGTGGTGATGTCGAGCACGCGCTTGCGCTGTCGGCGGTCCAGCGGGCTGTAGTCGGTGGCGGCGGCGATGATCATGTTGGGACGCACGCTCAAGTCGGTATAGCTGCCGTTCACATAGTCATACAGGTAGCCATAGTCGGTCATGAACGTCTCGATGAACGACGGCTTGCACTTGTCGGCAATCTCGGTGCAGCGGTCCATGAATTCCTTCTCCTCGTCATGCCCGGCAAAGAGTTCCTCGACTGCAAATCGCAGCGCATTGTACCACAAGGCGTTGAACTCGACCAGATAGCCCGTGCGGGGGATGAGCGGCGTGCCGTCGGGGTGGGTGCTGTTCATCCACGAGACGGGACGCTTGGTGCCGTCGGTGATCACCAGGCCGTTGGGCTCGAGCTTGAGGTTGGGGTGATGGCCGTCGGCAATAAAGTTGATCAGGTCCTTGACCAGCTGGCCGTAACGCTCGCGGGCGGCATCGGCATTCAGGTCATGGGCATAGCGCTGCACGGCCCAGATGGCCCACAGGGGAATGTCGGGCAGTTCCAGGCCGTCGAGGTGCTTGTCGAGCGTGCCGTCGCGCATCCAGTCGTTCAGGGCGCGCTGGGCGGTGTCCATGATGAGCTCGAAGTCCTGGCGGTGGTGTACCGACAGCGTGCAACCCGGCAGGGCGATGAACTCGTCGCGGGCGCGGATCTTGAACCACGGATAACCGGCCAGTAGGTAATGGCCCTCGTTGTTAGTGATATAGAACTGCTTGGCACTGTTCTTCATGCAGTTGTAGAAGCTCGTGCGGGGCGTGCGGGGCTTGATTTCGTCCTCATACATTTTGGTCAGCGTCCTGGTGTTCACCTCCTCGACGCCTGCCGAGAAGATCAGTGGCTCGCCCTTCTTGATCTCGACCTCGAAGTAGCCGGGAACATACAGGTCCTCGCTGTAGGGGATGCCGCGCTCCTGGTCCTTGGTGTACTCGATATTCTTGTACCAGTGCGGATCAAACACGAATCGGGGCTTGTGGTTCATCTGCATGTACAATGTCGGGTAACCGTTATACATGCAGGTGGCGATGCCGTTGCTCACCTCCTGATAGTCGCGGCTGGCCACTGCATTCTCGACACAGAGGTCGTTGGCGTTGCGGAATGCCAGGAACGGCCTGAATTGCAGCGTCGTCGGCGAGTGGGCATCCACGAGCGTGTAGCGGATGAGGATGCGGTTCTCGTGGGTGATGAAGATTTTTTCCTTCTTGAGAATCACGCCGCCGACGCGGAAGGTCGTCGTGGGGACTCGCTCGCAGTCATACTCGCGGATGTACTTGTGCCCGTTGGGACTGTAGGTGTCTCCCTTGTAGCGGTGCAGGCCCAGGTTGAAGGGCGCTCCATGCTGGATCACCGTCTCGTCCAGTGACGAGAGCAACACGTGGTTGTTGTCGTCGAGCTCGGGTACCGGGATGACCAGCAGACCGTGCTGCTTGCGGGTGTTGCAGCCCACGATGGTGGTGCAATGGTAGGCTCCAGACTGATTGGTGCGCAGCATCTCCTTGGGCAGCGACTGCTCAAGGTTGATCATCAGGTTCTTGTCAAACTTTAGATAACTCATAGGTGTTACACTGTATCTTGGTTGAATATATTTTGTTTTTTTGGTTGTTTTTTCTGTTTTTTAAGGTGAGTTGGAACCGATGGCTTGGGTGGTCGTCAAGCCCTATTACACGTCATCGGGCAGGGACGGTGGTACTAGGATGCGGATGCCCTTGCTGATGTTCTCGATGACCACGTGGGCGGGCATCATCATCGGGTCACCATCGATGTGCATGATGTCGTTGCTCTGGCGGTCGATGACCACACGCTTGCCGCGGTAGATGCTCACGTGGTGGTCGCGTCCCAGCTGGCGCAGGAACAGGCGTGCCCCGATGAGCGGACTCTCCACGATGTTGAACGGGTGCATGACGGTCACGTCGATGAGTCCGTCCTGCATGGTCGCGCGCGGGGCGATATAAGCGTTGTTGCCATACTGGGCCGCATTGCAGTACGCGATGACAAAGGCCTTCTCGTTCATCTTCTTGCCGTCGATGTCGATGAGGTATTCTTGTGGCTTGTACTTGATGTACTCGCTGATGGCCGTCTTGATGTAGGTGATGAAGCCGCGTGTGCCCTCATGGGAGAACTTGTCGCTCACTGCCGCGTCAAAGCCCATGCCGCAGGTGCAGAAGAAGGGCTTGCCGTTGACCGTGCAGTAGTCCAGTGAGCACACCACGCCGTTGTTGAGCACTTGCAGGGCACGGCTGGCATTCATCGGGATGCGCAGGTGACGTGCCAGGCCATTGCCCGACCCGACTGGCACGATGGCCAGTGCCGCGCTGGTGCCGACCAGGGCGCTGCCCACCTCGTTGACGGTGCCGTCCCCGCCGATGGCCACCACGACGTCGATGCCGTCGTTGACGGCCTCCCGGGCGATTTCATGGGCATGACCCGGATACTCGGTCAAGATGATACTCACGTCGTTGCGGTCATTGTCCACAACCGTGTCGATGAGGCGGGGGATTTTCTCCTTGCTGCCAGTACCCGACACGGGATTGATGATAATGAGTATGTGCCTGCGGTCATTCTGCATACACCGCAAAGATAATACTTTTTTGTTTGATTTTTTTTGATGATAGGTGATTTTGAAATATTTTTGTGGAAAAATTATTAACAACCACTTCTTAATCTTACAGAATTTAATGAAAAAGGTAAGCATCAACCTGCTGACGAATGTTATCTTATTGCTTGCAGGGGTCATTCTCATCGTGTTTCACGGTGTGCCCGACATCTTGTTGTGGGGCTCGCGGGTGATGGGCGCAACGTTTCTATTGCCTGCTGTGGCCTATCTGGTCATGGTCGCCGTGCGTCATGCCGATGCCCGCACCAGTGCCGATTACATGGGCGTGCTGCCCGCAGTGGGTGGCCTGTGTTTCGGGCTGGTGATGATGATCAAGCCCGACAAGTTTGACGAGATACTGCAGTTGCTGCTGGGCATGCTGCTTGTCGTGCTGGGGCTGTTCCACATTATTTATTTGCTGTTGTCAAGAAACAGCCTGGACATCAAGGGCTGGTTCTTCGTGTGTCCTGTCCTGGTCACCCTGTGCGGCTTGTTGTCGCTCATGGTACCGGCCCTGCGCGATAATGTCTCGACCGTCGTGCTGTTGACTGGCATCTGCCTGTTGCTGTTCAATTTCACCAGCCTGCAGGAATACCTTGCCGAGCGCCGAGTGCGCCAGGCGCTGACCCGATCGGCTGTTGAACCGGGTACACCTGCCGGCGATGTGCATGTTGAACCTGCAATCCGTCATGACGAGGTCGAGTGATGTCATCAATGAATTGCCCCGCCTGTGGGCTTAAGGCCACTGCCTGTCCGCATCACGTGGGGCACGGTGCGCAGCGGCGTGATGAACGTCTGGGGCCTGGGGGCGCGTTTCTGTTTATCACGTTCGGGGTGTCGATTGCTTCATTGGTAGCCTGCTTGTAGATCTAGCGCGTGTCGTTATCCCGATGATTTGGTTTATTGTTTCTTCATTAATTTAAAAAGGTCAATGTCCTTGATTCAAGAGAAATATCGTCGTTTCCGCCAGTGGCAGCAACAGCCGTTTGAGTATCATGACTCGCATGATCATCACGGTTGCTGCAACTGCGGTGCTGAGAGCGAGAACAACTACTGTCCCCGTTGCGGCCAGAAGGCCGCTTATGGCCCCATCACCTGGCACAGTGTGTGGCAGGGCGTGATGGACGTGTGGGGCGTGGGCACGCGGTCGTTGCCCTACACACTGTGGCAGCTGCTGTGGCGCCCCGGTTATCTGATCCGTGATTACATCAGCGGCAAGCGTCAAGTGAGTTTCCCGCCGGTCAAGATGCTGGTTGTCATGGCCGTGCTAGTGGTGCTGGTCTATGGTTTGCTGGGGATTGATTTTGAGGATACAGTCGATGAAGATGCGGGCAAAAATGCGGTACAGGACTTTCTGTTGGGCGACTTTTATAACTGGATGGGAAACCACATCCACTGGGCTGTGCTCATGGGCTTCTCGTTGTTTATCGTGCCAGTGTGGTTCCTGTTCCGCTCGGCACCGCGCTTGCCTCGCCACACTTTGCCCCAGGGCTTCTTTATCCAGGTATTTATCGGGGTGCAGTTCTTGCTGTATATGTTGATTGTGACGCTGGTGTTCTACCTGATTCCTCCGTTGTCGGGCAGTGGCGATGAAGTGGCTGGTTTCATGGTCATGATAGTCCTGCCGCTCATGCTGTTGTGTGACTACAAGCAGCTGTTCGGCTACAACTGGTGGGGAACGGTGTGGCGAATCGTGGCCGCTGCCTTCCTGGCCATTGGTGTGGGGAAGGTGCTGGTTCACGTCGGAGGCTTGTGCTATTCTCTTGTTGTGAGAGATGGGTCCTTGGGTGGCAACTATCTGCTGGGTACTCTTGGCCACCTGGCGCTGATGTGGGCGTTGCTGGAGGTCGTCTTGCTGATTAACACTAAGCCCTGGCGTGAAGGCATAGCCTGGTCCAAGATACTGCTACGCCCGCTGTTGGCTGTGGCGGCCCTGTCGTTGACGACGGCCGCGTGTGGACAGTTTGGTGCCGAAAATTCGTTGATCAATATGATCGATTCAATGCAGACGATGTTTCTGCCGGATTGATACCGGATGATGCTTGCATGGCAGGTCTATAACAAGAGGCGCGCCCTCCCGTTGGTCGGGAAGGGCGCGTCGTCTCTGTGTCTTGTGTAGTGTAACTGTCGTGTGCGCACACGGCAGTTTGTACCATGACGATGTCTCTTATTTCTTCTTGCGGTTGCCGTAGCGCTGCATGAACTTGTCCACGCGACCTGCGGTGTCGACGAGCTTCTGCTTGCCGGTGAAGAAGGGGTGCGAGGTGTTGGTGATCTCGAGCTTCACCAGGGGATAGGTCTTACCGTCGATGTCGATGGTCTCCTTGGTGTTAACAGTGCTGCGAGTGATGAAAACCTCCTCGTTAGACATGTCCTTGAAAGCAACCTCGCGATAGTTGCTGGGATGGATATCTTTCTTCATTTCTTTAGATATATCTTTAAAATGTTAAACAATACAATGTTGTGGCGGTGGTAAACGCCTCATTTTTTGTAATGGCGTGCAAAGGTACGACATTTTTCTGGAACTGGACAAATTTTTCCCCTTTTTTTTGATATTCAGTTATTTCTCCAGAACGACGGTGACAGAATGACCAGCACGGTAAATATCTCGAGTCGCCCCATCAGCATCAGGCCTGATAGGATCCATTTGACCAGGGGCGGCAAGATGCTCCATGACATCGTCGGCCCGATCTCGAGGCCGAGGGTGGGCCCCACGTTGCTGCCGCAACTCAAGGCGATGGTGATGGAGTTGGTGCTGTCCACTCCTGCCAGAATCATTATGAAATAAGATGTGAAGCACAGGGTGATGTAGGCAATGAAGAACGCCAGCAGCGTGATTTGGCTTGGGGTGTGTACCGATGTGTTATTGACCTTGACGGGCAACAACGCTTTGGGGTGAACCATGCGCCGAACCTCGTTGCGCAGAATTTTCAGAGCGATAACCCCGCGTGCACATTTGAAGCCGCCAGCCGTGCTGCCGGCACATCCGCCAAAGAACATGCACAGGCTCAGAACAACCCAAGTGATGTGGTGCCACTGTGCAGCATCCTCATTGAACATGCCCGTTGTGGTAATGAATGATACTACCTGGAATAAAGCATAACGGATGGCGTCACCCACGGTGTAATTATTGTAGCGCAACAGGAAATAGGCAATCATTGCGGTTGCTGTCAGCGTCAATGCCGTGTAGAAACGGAACTCGGCATTCTTGAACAACTGCTTGGCCTTGCCCTGAAACAGACTGGCATAGAGCAAGGCGAAACTCACGCCCGAGAAGAACATGAACACTATCGCGGTGTAGTCGATGGCTGCATTATTAAAATAGCCGGTGCTGGCATCATGGGTGGCAAAGCCGCCTGTTGCCGTCACTGTCATGGAGTAGTTCACAGCGTCGAACGGGCTCATACCGAAGATCCAGAAGCAAACGGCGCATAGGGCAGTCAACAGCAGATAAATGCCCAACAGCGCCTTGGCCGTGGTGGTCAGTCTAGGATGCATTTTGCTCTTGATGGGGCCAGTGGCCTCGGCAGCAAACACCTTGATTGATCCGCCCACAAACGATGGGATGATGGCGATGGTAAAGAACACGATCCCTAGGCCGCCGATCCATTGCGTCAGCGATCGCCAGAAGAGTATCCCGTGCGGCAGGCCTTCTACCTGATCGATGATGGTGGCCCCCGTTGTCGTCAGGCCTGACATCGTCTCGAAGAAAGCGTCGGTCACATGGTCGATGTAGCCGCCGATGAGAAATGGCAGCATCCCGAAGGTGGCGAATGCGATCCACACCACGGTCACCAGCAGATAGGCATCCCGGCGGCTCAATGTGCTTGTCGCGTGACGCCCCATTAGCCTCAATACCGTGCCAACCAGTATCGTGATGCCCACAGTGAGGGCAAAGGCCATGGCGTCGCTCTCCATATACAACAAGGCCATAACGAGGCCCAGCGACATGAAAGCAGCCTCAATCCATAACAGCGTGCCCAGAATCTTGCATATTAACCGATTGTTCAACATGGCAGAAACATCAAATGAAGAATTTCTCGATGCGGCTCATTTCGGTCCCGTGGCAAAAGACCACAACAATATCCCCTGGCAGGATTTGGGTCTCACCATTGACAAGAATTCCCTTGCCGTCACGCACCAATCCGCCCAATTCGGCCTCGCTGGGGAAATCCAGCTCCCTCACTTTCTTGCGGGTTATGCGAGATCCGGGACGGGCAGTGAACTCGGCTACGTCGGCATTGACAATCATCAAGTTGCGCATGTTGCGCACATCGCCGTTGAGCAGCATCTGGTAGATGTGGCTGGCAGTGAGGGCCTGCTTGTTGATGATGGTACCGATGTCTACATTGCCGGCAATGTCCATGTAGTCCAAATTCTCGATCATGGCGATAGTCTTGCGTACTCCCAATTGCTTGGCTGTGAGGCATGCCAGGATGTTGGCCTCGGCGTTACCGGTCAGCGCGACAAAGGCCTGTGCCGCCTTGATGTTCTCCTCCATCAGGTTGGCCACCGAGCGTCCGTCGGCATTGATGACCATCACGCGGCTGGTATCCACCAGGTCGATGAGTTCTTCACAGCGGCGCGGATCGTTCTCAAAGATTTTGGCTTTCACGTCATGGGACAGCATGTTGACCACCCTGACGGCCGTCTTGCCGCCGCCCACGATGAAGACGTTTTTCACATCGGGGTAGTTATCCTTCCCCATGATGATTCTCATGTTGGGAACATAATCGCGTGTGGTCATGAAATAGACGAAGTCCCCTGGCAAGAGCCTGTCATCGCCCGATGGCATGATGGTCAAGTTATTGCGTTTGATGGCGACCACATGGTAGGGCGAATCGGGCTTGAAGATTTCCTTGAACGGCTGTCCCAGTATTTTGCAAGACTCTCTCACCTTGATGCCCAACAACGTGAGCAGACCGCCATGCACATCCCAGCGTTGCCGTGCCCAGGTCAGCTTCAAGCCATTCACAATGTCAAGAGCCGCCAGGTTGTCGGGATCAATGATGGATGAGATTCCGGCCGCCCTGAATACATCGATGATTTGAGGGTCACTGAGTTCGGCATTTTCGACTTTGGCCACGGTTTGCCGAGCGCCCATGGACTTGGCTAGCACACACAGGCTCAAGTTCAGATTCTCGTCACGGGTGACTGCGATGAACAGGTCGGCGCGGTTGACGTGTGCATCCTTCAGGGCTTGGACGGGCGTGTTGGCCGATGAGTGTATGGTCATCAGGTCACTGTCGGCTTGGATGCGTTCTAACTTCTCTTGATCCTCATCAATGACGATGATGTCTTGCCTGATTTTGGAAAACAGGTTGGCCAGATGGACTCCGATGGCGCCTGCTCCTAGTATAATGACTTTCATAATTGAATTGAGGTTATGATTGGCTACTTGACGGACTTCTTGATGGATATCGCGGGCAAAGATATAGTTTTTTTCTTCCTATCAGGTGATTATGGCGTTTTTTTTACTGGATTACGCATTTTTAACTCATAGGCATGCGCCTTATACTGAATCAGCGATTGAGAATTCACAAAAATTCACAATAACTTGTAAATAAGAAAAATGGAATAGATTTGTTGTATTATGAAAAAATACACTAATTTTGCAGGTTATTATAGTAGAAGATATTTCAAAGTCTATGTTTGGTAAACTATTCAAGCGCAAGAAAGAGCAGGTGAAGCTCTTTTACAATACCGATGTTCATTGCCACATCCTGCCGGGGGTGGACCATGGCTCGCAGTCAATCGAGCAGTCGCTCGAGATGTTGCAGGCCGAGGCCGAGATGGGCATCAACCATGTCATTCTCACTTCCCATGTGACGGCGGTGACGTTTGAGAACACGCGTGAGAGCCTGATGGATGCGTTCTTGAAGCTCCAGGATGCTGTGACCGATGCTGGTCTGGACATCCGTCTGGACCTGAGTGCCGAGTACCGCATGGATGAGTATTTTGACAAGGAATATGCCGCCGACCACTTGATTCCCATGCCCGGCAAGCACATCCTGCTCGAGAATTCTTTCCAGCAGGAGTTGATGAACCTGAACGAGTTGCTCTTTGACATGCAGGTCAAGGGATACAAGACCATCCTGGCCCATCCCGAGCGTTACTCCTACTATTCGCGCCGCCGCAAACGCTACGAGGAACTGCACAATGCCGGTGCCCGCTTCCAGATCAATATCCTGTCATTCACGGGCTACTTCGGCGAGGAAGCACGAGACAGTGCCCTCTGGTTTGCCAAGAACGGCATGATCGACTACCTGGGCAGTGACATGCACAACCTCAAGCACGCCCACATCATCATGGACTACCTCAACTCCAAGGAGTGGCGCAAACTGAGCCGCGAACTCGAGGCCACTGTCAAGAACGACATGATTGTCTGAGGGCCGGACAGAGAGACATAGACCAAAACAAAATGCAGAGTTGGCATCCGCTTGGGTGTCAACTCTGCATTTAGTTTTGACTGGTGTGTTGCTCCAGTTTAATCTCTCATATCCTCGGGCAGGTCCTGCTGGATGATGGTGCGGCACTCGTGGCTCACCTGGGCGATGTCGTTGCCGCCGTTGTGCTCGATGGGCTTGTGGAACGTCAGGGTGATGGTGCCCGGGGTGACGTTGAATGTGCTGCGCGGCATCACCCGGTAGCTGCCGTCGATGGTGATGGGCACCACGGGCAGGCCGAACTCCAGCGCGAGCTTGAAGGCGCCGTTCTTGAACGGCCCCATCTTGCCGGTGCTGGTGCGGCGTCCCTCGGGAAAGACGACGATCGACATACCGCCGTGTAGTTTCTTCTTGGCAGCGGCCATCGTGTTGCGCAGGCCCTGGGTGGAGTGGGTATCCACCATGATGTGGCCGGCCATGCGGCAGGCGGTGCCGATGATGGGGATATTGGTCAGGCCCTTACGCATCATCCACTTGAAGTTGTGCCCCAGGTAGCCGTAGATGGAAAAGATGTCGTAGGCTCCCTGATGGTTGGCGACAAAGACGTAGCTCGTCTCGTGATCAACATTTTCCCTGCCCACGACGCGCACGCGCACCAGGTGCAGCCAGCACCACGCGCGGGCCCACCATTTGGCGGGGAAGTAGCCCCAATAATCCTGGTTGAACAGGGTGCCGATAATCGTGGTGAGTGCCGTGAGAATGCTGAGTATTAGCATGATGGGTGAAACGATGCACCACTGGTATAGTCGGTAAATATATTTCATTACTCTATCAATCGTTGATAAATCGTGATGCAAAATTAATCATTTGCTGAAAATCATGCAAGACCCTCGGCGTAGCGGCTGCCAGATTGAACAACATTTAACGCATTTTAGGACACATTTACGCCCAGCCGACTGTTCCGCGATGGGCAGTGAGGTCCGCGAGGCTGCGACTCGCTGGTTGATGGCCCCGGGGGGGGCGAGGTTGAATGCACGCCGTTCCCACTTGACGCGGCAAGCGGGGACGGTGATGACATTCCGTCGGGATGGGGGAGAGGTGGTGGTTACTTCTCCTCGGCGTCCATCTCGGGGGCGATGAGCTTGTAGCCCTTGCCGTGGATGTTGATGATCTCGATGCTGGGATCCTCCTTGAGTTTCTTGCGCAGCTTGGTGATATAGACGTCCATCGAGCGGGCATTGAAGTAGTTGTCGTCGATCCAGATGGTCTTCAATGCGAAGTTGCGCTCCAGGATCTCGTTCAGGTGGGCGCACAGCAGACTCAGCAGTTCGCTCTCCTTGGTCGTGAGGTTCTCGCTGCGGTCGTCGGTGAACAGGACTTGGCGCTGGGTGTCGAAGGTGAACTTGCCGATCTTGTAAACGGTCACTTCCTTGCCCTTCTTGCCCTTGACGCGGCGCAGGATGGCCTCGATGCGCATCACGAGCTCCTCCATCGAGAAGGGCTTGGTGATGTAGTCATCGGCACCGATCTTGAAGCCCTCGAGGATGTCCTCCTTCAAGGCCTTGGCGGTGAGGAAAATGATGGGCACGTCGCTGTTGACGGCGCGGATCTCCTGGGCCAGCTGGTAGCCGTCCTTCTTGGGCATCATCACGTCGAGCAGGCAGATGTCATACTTGCCCTTGAGGAATGCCTTGTAGCCGGCTTCGCCGTCGGCATACAACTCGGCCTTGAAGCCTTTGTCCTCGAGGTACTCGCGGGTGAGGGTTCCCAGGTTCTCGTCGTCCTCGCACAACAGAATTTTCAATTTCTCTTCCATGATTGTAGTTTTTTTATGATGAATAATATTGTATATTGATATTCTACTAACTTAATTGTCGGGTTAGTTGCCTGATGTCATAAATACTTAATCCGTTTTTTCAAGATTCTCGATTGACTCATGTGG
>JAFTFA010000206.1 GCA_017449785.1 Muribaculaceae bacterium | reverse complement strand
CGTCCAGCCTGGATGCCCAGTCGGCCGTGGTGGTGCCGCTGTAGGGATCCTTGTGAAACGTTTCTTGCAACCGCATCTCGTTGAACCGCATGCGCAAGGTCTCCAGGTTGTAGCTCACCACATTGTGTGCCGGGGTAGTGTCTTCCCACTGTGCGTTGAACGATGATCCCGTCACGTCGCTGGCAGCCAGCATCACGGGGGTATAGGTCTCGAGCAGGCACGTGCCGTTGAGGGTGATGACCTTGTCGTCGGCCCCCTCGCTGTGCAGGGTGATTGTGGCGGTGTGCTCGCCGACGGTGGTGGGCTTGTAGCTCACGTTGACGCGCTGAGGCTGACCCACGACGTCCAGACCGATAGACTCGGTGTCGATGGCAAAGAAGCCGCTCTCGTCGTTGAGCGTCAGGGTGACGCCGTCGGTGAGCAAGGCTCCCCTGAGCCTGAACGAGGCTGTCGCGGTGCTGTCAACATAGGCCTTGGTGCTGATTCTGGACGAGAAGACCTTGATCGTGGGCACGGTGTCGGGCGGTTCCACGCCGACGAAGATCTGCTGTCCCACGTTGAAGAGTTCGCCGCCTCCCTTGAAGGCGTTCAGGGCAAAAAATGCGTTACCCGAACCGCTCCAGCCCCAGTTGACGTGGTAGGTGTCATCGACGGCATCATAGCCGTCGATGTTGAACGCATGGCCCGACCAGGTGGGCGAGTAGGCGCACATCAGGATGGGGCGCATGTTGTTCAGCTCCTCCTGGATGAGGGCTCCCCACTGCTCGTCATCATAGATCTGTCCGCCCCACCAGTTCTCCTTGCTCAGGAGCTGTACATCCTGGTTGAATCCAAATCTCCTGATGGTCTGCAGGATGCTGTAGCTGCCCGTGCCGCTACCGCTCGGCGTGTAGTCCATCGTCTCGGACTGACCGACATAGCGCAGCAGCTTGGCGACGGCGCTGGCTTGCTCGTTGTTGTAGTGGCCGCGATACACGTCAAGCATGTTGTCCCAGTCAAAGGTCGTCGGGGGCAATGCTTCGAGCGAGAGTTTGTGGCTCTCGGTAGTATAGCCCGGGATTGACGGGGTCGGCCCGGTGGGATATTTCCAGTAGTACATGATCTGGGACAATGACGTGGCACCGCAGCCGGTCATGCACAGTTCGCCGTTGGATTGCGGGCACTGCCGGTTGTAGGGTTCTCCCTGGTCCCACAGGCAGGTGAGCAACGGCTCCACGCTGCTGTAGCCATGGGCCGACGCGCGTCGCGGACCGTCGTTCTTGATGGCTAGGTCGGGATGGCTCTGCAGGTATTCGATCTGCTGCCTGTAACCCTCGAGCCACACGCGCATGTTGCACGGGATGTTGTCCATGTCGAGCGGGCTGTCGCCGTGGGCCAGTATCTCGTGGGCACGGTCGTCGCCGGCAACGATGACATAGCTGTCACTCGTGTTGAAGATATAGAACACGGCCTGGGCCTTGTTGACTGAATTTAATTCCTTGTGGACCAACTGGATGCTGTTGGCGGCCGGTGCGGCGTGGCGTGTCCTGGTTGCCGTGAGGCGCAGGTACCGGCTTGCTGTGGCTTGGGCTGTCGTGACATCTACATCGGCTCCTAGGGCTTGAATTGCAGCCAGCATGAGCGCGGAAAGGAACAGAATCTTCTTCATAAAAAGCTGTTAGTTCTTGTTATTATTTCTTTGTGGTTGGGTTTATCGGACAAAAGTAGTCAAAAGTTTTGGTTCTTCAGCCCTTGTCCTACCATAAATCTACTAATGCCGTGAAATCGGGTGCATTTTGGCAGGATTATATAGACAAAGCATCGCCTCTCGGCTATCGACATGATGACACCCCAGCCGCTATCGGTGGCTAGGATGAACGATGAGGTATGTCTTGTCAAGCGGCTAGCGCTGCTGGTTGAAGGGCGAGAAGATGCCGTAGAGGTTGGCGTCGATCTTGTCGCACACCTGCTGGAAGTCCTCGGGGCTGTCGCCGAACTTGATCTCGTCGCCGTTGATGATGATCAGGTTGCCCTTGTAGTCGGCAATCCAGTCCTCATAGCGCTTGTTCAGGCCCTCCAGGTAGTCCAGTCGCATCGACTGCTCGTAGTCGCGGCCGCGCTTCTGGATCTGCTGCACCAGGTTGGGGATGGTCGAGCGGATGTAGATCATCAGGTCGGGCATCTTCACCAGCGACATCATCAGTTCAAACAGGTCGCGGTAGTTGTTGAAGTCGCGGTCGCTCATGTGGCCCTGGCCGTGCAGGTTGGGGGCAAAGATGCACGCGTCCTCATAGATGGTGCGGTCCTGGATGATGTCGGCGTCGCTGTTGGCAATCTCCACCACCTCCTTGAAGCGCTTGTTCAGGAAGTAGATCTGCAAGTTGAATGACCAGCGCGACATGTCGGCATAGAAGTCCTCCAGATAGGGGTTGTTGTCCACGGGCTCAAACCGCGGGCTCCACCCGTAGTGCTTGGCGAGCAGCTTGGTCAAGGTCGTCTTGCCGCTGCCGATGTTTCCTGCTACTGCTATGTGCATGATTTATTGAGTTTTAAGTTTTTAGTCCTTAGTTTTAAGTCATTAAGGTCCTTAAAGTCTTTAAAGTCCTTAGTGACCTTAACGTCGTTAATCCAGCGGCCCGAAGATGCCGAACATCGTTGCGTCGATCTTATCGACGATGGCAGCAAAGTCCTCGGGACGGTTCTTGTAGTCCATGTCATCCACCTCGATGACGAGTTTGCGCCCCTTGTAGGTCTTCATCACAAACTCCTCGTAGCGGTCGTTGAGGTTGGACAGGTACTTCAACGGCATCGACTGCTCGTAGTCACGCCCCCGCTTGTGGATATTCTCTACAAGGTGGGGCACGCTCGAGCGCAGGTAAATCATCAGGTCGGGCAGGCGCACGATCTTCATCATCT
>JAFTFA010000205.1 GCA_017449785.1 Muribaculaceae bacterium | reverse complement strand
GACAGGACATAGGCCACACCGCTGTTGGGCACGGCATCGGGCTGCAAGCAAGGCAACTGAGCCAATCGGTCACTCTCGGTCACCGTGAGGGCATTCTCGACCTCCTGGGGCAGCGGTTCGGGCAACATGTAACCCGTCATGCTGGAAATCAAGATTCCTGCACCGCCACGAGCCATGATGTCACCGAAGGCGTCGAGCGAATAGGCCGAGCCGATCAGGTCGAGGTTGATGATGTGCTGCGGATTGGTCTGGTGGGGCGATGCTCCGGCTGTATTGATGAAGTACATGACGGGGCCAAGCTCAGCGGCACGACGGGCAAAGGCATAGATGCTGGCCTTGTCACAGGCATCGACCTGCATCGTCTCGACGGCATAGCCACTGTATTCCAGTTTCTCACGGCTTGCTGCGAGAGCCTTCTCGCTGATGTCACCCAGCAGAACGATGCGGTTGGCCGCAATGCGCTCCACGATTGCCATTCCCATACTGCCCGCTCCCAGCAGAGCCACGACTTCACGCTGATTGTTGTAATTGAAAATCATAATAATGTGTGATATTTAGAGTTTGATCATTTTTGATAGTGCAAAATTACAAGAAAAACGGCAATGCAGAATTACCTGTTTTGCCGTTAGATTTACACATATTGCAGAAAATGCAGTTGGAGGGGCGCCATTCACCAACTGAAAGCAGGGCGTCCACTCCTCTCTCCTCTCTCCTCACTAATGCGTGAGGATTTCAGGGCCTTCTTCGGTCATGACGAAGGTGTGTTCCCACTGTGCGCTGGGCTTGAGGTCGCCCGTGATGACTTCCCATCCATAGGGGTCGTCGGCGTCGATAAAGACCTTCCAAGTGCCCATGTTGATCATAGGCTCGATGGTGAACACCATGCCGGGCACCAGAATCATGCCCCGCTTGCGCTGAGCAAAATGGCACACCTCGGGATCCTCGTGAAACTTCAAGCCCACGCCATGCCCCGTCAAGTCGCGCACCACTCCGTAGCCATGCTGATGGGCATAAGGCTCAATGGCGCGTCCGATGTCGTTCACGTCACACCAGGGGCGGGCCGCGCGGATGCCGACCTCAAGACACTCCCTGGTCACGCGCACGAGTCGCTCCTTGGCCGGCGTGGTCTCGCCGATGATAAACATGCGCGACGCGTCGGCATAGTAGCCGTCGAGGATTGTCGTGAAGTCCACATTAATAATATCACCGTCACGGAGGACGTCTTTGGCCTTGGGGATACCGTGACACACTACCTCGTTGATACTGGTGCACACGCTCATCGGGAAACCGCCATAGCCCAGACATGCTGGGATGGCACCATGATCGGCACAGTATTCCTTGCAAATCTTGTCAATCTGCAACGTAGTCATGCCAGCACGGATCTCTTTCTCGACAGTGTCCAAGACACCCGTGTTGACAACACCCGCACGGCGGATGCCCTCGATCTGTTCGGGAGTCTTGATGAGGTCGCGCGTGGGCACAATGGCGCCCTTGCGCTCCAGTTCCATCACGCGGCGGTCAAACTCAGTGGGTTCCCCTTTGGGAAGATAACGCAAACGATGCTTTGCCATGATGTTGTATCTCGTTTTTTTAATTGGTGCACAAAGGTACTACTATTTCTGTAGCACAGGATAGACGGCGGACAAGTTTTTTTCAAGCAAAGCATACACATCACCGAGAGACATCAGCAAAACAAGAGTGTCTTTTCCACATGCAAGGCTCCATGGATAGCGGATTATCCAGACCATGATTCAATGTTAAAAAAATGTTATTTTCCATGAAGATAGTCTATGTTTTCAGTCATTTGCTACATTATATCCTATTTATTTTTTGTACTTTTGTGCGTTATTTTGAAAATTAACGTATTTAAAACAAATAATCGTTTAAAAAACAGAAAGTTATGAACATTGCGCACATCGAACATGTGGGAATCGCCGTTACCTCGCTCGAGGAGGCAATTCCTTTCTACGAGAAAATGCTGGGCTTCAAGTGCTTTGCCATTGAAGAAGTTGCTGACCAAAAGGTAAAGACCGCCTTCTTCCAGGTGGGTCAGACCAAGATTGAGCTCCTGGAGGCTACCGCCCCCGAGAGCGCTATCGCCAAGTTCATTGAGAAGAACGGTGGCCGTGGCGGCATCCAGCACGTTGCATTTGCCGTCGAGGATGGCGTTGCCAACGCTCTGGCCGAGGTACAGGAGAAGGGTGGCCGCGTGATCGACGCACAGCCCCGCAAGGGCGCTGAGGGCCTGAATATCGCCTTCCTGCACCCCAAGACGACTTGTGGCGCTTTGTTAGAACTCTGCGAGAATCCCAACAAGTAATCGACCTACCGACATGGGAAAACAACTCGATAAAATCCAAGAGCTGATCGAGCGTCGCGAGAAAGCACGCCTGGGCGGTGGCGAGAAAGCTATTGCCAAGCAGCACGAGAAGGGCAAATTCACTGCCCGTGAGCGCATCAATATGCTCCTTGACGAGGGCAGTTTTGAGGAGCTGGACATGTTTGTTCAGCACCGCTGCACCAACTTCGGCATGGAGAAGAAGACCTTTGACGGCGACGGTGTTGTTACCGGTTTCGGTACCGTCGGTGGCCGTCTGGTTTACGTCTTTGCCCAGGATGCTACCGTCATCGGCGGTTCGCTGGGCGAGACCATGGCCCTGAAGATGTGTAAGGTGATGGACCTGGCCATGAAGCAGGGTGCTCCTGTTGTTGGCCTGAATGACTCGGGCGGTGCCCGCATCCAGGAAAGTGTCAACGCTCTGGCCGGCTATGCCGAGATCTTCCAGCGCAACATCAACGCCTCGGGTGTCATTCCTCAGATCAGTGCCATCCTGGGTCCCTGTGCCGGTGGTGCTGTTTACTCCCCTGCCCTGACCGACTTCATCATCATGGCCAAGGGTATCTCCTTCATGTTCCTGACCGGTCCCAAGGTGGTTAAGACCGTGACCGGCGAGAATGTGACCCAGGAGCAGCTGGGCGGTGCCAGCGTTCACGCCAGCAAGAGCGGCGTGGCACACTTCGCTGCCGAGACCGAGGAAGAGGCCATCGCCATCATCCGCCAGCTGTTGAGCTACATGCCCAGCAACAACATGGAAGAGACTCCCCGCGTGGAGTGCACCGATCCCATCGACCGCGTGGAGGATGCCCTGAACAACATCATCCCCGAGAGCGCCAACGACCCCTATGACATGTATCAGGTCATCAGCGCTATCGTTGACAACGGTGAGTTCCTCGAGGTTCACAAGGACTTTGCCAAGAACATCATCGTCGGCTTTGCACGCTTCAACGGCCAGGCCGTGGGTGTCGTTGCCAACCAGCCCAACTGCATGGCAGGCGTGCTCGACGTGAATGCCTCGAAGAAGGGCGGCCGCTTCGTCCGCTTCTGCGACGCGTTCAACATCCCCTTGGTAACCCTCGTTGACGTGCCTGGCTTCCTGCCCGGTACCGGCCAGGAGTACAATGCCGTTATCATGAACGGCGCCAAGCTGCTCTATGCCTACGGCGAGGCTACCGTGCCCAAGGTGACCGTCACCCTGCGCAAGAGCTACGGCGGCTCACACATCGTGATGAGCTGCAAGCAGCTGCGCGGTGACTTGAACTACGCATGGCCCAGTGCCGAAATCGCCGTTATGGGCGCTGCCGGTGCTGCCGAGATCCTGTATGCCAAGGACAGCAAGAACTTCAAGACCCAGGCCGAGGAGGCCAAGGCCGCCGGTGACGAGAAGAAGGCCAAGGAGCTGCTCGAGGCTGGCAAGAAGTTCATCCAGGAGAAGGTGGACGAGTACAACACCCTCTTCTGCACGCCCTACAATGCTGCCCGCTATGGCTACATCGACGACGTGATCGAGCCGAGGAATACCCGCTTCCGCGTGATCCGCGCCCTGGAAGTACTGCGCACCAAGAAGTTGACCAACCCTGCCAAGAAGCACGGCAATATCCCCTTGTAATCAATGCAATCTGTTATGAGCAAAAGAGCATTGACACTGATGCTGCTGTGTGCCATCCTCGCACTGCCCACGCTGGCCCAGGGCCGCAAGAACGTGCGCATCAACGAGGTCATGGTACAGCAGGACACCACGGGCGGCAACGGCTGGGTCGAGTTCTACAACTCGTCCTATGGCACCAATGCCGTCGAGAAGATGTTCATCACCACGCTCAGCCGCGAGGATATCCAGAACGTCTTCGATAAGAACAAGGGCACAAACAAGAAGCCCAATCAGGTGCTGCTTGAGTTGTGTGAGGCCCGCCCCATGGACATCTATGAGATTCCCCGAGGCGACGAGCGCAACACCAAGATTGCACCCCGCACCCACTTTGTCATGGAAGCCGACGGTGACCCCAAGTCAGGCACGTTCCACATGCCGTTTACCTTCACTGCCGGCAAGGACAATTACATCGCCCTCTATGACGTGAATGGTGACCTGGTTGATGACGTGACGATTCCCGCCACGCTCAAGCCCGGTGAATCCTATGCTATCAAGGCCGAAGGCCGCTTGCCCAGCATCCTGGACGACGGCAAGACCGAATGGACCATCAAGGACGGCAAGACCATCGAGACCGCGATCACCAAGGGTAACTACAACATCCGCGAGGTGAACGAGAACATCGAGGCCTTCCACATCAAGGACCCGCACGGATACTGGATTGCCATTTTGGCCATGTCGGTAGTGTTTGGCGCACTTGCCATTCTCTACATCTGCTTCAAATTCTTCGGTGTAGTGAGCAAGAGCAGTTCCGGTAAGGAAGATGCCACGGCCAGTGCTCCCGCAGCCCAGGCAGCTACTATGCCTGCAGCCAGCGGCGACCTCGACGGCGAGAAGATGGCAGCCATCTGCTTTGCCCTGTATCAGCACCTGAATGCCCACGACCAGGAGAGTGGCGTATTGACGCTCACCTCCCGCGACGGTTCGGCATGGAGCGGCAAGGCCGGTCTGATGCGTGAATTACCCGTTATCAAGAAATAATCACCATTCATTTAAAAAATCATTCACTCATGAAGGAATATAAGTATAAGATCAATGGTAACGAGTACAATGTTGCCATCGATAACATTGAGGGCAACATCGCCCACATCCAGTTGAACGGTGTGGCCTATGACATTGAGTTGCCCGAGCAGCCCAAGGCCACTCCCGCCGTGAAGCGCGTTGCCGTGAGCGAGGCTCCCGCCGCCGCTCCCAAGCCCGCCCGCAAGGCCGCTCCCGCCGCCGCTGGTGGTCACGTCATCGAGTCGCCGCTTCCCGGCGTCATCAAGGACATCTTTGTTAAGGTTGGCCAGCAGGTTAAGGCCGACGACGTTGTCTGCATCCTCGAAGCCATGAAGATGGGTAACGAGATCCATGCCGGCGTCGACGGTACCGTCAAGAGCATCGAGGTATCGAAGGAGGATTCGGTACTCGAGGGTAACACTATCATGGTAATCGGATAAAATAGCCATTAGCGATTAGCCTATAGCCATCAGCGGTCCAAAGCCGATGGCTGACAGCTGAAAGCTAACAGCTTAATACTAGTGATTTATGGTACTGCTTGACAATTTCCTGTTCTCAAAGTTGTTAGACTTCTGGCACTTTACCGGATTCTACAACTTTGACTATACCAATCTGATCATGATTGTGGTGGGTCTGTTCTTTATCTACCTCGCCATCAAGCATGATTTTGAGCCCATGCTGCTCGTGCCCATCGGCTTCGGTATCTTGATCGGTAACATTCCGTTCCAGCCGGGCAACGAGATTGGCATCTATGAGGAGGGCTCCGTGTTGAACATCCTGTATCAAGGTGTGCGCAACGGATGGTATCCACCCCTCATCTTCCTGGGCATCGGTGCGATGACCGACTTCGGCGCGCTGATAGCCAACCCCAAGCTGATGCTTGTGGGTGCTGCAGCCCAGTTCGGTATCTTCGGTGCCTACATGATCGCCCTCGCCCTGGGCTTCATGCCTGACCAGGCCGGTGCTATCGCCATCATCGGCGGTGCCGACGGTCCCACCGCTATCTTCCTGTCGTCCAAGCTGGCACCCAACCTGATGGGTGCTATCGCCGTGAGTGCCTACAGCTACATGGCACTCGTGCCGGTGATCCAACCGCCCATCATGCGCCTGCTGACCACCGAGAAGGAGCGCAAGATGCGCATGAAACCCGCTCGCAAGGTGAGCCAGAACGAGAAGATCCTCTTCCCGATCTTCGGCCTCATCCTCACCTGCTTCGTTGTCCCCTCGGCTATCCCCCTGCTGGGTATGCTGTTCTTCGGCAACCTGCTGCGTGAGAGCGGCGTGACCAAGCGTCTGGCCCACACGGCCAGCAATGCCATGACCGACATCGTGACCATCCTCCTCGGTATGACCGTGGGCGCCTCGACCCAGGCCTCGCAGTTCTTGACCAAGGAGACCGTGTTCATCTTCTTCCTCGGTTTCTGTGCATTTGTCATCGCCACTTGCTCGGGTGTGCTGTTCGTGAAGATTTTCAACCTCATCTTGCCCAAGAGCAAGAAGTTGAACCCGCTGATCGGTAACGCTGGTGTATCGGCAGTTCCCATGGCTGCCCGCATCAGCAACGACCAGGGCCTCAAGGCCGACCCCAGCAACTACCTACTCATGCACGCCATGGGTCCCAACGTGGCCGGCGTGATCGGTTCGGCAGTTGCCGCCGGTGTCCTCCTGGGCTTCCTGGGATAATCCCCCGACAGTGTTATAACATTAAAAATGCAGGCGACCTCAACGAGGCCGCCTGTATCTATTATCATGTTGTTATGACAGGGATTTTTAGTGCTTGAACATGCGGTCGATGGTGCGCTTGTCCTCGCGCTCCTTGATGGACTGACGCTTGTCGTAGGTCTTCTTGCCACGGGCAATGGCGATGACGATCTTGGCCAGACCGCGCTCGTTGATGAACAGGCGCAGGGGGACAATCGAGAAACCGGGCTGCATGGTGTCCTTGGCAATGTGACGGATTTCCTTGCGATTGAGCAGGAGCTTGCGGTCGCGATGGGTCGTGTGGTTGTTGTAAGAACCGTAGCTATATTCGGCAATATACATGTTCTTGACCCACACCTCGCCATTGATGACCATGCAATAGGTATCGGTCAAGCCACACTTGCCTTGACGGATGGACTTGATCTCGGTACCGGTAAGAACAATGCCTGCGGTAAACGTCTCGATAATCTCGTAGTCGAATGTCGCCTTGCGGTTCTTGATATTGATTGCGTTGTTATGCTTATTGTTGTTGGATGCCATAGTGTAATCTATTGAATATAAAACATCAGATGACGAGGAAGCCCAGGAGGTACTCCACCAGCAGGGGGAAACCCACGAGTAGCACCGACGAGACGACGGTGAAACGGTTGACTTTATCCTGGCTTACAAACAGGTTGCCAGTTCCCTTGTAGGCCATCCAGGGCAGATAGAGCAGCAGGAAGTAAACCGGGGTGAAGGCACTGGGCAACAGATTGCGCAGAATCATCAACAAGAGCAGAAAGATCAGATTGTAGAGGATGTAGTCGTTCAATCGCGCCTTGGCCCCCTCGGTCTTGACCAGATCGGGATAAAGGCTACTGAGCAGATACAGGATGCTGAAGTAGCTGACAAAATAGGTCGAGCACATCACGATACCCTTCATCAGCGAGCTGGAGAACGGAATCGTGCTGTCATAAATCATGGGCACAAAGCAAGATAAGCCCAATGCGAACAGCAAAGGGCGATAAGCGCTACTGAACACCTTGCCAGCCGGGATGTTGGAGTCATTGATGACCTCCCACCCGTATCGCGGGGCAGTGATTACACAGAATATGTTATGCCAAACGCTCATACCTAAAATTTTGCGGGTGCAAAGATACTAAATTATTTACAATTACAAACTCACTTGCCATAATTAAATTTACAATAGCAAAAACCGTGCCCAAATCTTGATAATTGGGCCAAAAATCGTATCTTTGCCACAAAAAATTTTTGTTCTATTATATCACTTAACCAAATTCTAACTAAGGAAACGAGATGAAAAAATCAATTCTAGCAATCGCAACCGTACTGCTCACGCTGGGTGCTTGCACGACCCAGGGCGGTGACAATCAGCAGGCTGAGGCCACGATCGACAACGGCCAAGCCGCCATCGAGAACATCATGACCCGCACGAGTATCCGCAAGTACAAGGATCAGCCCGTCGAGCAAGAGAAAATTGACATCATGCTCAAGGCTGCCATGGCCGCCCCTACAGCAATGAATATGCAGCCCTGGCACTTCATTGTCATTGATGACAAGAACACCATCGACATGCTCTCCGGCAGACAGCCGACCAATGCCCCGTTGCTGATTGCCGTGTGTGGCGACACAGACAAGACAACGATGCCCGACGGCAAGAGCAAACTGCCCGACTTCTGGGTACAGGATGTATCGGCTGCCACCGAGAATCTGCTCCTCGCAGCCCACGCCGTAGGCCTGGGTGCCGTGTGGACCGCCGCATATCCCAACATGGAGCGCTGTGCCGAGATTGCCAATGTGCTGAACGCCACCAACAACATCATCCCGCTGGCCATCGTCCGCGTGGGTTATCCCGACGAGGCACCCGCTCCCAAGGACAAATTCAAGGAGGAAAACATCAGCTACAACAAGTTCGGCGGCAAGAAGGAGTAGCGCTCTACCCTATCATGCCTGCAATCAAATGAAAACCCGCTTGGCAACAGGCGGGTTTTTGTCGTTCTAGAAGAGGAAAGTGTGGTACAACTCGGGCTCGTAGATGCTCCCTCGAGTGGTGGCCGCCTTGGCTATCTCGTAATAGACGTAATAGAAGTTGAAGAAACTAGCAGCCGCCAGTGGCAACCACTTGCGCTGGCGCCATAGATAATGCAGCAGGAAGCACACCATCACCAGGAAACAACTGCGCATCAGTTCGCCGGGACGAGTCAGGTACTGGGTCGTATTGGCAAACAGGTTGATATAGCCCATATAGACCACCGCAAAGCGGAAGAGAGCAGGCAGATACTTATCAGAGGTGAACATCTGGCGGATAGCCGGATAATACCACACGATCATCAGGCAGGTCAAGAGCGGACACAAGCGCGACGGTCCCATCACCATCCTGAAGGCGTACTCCAGATTATTGCTCATGAAAAGGCGGTAATAATGCCCGTAACCCAATAGCTGGGCCAGAGTGCCGATGCGGTCAAAAATCCACTGAATCCATTGCGGGAACGAGCCCAGGACGAAGCACAGGATGATGAAGGCAAATGCCATCCATCGCCGGGCATGAGGCACCCGGATGAGGGGGACGAAGTACAGCGGGATAAAAAGCACACACATCTTGTGGAGCGTGACTGCCAACGCCGAGAGCAAGAGGTAATACCAGAACTTGCGCCTAACAATCAATTCCACCATGAGCACGAACATCGCCTCGACCACCGACTGTCGCACAAAGCCCATCCAGAAGATGTAATATGGTCCCAAGAAGATGCACAACGCCAACCACGGCAGCAACACCTTGCGATGCCGCAGGGCGTAGAGCAGCAGGGTAATCTGTATCAATGCCCAGAAGGCGAAATAGATCGAGAAGTGAAGTCCCGCACGGGCCATCAAGTTGGTAATCAAAGCGAAGCCCGGCTCAAAATTCACGCGGGAAAATTCACCCACGGACTGCATGCTCACGTAATAGCTGTAATACATGTTGTAGTCCCACGAGGTGAGCCATCGGGCCGACGAGACTGCCACATAGATGAGTATCGCCGCCAGAATCTCCCATGATGCAAAGGGCAACTCACCGCCACCACTGGCCATCAACCTCTGCTCGCGCCTGCTCACATGCCACCCCAGCCCTGCCAGCATGGCGCCGGTGCCTGTATAGACGATGAGACTGAGGATCATTGCGATATCAGATTACTTGACGAGTGACATGTTGATGGACAGACCATAGTTGCTGCTGGTCGTGGGATAGGACGACGTGGAGACAAGCGGCGTGTTGGCCTGATAATCGAAGTAGGCACCCATGGTGATGCGCTTGCTGACCACATAGTTGGCCGTGAAGTTGACGCTCCACGTGCGCGTGCCGTTGGTCGCCTGAGCAGTATTGGCGTCAATCTTGCGGATGAGCGAGGTATTGCTCGACATCTTGACATTGAGATTGAACGTCAAGTCGTTGTTCACGTTCTGCTGCTTTTTCTTGATCTTCAATATCTGGTTGAAGTTGGCAATCTTGTAGCTGCCACCCAGCGAGAAGGACTTGCTGGTTGCCTCCACCAGCTGACCAGCCGAGGAGTTAAGCGTCAACGTGCGCTGGTTGTCATATTGCATGTTGATCGACACATCGTTCAGGAACGTAGCCGTGAAGCCGATGATGGGCGCAAACTTCTCGGTAATCGACACCGAAGCAATGTTGTAGGGTGACGACGGGATGGGGCCGTTGGTGAGGACATCCTGGGTGAAGCCCATGCCATCACCGATGGTTACCCAGTCGCTGAACGAGTTGAATGAACCGACGCTGTAGGCACACTGGTAGGCATGATTCAAGGTGAAGGCCTTGAACGTGCGCTTGAAGAACGGGATACGCATCAGGCCATCATAGGCAACGCGCCAGTTGGGCAGAATCGACTTCAGTCCCGGGAACGGGTTGAGGTCAACCTTCCTGGCATCCTTGCCGGAATAAGCTGCCAGGAAGGCAGGAATCAGCACATCGCTGCTCATGTTGTTGATGGGACCATTCTCGATGCTATAGGTATTGCCGGCAAATGCAGTCCCATGCAAGAAGCCTTTGTCGGGATAGGTCGAGCCCATGTAGCGCTGCTGCAGGCGATCGGCAACAACCGGGATATTGCTCAAGAACTTGTCAAACGTCTCGCTACGGTAATTGTCATCGGCCTTAAAGCCCTTGAAAGCGGTGGCGAGAGCGATATGGGTCTTGGTATAGCTACCGCCGTAAACAATCGTAGGATCGGCAAACATGAACTGGATCTGACTCGTGCGGTTGTCGGTGCGGTTGCCGGTCAAGGTAATCTTCAAGCCAGCGATGGGCTCAAGCTGCACCTCGGCATTGAACTCGTTGGCCCGACCATAGATAGCAGGGGTCGTCTGGGTCTCGTCACCCATGAGCCAACCACGGCTCAACGACTTCTCGATATAGGACTGGCCCGCGAAGCCAAAGGCGAAGTCCAAACCGGGAGCCATGACATCATAGTGGGTGGATTGACCGAAGATGTCACCAATCTCGGGAACGAACTGCGGTATCGATAGCGAGGTCGTCTTCTTCCACCTGAGGTTGACCGAGCGCACGCTCATCAGCACGCGGGTGGTATATTCTGCCGCCTCGGTGAAGAAATTGTGGACTTCCTCCTTCTTCACCTCGGTGATCGTGAACTTGAGGTTCTCTTCACCCAGGGTCTTGATTTCCACATTGTCCTTATCCTTGACCTTGAACTCGACCTTGAAGGGCTTGTCATCGCTCGTGGTAGCACTGACCTTGACATTCTTGGTACCCAGCTTGTGGTTGATGACAATAGACGAGTCGGGGCTCAACTTGATGGTGCGGTTATATTTCTTGGGTTTCTCCTTCTTGGCCGTGTTCTTCTTGCGATTGGTGCTCTTGCTCGAGAAACGCTCGTCCACTTTCTTCAAGTAAGGAATCTTGGAATAGAACTGGTCAAGGGCAAAACGTCCTTCGATAGACCGTGTGGTCTGGTTGGCGATGGTATTACCCGAAGAAATCTCGTCCACGATAGCACCGCGGTCCCATCGATAGGTCGAATTGTAGGACAAGTTGGCAGTAATCCAGCTCAAGATGGGAATCTGGCTGAACGGAGCCTTATAGGTCGTCGTGAACGTCTGGTTATAGGCCCACGGGGTACCCAAGTCCTTGATCGACGTCATGACAGAGTCCTTCCAGTCACGATACTCATCGGGGAAGAGGCGGCGATTCACCTGGCCGACCGGCTCCATGATGTGGGCCGTCGTGTTGCTGTTGAACGAGGCCGTGAGCGACTTGGTGAAACTCCATGAGAGCGCAAACTGGCGATCCCAGAGGTAGTTCTTGCTGACCGAGACGGGCAACTCGACCTCAATACCGGTCTCGTTACGCGTCTGCTGCTCATAATAGTAGCGCGAGATGTTGGTACTGAAGGCGATGTTACTGGGCAGCCAGCGCAATTCCCAGTCACGGAAGAACTTCATGCTCTTGTTCTTCTCACTGATGAAATGGGAGAAGGGCTTGAAAGGCTTGGCATAGGGCGTCCAGCTATATTGCATCGAGCCACGGTAGTCATTGGTGTTCTCATACACGTTCTCGGGGTCGTTGAGGTGCTGCTTGTTGAACGAGTAGCTGAACGAGAAGTTGGCAGGATCCCAGGGCATGGGATTCTTCATCGTCTTGACGTCAAACTTGAGTCCCGAGATGGAGAAGTTGCTGGCCGTGCGCTGGGTGACGGCATACTCCATGATACTGTCCTTCTGCTGCTTGGTCTCGCAGATATCCACAGCCTCGTCCAGGCGGACATCCTGGTCAAGAGGATTGTACTTGGGAGTAGTCTTCTCGTTACTGTATGAGTAATAGATCGGGGCGTGCAATTTGACTTTCTCGGGGATAAAGCGGCCCAGGTCGGTCTGCACGGCGATATTATATTGGTCATAGTTGTCAAGCCTGCGGTTGGTGAGGCTCTGGTCCACCGAGCCGAAGCCCTCGGTCTCCTTGTGGAATCCCACATTGACAGTCGCGATATCACTCATGTTGAGCGTCATGGAGGCCTTGGCTGCCCAACCACCCTCGGCATCAAAGTCGGTCACACGCAACTCATCCACCCAGACGACGCAGCTCTTGGTCGTAGGCGAGTTGTTGCGCACACCGATGAGCATCACACGCACCTTGCTCAATGACGGGTTACCGATGACGTAGATCTTGTTGTTGGGATTCTCCTCGTCAATGTCCTGGTAACGCACGGCATATCCCACACCGGCGACACCGGCCATCTTGTCGGCATTGCGCTTCTTCTTGGCGTTGATGAGTACATCCAGGTTGATGTCGAGCATATTCTCCTCGGGCCACACCTTGAGGCGGTCGCTGGAGCTGTTGGTGCTGTAGTGGCCTGCCGGAGTGAGCGTCAAGGGAATCTCGTACTCATAGTAGTTGTTCTTCACGTCTGAACCCAAGCGGAAGAACAGCGAGATATCACCATTGCGCAGGTTGGTCTCATTGTCGATGGTAGCCTCGTTATGGACAAACATCTGCAGACGCTTGTAGGTGCGCAGGTCGAGGTCGGTATTGCGGTACACGCCGCGGGCATCACCGGCATCAAGATTATCGACCGTGAGCTGCATGGACTGCTCATTCTTCTGGATAATCTGGGACTGGCCGCTGTTGATGATACGCGACACACCGGGAGGCAGGACGTAGTTGACCGGCTCGCGAGAAGCATTCTCCTCAATGTTCACGGTGTTGATGCTGATCGAGCCGTTAGCGGGCTGCTCACCGCGCATATTGAGGTTATACTTGTAGTTACGCCACTCGCCACTGACCAGGTCGAGCGTGGCAAATCTCAAGTGGGTCGTGGCATGGAATCCCGTCATGAACATGCGCATAAAGCGAATGGTCGAGAAGTCCTGGATGTTTCCCACTTTCTTCTGATAATCGGCCAGAGGAATGGTG
>JAFTFA010000204.1 GCA_017449785.1 Muribaculaceae bacterium | reverse complement strand
TCCACTCATAGTCCGAGCGGCCCATGACACGGTTGCGGTAGATCTGGGTGTGGTCACTCACGATGGCCAGCACCGTGTTCTGCATCAGTCCTTGCACCTTCAACTCGTCGATGAAGGCACCGATGCAGCTGTCGGTGATATTGACACAGTTGAGGTAGTCGCGTGCCTCGACGGTAAGTGTGTCACTGGCAGTGATCCACGACGGACGCGACTTGCCGTTGGTATAAGGCACGTGCATCGTCATGGTCACCATCTCGAGGAAGAACGGCTGGCGCAGGCGCGGCAGCAACTGCGCGGCATAATCGGTGAGCGCGGCGTCGTCGATATTGTTGTGGCGCAACAGGGCGCCCGCTCCATTCAGGTCGTCACGCGTGTAGAGCGTGTCAAAGCCATAGGTCCTGGCAGTCACCGTCTGGTTCCAGTTCATGCCCGGCGTGCAGATGATCTCGCGGCAGTCATAACCCTTGAGCGCGCCGGCCAGCGTCCGGTAGCCGCCATCGCCCCAGTCCACCGCCACCACGCCGTCGCGCAGGGGGGCAAGACCTGTGTTATAGATAAAATGGGCGTCGCTCGAATGGCCGTGACTGGTCTGGAACAGGACATGAGGCGCATAGATGACGCTGTCGCCCGCCACAAGACCATTAAGCACGGGGGTCACCTCGCGGCCGTCCACTTCCATGCCGATGGGCCACGTGTGCAGCGACTCGACGATGATGAGCACCAGGTTGCGGCCCTGGACTGAGCAGTGGTCATTATCATAGTAGTGAGGGCAATCATCGGCAATGAAGCGGCGCACCATCTCGCGGTCTTCTTCGCTGAGCGAGTGGCCGACGAATATCGTCTGATACAAGGTATAGGCCCCATAGGGCCGCAGGCCGTTGGTAATCAGGTACCCCTTGTTGCTGAAGTTATGCAGATAGCGTTTCTCGTGGTTTTCGCCATAATTGCCGTATCCGATGAATGCAGCGGTCAAACAGGCCAACAAGGTGAGCAGGAAGGGCTTGAGATGCTTCTCGTGCTTGATTTTCACACGTTTGCCCAATGAGCAGACAACAACCAGCAACACGAACGGCAGGACAATCAACAAGTCATGCCAGCGCAGCAGGGAGATCGTGCTGCTCATCAAGGTCGTGTTCACGTTATCGGTAATGGTCATGCTCTTCCAGGGCATCAAGTCGTCGTAGGCACGGCAGTAGCACAGCTGCATCAACGACCACACGGTGAGCAAGGTCAACGGGATCCACACGAGCCATCGCCAGCGGCGAGGCAACAGCCAGTAGGGCGAGAGCAGCAACAGGGCATTGGCCAGCGAAATCATCATCGTCTTGAACATACCCATACCGCCCCACCGGTCACCCATCATGACCAGGAGATCGCTGCAAGGCGACAACAGGGCCATGAGATTGCCCACCGACAACGGCACCATGAGCCACTCTTGCGGTCCACGCCCCATGACGCGCAGGTCGGCGACAAGAGCCAGACACTGCCATGCGGCCACAGCAACACACATGACGAAGAACGCCACGCCATATCGCTCAATATGTATCTTGCCTCGGTCCAATGAATATTGTTACCCTGTATTAATTCTTCTTTTCTATTATACCTTCTTGATGATGTGTGACACCACGCCCCACACCTGGAAGTTGCTATTCTCCTCCACCTTCAACTCGGGAAAACTGGCATTGGCGGGCGTCAGATAGAGGCCATCGTCGCGCACGCTGATCCGCTTGACGGTGAAGTCACCATCGATGAAGCAGACAGCGATATTGCCATCATGGGGCGTGAGCGAGCGGTCGATGATGAGCAGGTCACCCTCGTTGATGCCTGCATCGACCATCGAGTTGCCGATCACCCGCGCACAGAAGGTTGCAGCGGGATTGGTGATCAAGGTCCGGTTCAGGTCGATGGTGTCGGCATATTCGTTCTGGGCCGGGCTTGGGAACCCCGCCTGCACCCTGCTCTCAAAGAATTGCAACCCCGAGGTCTGCTCCTCGAGCTTCACTTCCGATATCTTGATTTCTTCCATTCTCTCTATACTTTCACAATCAGGCCGTCATAGGCCAGTTCCACATTGGGCGGCAGCACCCGCGAGGTGTCGGCGTGCAGGCCCATGCGGTCACTGACGTGAATCAGATAGGCCTTCTCGGGCTTGACACGCTCGATGATGCCTAGCGTCTCATCGAGGCACATGTGGGACAGGTGTTCGCCCGTCAAGCGCAATGAATTGATGACCAGCAGGGGAACACCGTTCAGGCGTTCTACCACGTCGTCGGCAATGGTCTTGGCATCGGTGATATAGGCCAGCGGGCCGATGCGGAATCCCACGATGGGCAACTTGTAGTGCATCACGGGAATCGGCTCCACCCTCACCCCATCGACAAGGAACGGCTCGTCGCCGATGACGTGCTCCTCAAACTGTGCCACACCCGGATAGGGATGACTTGAGAAGCAATAGGGGATGCGCTGATGCAGGTCCCGCACGACGTCGGCACGGGCATAGATGGGCATGGGACGCTCAAAGCAGTAGGCCCGCAGGTCATCCATTCCCGCCACGTGGTCAAAGTGGATGTGGGTGAGCAGGACGGCATCCAGATTGTCGTCGCTGGCACGCAGCATCTGGGTGCGGAAGTCCGGCCCGCAGTCGATGAGCAGCCTCACGCCTTGATAACGCACGATGGCCGAGGTGCGCAGCCGCTTGTCGCGCGGGTCATCACTCAGGCAGACCGAGCAATGGCAACGCAACATGGGCACGCCCGTCGAGGTGCCGGTCCCCAAAAACTCTATTTCTAACGTAGTCGGTTTCATTTCATCTCCTGAATTGGCTGAGCAGGCCGTCCACAAAATACAGGTAAGACCCGCCGTCATAATACCAATATTCCCTCATGCCGCCCTGGTCGGGATTCTCGCTGATGCGCTTGGGATTGCCCAGGGCGAGACGGCACTCTTCCTTGGTCATTCCTTGCACGACTTGAGCACGCGTGATGTGCTGCCAGTTCTCGTCGCTGATGGCCGGATAGGACAGATGCGGATCGCTGGCCGTGAACATGGCATCAAAATCGCGCCCCACCATCGACGACTGCTTGTCGCTCATCCACACCATGGCCTGCTCGCGGGTGTCACTGGTCGTGAACAGCACCCGCAGCGGCATCACGGCATTGCCAGGCAGCACACTGTCGATGTGCACCTTGATGAAATGGCGGCCATCGAGCATCTGCTCCCTCTCCCGGTCATACCAGATGCCGGTCTTGATAAAGAAATCCTGGCCTGCCACTTGGCGGGCAACGTGATCGACCATGTCCAGGTCAATGAGCATGGGGATGGTGAATCCGCGGTAATTGACCTCGCGGGCCTTGCCGGCACGGCAGTGATAGACTTGTCCCGACAGTTCGTCACGCAACTCGATGACGACATAGCGGTCATCATCCTCCTCAAACAAGCCCCCCTTGGCGTAACTCACGTAATGGAGTACATGGCCGGCCAGATGCAACGTGTCCTTGTCATAGGCAGCATCCTGCATGAACAGTTGCTTGACCTGGTCATCGGCCACCCAGAAGCGCTTGCCCGCCTTCCAGGCCGGCAACGAGTCCACATAGGCATCGAGCGTCACGGGCGACTGACGGTTATCTATCTGGCCTATGACGCGCCGTACGTCCTTGTCGGTGACATGCTCGGTGACCTCGATTCCGGTCCCGCAGGATGCCATAACGGCACATAGCCCGATGCCTACAACGGCTCGGGCCAGATGATGGACTAGACCTGGAGAGAACGGCCAACTCATACAGTGATCACTTCTGCTGGGTAGCCTCAGACTTGGTTTCCTGCTGCTTGGGCTGCTTGGTTTCTTTAGGCAGGTCCTCGGCCTTCAAGATGGCATTGATGGCAGCAGTGACAGCCTGGATGTTCACATCACTCTTCAAGGCATCATTAACCAGTTCCTTGATGGCCTCCTCGCGGTCCATGCCGTTCTTGATCTTGGCGATGGTGACAAAGGCGGCGTTGCGCACGCGCGCGTCCTTCATCGCGGCACGGAAGTCGGCAATGGCTGCCGAGTCGCCGGTTGCAACGACATCAGCCTCGACCTTGCGGATGGCCTCGTCCGATGCGAGAGCGCCGGCGGTGTCATTTTGTTCAACCTTTTCGTCGAGTTGCTTGGACATCTGTTCGCCCTTAGCCTTATAATCGGTATTACCGTTACAACTCATCAGTGACAATGCAACGGCAACGGCCGTCATCAACAATAATTTCTTCATGATTTACTAGTATGATTGATAAAATAATGATTTTCTGTTTTTTTAATGTCTTCACTTCTGGGCCAACACCTCACGCAGGGCATTTGCCAACTGGTCGGGACAAGACGTGTTCTTGTAACCGCAACGAATGCCTTGCAGCTTGCTGATGACCTCGCTGGCACTCATGCCGCGCACCAGCGTGGAGATACCTTGCAGGTTGCCGTGGCAGCCGCCATAGAACTGGACGTCGCGCACCACATGCTGGTCGTCAACATCCAGGTCAATCTGGGAAGAGCAGGTACCCGATGTATAATAAGTGTACTTCATTTCATTTAATAGGTATTAATTGTTGTTATTCTGTTGCCTGCATCAGCCCGTCGATGTCAAGGATGGTCAACGTGTTGCTGTCATAGTCAACGATATCCTGCTCGCTCAATTTCTCGAGCATCGACATCAGCGTCGTGCGCTGGGTGCCCAACAGGATGCACAGGTCACGTTGCTTGTAGCGTAAACTGATGTCGGTTGCCCCCGTCATGGTCAACATGTCCACCAGGATCGCCAAGCGCTCGACGACCGACCCGTCCTTGATCGACAAGGGATAGGCCAGGTTGCGCTGAGTGCCCGACGACAGATAGTTCAAGATGTTGAACAGGAACACCTTGTCGGTCGTGATCATCTTGATGTAGTCGCTCTTGAGCAACTGCAAGATGCCACAAGTGCCCTCGCTCACTGCCGTGTAGGGATAGACCGTGTCACGGCCGAACAGGTACTCCGGCGCCAGCACATGGGGATTGGAGACCGTCTGATGCAGATTGATGCGAAGGCGTGGAAACGGGGTATCCAACTTCACTCGTCCCGAAACGATAAACTTGACATGGGTACAAGCATCGCCCGCCGCAATGATCTGTTCGCCATTGCGGTACTTCAGGAAGTGGAAGGGCAATTTCTCGACCAGGGCGGTAATCTTCTCGGTGCTCACGCCCTGGAAGAGCGGCAACTGCATCAGTTGTTGATACATGCTGTTCATGACTCGCTGCTGTTGTGGCTATCTTTTCAGGACAGGGCCTCGATGACTTGATCGACGGTCAGCGTCTGCTGCTCACCAGTCGCCATGTTCTTCAGGGCGATGGTGCCATTGGTCACCTCGTCGGCACCGACGATGGCGACATAGGGTATCTGTCGGTCGTTGGCATAGTTCATCTGCTTTTTCATCTTGGCGCTGTCAGGATACAGCTCGGCGCTGATGCCGGCGCGGCGCAGGGCCATGATGTGACCTAACGATGCTGTTGCCTCCTGTTCGCCGAAGTTGACAAACATCACGCGAGCCGTGGCCATGGTGTCGGCGGGATACAAGTCCAGTGCATTGAGCACGTCATAGATGCGATCGGCACCAAAGCTGATGCCCACACCCGACAAGCCCGGCATACCGAAGACGCCCGTCAGGTTGTCATAACGGCCGCCGCCGGTAATGCTGCCGATGGCGACATCCAGCGCCTTGACCTCAAGGATCGTGCCGGTGTAGTAGTTCAAGCCGCGGGCCAGGGACACGTCGAGCTCGACACGGGCACGGGTGCCCAATGCAGCCACGTGCTCGAGCACATAGCGCATCTCCTCGATGCCCTTCATGCCCGTCTCGCTGGCCGACAGCATGGTTGCCAGCGACGCGAGGCGCTCCTCGTTGGTGCCATCCAGGGCCAACAGGGGCTGCAAGGTGGCGACGGCCTCGTCGCTCAGGCCCTTCTCGCGCAACTCGGCATTGACGTTGTCGATGCCGATCTTGTCGAGTTTGTCGATAGCGACAGTGATATCGATAATCTTGTCGGCTGCACCGATGACCTCGGCGATGCCGCTCAGGATCTTGCGGTTGTTGAGCTTGATAACGACATTGATGTTGAAGCGGTTGAACACCTCGTCGATCATTGTCACCAGTTCTACCTCGTTGAACAGCGAGTCGCTGCCCACGATGTCGGCGTCACACTGGTAGAACTCGCGGTAACGCCCCTTCTGGGGACGGTCGGCGCGCCACACGGGCTGCACCTGATAGCGCTTGAAGGGCATCTGCAAGTCGTTGCGGT
>JAFTFA010000203.1 GCA_017449785.1 Muribaculaceae bacterium | reverse complement strand
GTGTTATCATCGTTAAAGATGAAATGAAGTTTGACATTGAAGGCAAACGAGTTATAGATTATTAATCAAATAAATAACATAAATTATGAGAAATTTATTATTCACACTTTGTGCAGTAATATCCATACAAACTATTAGTGCACAGACAGTTAAGATTTACAAAGATGGAGATGTCCTGTCAAATGTAGTTGATGCAGATAGTATCGTTTATACTGAAAACGAGATCTCCGATTGCCTGATGGGTGCATTCTCTGTAAGTCCCACAAAAAAGGTACATTTTTCTCAGGGTAATCTACAATATAATCAAAAAACAAAGCATTGGCGTTTTGCTACCAATCAATATGATTTCACTGCCAATGAAAACAACCATATTGGAGAAAACTCTTATGATGGATATTTGGACTTGTTTGGATGGAGCACTGCAAGTACCTATTTTGGAATTAACTCAACCTTGGATACCTACGGTTGGTTGTATACTAGTGGCGATATCATGGATCCTGAGTATATGACCTACTTTAGTCAATTTACAGGCGAATTTGTTGATTGGGGCAAGAATATACAAGGTGCTGATTGGTATACATTAAGTTCAGATGAGTGGACCTATTTACGAAACACCCGCACTAATGCCGACCAACTTTGCGGTTTTGCCTGTGTGAATGGTAATAATGTAATAATCTTTCTTCCAGACAACTGGGTCCTACCTGAAGGACTTACATTCAATCCAGGCTTTTCTTCTCCTCCCTCAACCGAATCTAAGTACGCTGAACATAATAACTATACCCTAAACCAATGGCAGCTATTGGAAGCAGCTGGTGCTGTTTTCTTGCCTGTAGCAGGTTACAGAGAAGGCAAGAATTATGATTCAAATAATATGAACTGGGGCGCTAAATACTGGTCGTCGACTCCGACAGACCCCACACCTTATGATTATGAATCCAAATCAACTCATTCCGATGCCTTCGCTATAATTTCAGAAATAGCTGAAGTATCATGGTCATCTAACTGCGTTGGATGTTGTGTTCGTCTTGTTTGCAATGCTCAATAAGCACAGTAGGTAGTAAATAATTGTCCCACATATTCTACATACTTAAAAAACTGGCTGAATTCCAAGGTGAAATTTAGTCAGTTTTATTACTTTTGTTCTAAACAAACAATTGCATGTCGTCTATATCTAATCTACAATAATATGATTAAGATTAAATATCTCATCTTCTTTGTAGCAACGTTTGGCACGTCTTTCGGGAGTGCTAAATCTACTGACAATAACAATTATGAAAAGATTTATACCCTTTCTCCAAAAGAATTTAGAACAATACTTAACTACTATTCAGAAAACGACAATACTGATAGTGCTATGCTATGCGCAGACATCCAAGCAAGCAAATATGGCAAAAAGGAACTTTCTAACGAAGAAAGTGAAGCCTGTTGTGTTTCGTTTCATTATATGGGTATCATTTACTTGCAACAGTACAATAATTACCAACTTGCTACTGAAAACCTACTAAAAGCAGAACAGATTGCGAAGAAGCATAATTTAACCCAGCTTCAAGTTGTCATCCTAACAGACATGTCAATTCTTACAGCAACAAGAAATGACTTGGAGACTAATTTTACTTATTGTAAATATGTATTTGATAATTTTAGCAACGCGTTTTTTTTCACACTCCACCAGATAAAATCAACACCAGACAACAAAA
This sequence comes from Muribaculaceae bacterium, assembly GCA_017449785.1. Lineage (GTDB taxonomy): Bacteria > Bacteroidota > Bacteroidia > Bacteroidales > Muribaculaceae > Sodaliphilus. The sequence continues at coordinate 6,808 of JAFTFA010000203.1, read as the reverse complement.
AAAATAATACCGAATATTTGGTTATTTCTTTGACCAATTTGCTATATCTTGCCATTAAGTTTAACAAAGCCAATGATGTGACCAGTGAAATCAAGGCATACCGTGATGCCGAGCAACGACAAGGTGCTTGCGGCAATGTTGCCGCTGTGATGTGCGATGCCGTGGATTTTTACAATGCCGGTGACTACGACAAGGCATTAGAAACATTGCAGACTCCATTAACCCACCCAAAGTTTCTCAACGACAAGGACTTCATCCAAATGAAATATATGCTCATAGTTTCGCAGTATGCCGTGTTGGTAAAAAGTGGCAAGCGAGCCAGGGCGTTGAGACTGCTGCTCCAGCATGAACAAACCTTACGTGAAAAGGGGATGAACTTTGAGCTGTTAGAAGCGTTGTGGCTTATCAAGCAACACTACCAAGCGGACGGCAACAAGGCGATGGCCGACAAATATGCCCTGCAATACTACATCACCAAGGACGAATTTATCAACAAGAGCCACGCGGGCAAGATAGACCAGGCGAAACTGAATCTGGAACTGGAGCAGACGCGCGAGCACATCAGCGACATGAGGCATCACTACCAGATGCAGACCGTCATGCTATGGAGCACCATCATCATCGCTTTGCTGGCACTAGCCCTGTTGGGCATACTGTGGGTGAACTACCGCAGAACCAAGCGCACCAACCGTCTGCTGTATGAGAAGAACATCGCCCTGCTCAACGAGGGCAAGGAACTTCGCCTCACTGCCAAACCCACACCCGTTGCTGAACATGCCAACGCACCCGACCAAGATGGGCCCAGCCAAGCCGACCGCGACCTGATGGACAAAATCACGGCAGTGCTGGAGTCGTCGCCCGAGGTCTATGGCGAGGATTTCTCACGCCAGCGCCTCGCCGAGCTGGTTGACAGCAACGTCAAATATGTGTCTCGTGCCATCAATGCATGCAAGCAGTGCAACTTTTATATGCTGCTAAACGAGTACCGCATCAAGGAGGCCTGTCGCCGCCTGATGGACACCGAAGGTTACGGCAGTTATTCCCTTGAGGGAATCGCAAACAGCGTGGGGTACAAATCTCGCAGCAATTTTGCCGCCGTGTTCAAAAACATCGTGGGCCTCACCCCCTCGGCATTCCAAAAAATGCACCGCGAACAAGGCACTGCTCCCACCCACCCCGAGAGCTAACACCTCACCGGGAATAAACTGGTAAAAGTGCTAAATCGAGGAAAAAATCATCGTTTTAGCACCCGAATCGCGATAAAAGTGCTAAATCGAGGAAAAAATCACCGTTTTAGCACCCGAATCCCTATTGCCAAGCTATCAAAGCATTATACCAAGTTTTGCGACAATTTTCGGACAATAATGCCCGAATTTTACGACAAATGCAGTATCTTTGCAGGTTAAATCACCTTTTTTGGATATGAAGAAAGACGACGACGAACTGGAAGGCATGGAGCAACAGGAACCTGCCGAGGGCAATCCCCAAGACAATGACAACGCTGACGCCACCCCCAATCCCGATGACGGTGACGGAGGTGACGGTAATGAACCCGAGGCCCACTCCACCTACCAGGTGCCTAAAGATAAAAAGCTGCAACTGAGCGGCATGTACGAGAACTGGTTTCTCGACTATGCCTCCTATGTGATCCTGGAACGCGCCGTTCCCCACATCGAGGACGGCTTCAAACCCGTGCAGCGACGCATCATGCACGCCATGAAGGAAGCCGACGACGGCCACTTCAACAAGGTGGCCAACATCGTGGGACTCACCATGCAGTACCACCCCCACGGCGACGCCTCGATCTACAGCGCACTCGTGCAGCTGGGACAGAAGGAGCTGCTCATCGACACCCAGGGTAACTGGGGTAACATCCTCACCGGCGACGGTGCGGCCGCTGGCCGTTACATCGAGGCCAGGTTGAGCGAGTTTGCCCTGGATGCGGTCTATAACCCCAAGGTAACCGACTGGGGCCTGTCCTATGACGGCCGCAAGCGTGAACCGCTCACGCTGCCCGCCAAGTTCCCCCTGCTGCTGACCCAGGGCGCCGAGGGTATCGCCGTCGGCCTGTCGTGCAAGATCCTGCCCCACAACTTCAACGAGGTCATCGATGCCGCCGTCCACTACCTGCGCGACGAGGAGTTCCACCTCTATCCCGACTTCCAGACGGGCGGCTACATCGACGTGAGCCACTACAATGACGGCGAGCGCGGCGGCTACGTCCGCGTGCGGGCAAAGATCGAGAAGCTCGACAACAAGACGCTGCTGGTCAAGGATGTCCCCTATGGCAAAACCACCGGCACCGTCATCGAGAGCATCCTCAAGGCCGGCGAGCGCGGCAAGATCAAGATACGCAAGGTCGAGGACAACACCAGCGCCACGGCCGAGATCATCGTCTCGCTCCAGGCCGGCACGAGCAGCGACATCGCCATCGATGCACTGTATGCCTTCACCGACTGCGAAATCTCCATTTGGCCCAACTGCTGCGTCATCAAGGACCAGAAGCCGCAGTTCCTCACCGTGAGCGACGTGCTGCGCTACAGCGTGGACCGCACGCGCGACATCCTGCGCCAGGAGCTTGAGATCCAGCGCGGCGAGACCATGGAGGCCCTGCACAGCGTGTCACTCGAGAAGATCTTCATCGAGGAGCGCATCTACAAGGACAAGGAGTTTGAAAACGCCCGCGACCAGGAGCGTGCCCTCAAGCACATCGACAAGCGGTTGACGCCCTTCAAGCCCCAGTTCTTCCGCGAGGTGACCCAGGACGACCTGCTGCGCCTGCTCGAGATCCCGATGAAGCGCATCCTCAAGTACAACAGCGACAAGGCCGAGGAGAACATCGCCCGCTTGAAGGACCGTATCAAGGACATCGACAACAAGTTGGCCCACCTGACCGACTACACCATCGAGTGGTTTGAGGGCCTGAAGACCAAGTATGGCGCCAAGTACCCGAGGAGGACGATCATCCGCGAGTTCGACACAATCGTCGCCAGCAAGGTCGCCGAGGCCAACCAGAAGCTCTACATCAACCGCGCCGACGGCTTCATCGGTACGGGCCTCAAGAAGGACGAGTTTGTGTGCAACTGCTCGGACATCGACGACATCATCATCTTCTACAAGGACGGCAAGTTCAAGGTCACCAAGGTCGCCGACAAGATCTACGTCGGCAAGAACATCCTCTACCTGAACGTGTTCAAGAAGGGCGACGACCGCACTATTTATAATGTGTTGTACCAGGACGGCCGCGGCGGCACGACCTACATGAAGCGCTTTGCCGTCACGGGCATCACCCGCGACCGCGAGTATGACATCACCCAGGGCAAGCCGGGCAGCAAGATCACCTGGTTCACCGCCAATCCCAACGGCGAGGCCGAGGTGCTGCGCATCACCCTCAAGCCCAAGTTCAGGCTCAAGATCCTGCAATTTGACGTCAATCTGGCCGACTTGGCCATCAAGGGCAAGCAGGCCCGCGGCAACATCGTGACCAAGAACGAGGTGCACCGCATCTCGCTCAAGGAGGCCGGACAATCGACGCTGGGCGACCGCGAGGTGTGGTTTGACCCCGACATCCTGCGCATCAACTACGAGGGCCATGGCCGCTCGCTGGGCCTGTTCGGCGGCGAGGACCGCATCCTGGTCATCATGCAGGGCGGCGAGTTCTACACCACCAGCGCCGAGGCGACCAACCACTATGACGAGGGCATCCTGCGCATCGAGAAGTTTGACAAGAGCAAGGTGTGGACGGCAGTGCTCGACGACGCCGACCAGGGACACCCCTACGTCAAGCGTTTCACGCTCGAGGACAACACCAAGAAGCAGAGCTTCATCGGCTCCAACCCGCAGTCACGCCTGATGCTGCTGAGCGACGAGCCGTGCCCGCGCTTCGAGGTCACGATGGGTGGCGACGACGCCCAGCGCGAGCCCTTCATCATCGATGCCGAGGAGTTTATCGGTGTCAAGACCTTCAAGGCCAAGGGCCGCCGCGTGACCAACTGGCAGGTGGCCAGCATCACCGAGGTCGAGCCGCGCGAACCCGAGACCACCGATGCGCCCGAGCCCACCGAGCCGGCGGATGACAGCCAGCAAAACGACGGCCAGGAGAACTCGACCGTCCCCACCCCGTCGACCGAGGGCATCAGCCAGGACGAGGTGCTTGACAAGTTCACCGGCCAGCAGCGCATCCCCTTCGATGACTGACAACGACGACGACAATGAGTACTATACCATCGGCCTTATAGCGGTTTCAACGACGACTTAAACAACTTTTTTCAGCATGAACTCATTAATCATTAATATTAATAAGCACATCAAGAACGCGGCTGCCAAGTTCTCCAGGTTGTTTGGGTTGTCGTCAATCAAGGCGCGCCGGTGCCTTGACATTGACTGTCTTCTTTTCATCTTGTTGTCGTGCGGCTTGACGGCCCAGGGGCAGGAAAAGTTGTCGATGCTCACCCTGGATGCGGGCTACGCATCGATCCACGACAGCTACCTGACCCCCATCACCTATGACGGGCTGGACTTGGGCCTCGCCCTCGACGTCACGCGCCCGATCAACGACCACAGGTGGCTGTGGCAACTCCAGGTGGGCGCCGACTACAACTACGTCGAGAACTCCAGCGGCAACAACGACCTGCACAAGCTCATGGGCGACATCACCTTTGACATGCAACGGCGCTGGCACCATGCCGTGGCCCATCGTGTCGACTTGAGTGTCGGCCCCATGACCCAACTGCGCGCCGGCGTCCTCTACAACAGCGTCAACAGCAACAATCCCGTGTCCGTCAGGGCCCACTGGAACGTCGGCGTCACCGGCATGGCGACATGGCAGACCCGCCTGGGCCGCAAGCCCGTCACCCTGCGCTATCAGTTGCAGCTGCCCGTGGCAGGGGTATTCTTTGCACCCGAGTATGACGAGAGTTACTACGAGATCTACCTGGGCAACCACAAGAACCTGGCCCACCTGGGCTGGTGGGGCAACCGCCTGGACATGACCCATTACCTGGGTGCCGACCTGCACCTGGGCAAGACCGCGCTGCGCGTGGGCTACCGCACGCGCCTCGAGCACTGGAACGTCAACCACCTCCACGTCCACGACGTCACCCACTCCCTGGTCCTCGGCGTCTCTCTCTAACCCCGCCCAATAACAACAAGAAGAGAACAATAAAAATACTATACCATCCCGCTTGTAGCGTTTTTAAAAAAACAACTTAAACAACGATTTTTTGTATGAACTCATTAATATTAAATAAGCACAGCAAGAACTCAGATGCCAAGTTGTCCAGGTTGTTTAAGTTGCCGTCAAACACGGGGAGCCGATGCCTCGGCATTTATTGCACTTATTGTCTTCCATTACTGTGTTGTCTTCTGGCAGTGACCGGTTGCAGTCAGCAGGACGAGTTCGAGCACGACCAGGTGGGCAACTTCGAGGCCCTGTGGACCATCATGGACGAGCACTACAGCTTCTTTGACTACAAGCAAGTCGATTGGGACGAGGTGCACCAGCGCTACCGCGCACGGGTGTCCAACGAGATGACCGACCGCGAGTTGTTTGACATCTGCGGTGACATGCTCAAGGAGCTGCGCGACGGCCACACCAACCTCATCGCCAGCCACGACGTGTCGCGCTACTGGATATGGGAGCAGTGGCCCGTCAACTATGATGCACGCATCATCGACCAGCATTACCTCAACTTTGACTACAAGATGGCCAGCGGCATCAAGTACCAGATCTTGACCGACAACATCGGCTACATGTACTACGGCTCCTTCTCCACGGGCATCGGCGAGGGCAACCTGGACCTGATACTGAGCTACCTGTCCACTGCCGACGGCCTCATCATCGACGTGCGCGACAACGGCGGCGGCCTGCTGACCAACGTCGAGAAACTCGTCTCGCGATTCATTCCCAGCAAGACCCTCGCCGGCTACATCAGCCACAAGACCGGCCCCGGCCACAACGACATCTCAGAGCCCTACCCCTACTACTTCGAGCCCACCAGCAACCACATCCACTACCTCAAGCCCGTCGTCGTGCTGGCCAACCGAGGCTCCTTCAGCGCGACCAACAACTTCGTGTCGATCATGAAGGGGCTCGACCAGGTCACCATCGTGGGCGACACCACGGGCGGCGGCTGCGGCCTGCCCTTCACCAGCGAACTGCCCAACGGCTGGCGCGTGCGCTTCTCGTCATGCCCCATCATGGATCCCGAGGGACGGCTCACCGAGTTCGGCGTAGCCCCCGACGTCCGCATCGACATGAACCTCGACGACCGCACCCACGACGCCATCCTCGACCGCGCCATCGCCATCCTCACCACCCCATAACACAGGAAGCGCCCTCACACACCAACCCTTCTTGTCCTCCATCTCCTTCGCCCCTTAGCGCGTGATACCCAAATGGTTGTTTTCAAACAACCGTAACAACCTGTATAACAACAATTACAACCTTATTTTCTTGCATCCGTACCGATTTGCCCCCCTTGCGAGCCATAAACTTTCAAAAAAAACTTAGCGACTTCGCGCCTTAGCGTGAGATACAAAGGTCGCGGCTGCCGTTGTTTAAGTTGTTTGAGTTGTTTTTAAAAAATCGCTACAATCCGGATGGCATAGTCTTTCTTGTCTTTTTTGTCTTCTATCATAAAAACTTTCTATATATGCATTTGCATATTTGTCTGATTTCTTGACGTTTATGTCAACCTCACTTAGCGACTTCGCGGCTTAGCGTGATATTCGGTAGCGGATGCCCTCAGATTTTTCAGAATATTCTGTTGCTTGAAAAATGTTGTTATGGTTGTTTGAAAAACAGCGT
>JAFTFA010000016.1 GCA_017449785.1 Muribaculaceae bacterium | reverse complement strand
GTTGGACAAAAAACTTTTGGGGTCCACTTCATGATGACACAGCCTCGTTTTGGTGGGGGGGACGACGGGTGAAGTAGTGCCCTCAACCGCCGCAAGCCTTGAAGAGGAACAGGATTATCATCATGATCATGAGGTAGCCCCAGCAGCCCAGGCGGCGATGCTGCGGCCCGGGGTTGACCTGGTTGCCCGGGGCGGCATCGGTGCGCGGCACGTTGTAGCTGTAGATCGTGCGGTGAGGGATGAGGATCTGGCGGGGCCCGCCGTTGTTGTAAGGGCCGATGGCGCCGCCGGCCTCCAGCTGGCGGATGAGTTCGGCAGCCCGCTCGTCGCTGATGTGGAAGCGGTCGCGCAGCATCATCGGCGTGATGGAGATGCAGCCGGCCAGGAACTTCAGGGCCTCGTCATAGAGCGGGTCCTGGCCCGGCAGGGGCGGCGGCAGGATGGTGGCATCCTCGGCAGCGGTCTCGATGGCCGTCGTGGGGGGCGTGTCGAAACTGGTCCCGCAGTTAGGACAGAAGTGGGCGCCCGTGCTGGCCTCGTGGCCGCACTTGGGGCAGTTGATGGTGCGGGAAGGCTCGATGGTGGTGTCCAGGTCGAGCGTGTCGTGGGGGATGTAGGCATAGTCGCCGACAATCTGCAACTGACACAGGCACTGGGGGCAGATGACCTTGTAGTCGCTGCTGATGAGCACCTCGGTGCTCAGGTCCATCTTCTTGCCGCATTTGGGACAGGTGTATATCATATTCGCTCTTAGGTTGTTATCGGTTACACATAGGGGGCGTTCTATTGCCACCCAAAAAACAAGTGCTGCAAAAATCGTGCCGCTCTCCTCGCCGCGGGTGTCGCCCCGCGATGAAACAAACAAAAGACGGCAGCCGTGCTCACGGGTGAGCAGGACTGCCGTTATTGCCACGATTGTGTTCTCTCGACCGGTGGTTAGTACTCATCGGGGTCAAAGAAGAAGTCGTCATCGTTGGTCGGATAGTCGGGCCAGATGTCCTCGATCGACTCGTAGGTGTCGCCTTCGTCTTCGATCTCCTGCAGGTTCTCAATCACTTCGAGAGGTGCGCCACTGCGCACGGCATAGTCGATGAGCTCGGCCTTGGTTGCGGGCCAGGGTGCATCTTCGAGCTTGGTAGCCAATTCAAGTGTCCAATACATAGTTCTTTCTTGTTGTGCTTTTTTATGAAAATATCCTGTGTCTTAAAATTGTGCGCAAAAGTAATACTATTTTTCAATTTCAAGCGTCTTTATCCCAATAAATTTCCTCTACCTGGTTGTGGATATTGTTAAATCTTGCAAAAACAAAGAAGAAATCGCTCAGGCGGTTCAGGTACTCGAGCACTAGGGGCTCGACGTGGGCCTCGCGCGACAGCGTCACGACGCGGCGCTCGGCGCGGCGCGTGATGGTGCGGCAGCGGTCGGCCGTGGCCGACAAGCGGGTGCCGCCGGGCAGGATGAAGCCGCGCATGGGCGGCAGTTCCTCGCTCATCTTGTCCATCATCTTCTCCAGGGCGGTCACGTCGTCGTGGGTGAGTCCGTAGAGGGTGGCATCCTGGGCATCGTTGGCCAGATAGGCACCGATGTTGAACAGCTTGTTCTGGGCCTTGCGCAGCAGTGTCATGATGTCAGGGTCCTCGAGCTTGGTGCTGTGCAGCAGCACGCCGATGTTGGAATTCAACTCATCGACGGTGCCATAGGCCTCGACGCGCACGTCATCCTTGCTCACGCGGTTGCCGCTCACGAGCGACGTCATGCCGGCATCGCCGGTACGGGTATAAACTTTACCTTTCATAGTGTCTGTATTGTTTAATTACGGTTTTTTCTACTGACAAATTGTCTGCCCGTCTGTCCTGGACAGGCAGTAATGGGTATTACGCAAGAACCGTGCCGAAGCCTATCGGTATGGCCCCCGGGTGTGAAAATAGCCCCAAACATGTGCTGATTGAGGCTATTCATGATGGTGGGACGGGCTGCCCGTCTAGAAATTGAAGATGTCACAGAAGATGATGGCCACAGCCCACTCATAGGGGCGAACGTCGCAGTAGCCCAGCGTCTTGCCTCCCACGTTCATGTCGATGCGTCCGCCGGCATGCACCTCGGCCACGGTGGCGTTGGAGCCCGGGACGGCAATCGAGCCTCCGCTCGACACGGTGCACACCTTGCCGTTGCGGTCATAGATGTCGCCCATGCTGATGCGGCCGATGGTGTGGCCGGATTCGTCCACGATGTCACCGCTGCCGTTGGGCAGCTTGCCGATCTTCTTGTGGGACGAGTTATAGACCACGCCATTGGCATCGACAAATCCCCTGTCGCTGCCCTTCTCGATGCGCCACTCTTGCACCTTGGGGGTAGTGGTGGCCTTCTTGGTGTTGGTGGCCTTGTTGCTGCTGGTAGTGGTCTTCTTGCCGGTCTGGGCCTTAGGGGTCGTCGTCTGGCTGGCCATGGCCTTCTGTTTGGCCGCTTGTTCCTGGGCGGCCTTCAGTCGGGCCTCCTCGGCGGCTTTGCGCTCCTGCTCGACACGCAGTCTCTCCTGCTGTATTGCAGCTCTGGTGGTAGCGATGCCCTTCTTGTCGTTGAGGATGCCGAAGTAGATGTAGGCGGCCACCTGCTTGTCGATGCCCGGGGCCTTGCCGATGGCGGTACCCTCCAGGGTCACGTTGCCCTTGTCGTCGATGTGCCCGATGACCTCGCCGTCCATGATCACGTCACCATTGGCGGCCAGGGAGAGGTAGGGCGACGAGCCGTTGCAGTTGACGATGCCCCCGTCGAGCACCTGGCCCACCTTGTCGCCGTCATCACGTTTCACGTCGCCGTTCTTCTCGATGGTGTAGATGATGTTCTTGCCCGAGCGTTTGCCCTCCTTGTGCAGGTCGTCGAGCACGATCTTGTTGCCCCGGGCACGATAGAAGCCCCGGTGGGCGTCGTTGTAGTAGAAATCAATGTCACCGTTGGCCTTCTTGATTTCCTCGTCCACTTGTTTCTTGACTTGCTTGGCTTTATTGACGGCCTGCTTGCCCTTGTTGATCAGGCCGCCGAGCTGTGCCTCGGCCGGCAGGCAGCAAACCAGTGCAAATAGTAGTGCGATCAATCCTGTCCTTTTCATAATCCTCGTTTTTTAGTGGTTGATAGAATATAGTTCCAGCAGCAAAGTTAAGCATTTTTTCTGATTTTATATGCTTTTCTCCTGGTTTTTTGCAAGTTGGGGCCGGGATGAAAACTGTAACAGCGATTTTTTACCGTGAGCACGACGAAATGTAACTATTCAGCGAGTCATCTGCCAAAATAATTCACGCTAAGACGCTAAGCCGCGAAGTTTTTTATAGAAGACAAAAAGACTATGCCATCCGGATTGTAGCGTTTTTTTAAAAACAACTCAAACAACCTAAACAACGGCATCCGCGATCTCTTATCTCACGTAAAGTCGCTAAGCCGCAAAGTTTTTTAAGTTTTATTGCTCGCAAGAGGCTCGCAATCGTTGTCGCCGTTGAAACGACAAAACATAATTGCGAGCCCCTTGCGAGCAACTATAAAAAATCTTAGCGGCTTGGCGGCTTAGCGTGAGGCTCAAGGAGCGTTATTCGACTTTCAGGATCTTGTTGATGATGGCATTGACGTCGGCGATGTCGATTTCGCCGTCGCCGTTCACGTCGGCCGCGGGGATGCGTGTGTGGCCAGCGTTGCCGCCCAAGATGACGATGTCGATCACGCTATCGGCATCGGCGATGTTGATTTCGCCGTCACCGTTCACGTCGCCCAGGAGACCTGCTACCGCATTGGGGTTATAGCGCATGCCCTTGTAGATGATCTTGCCGTCCTTGATGACGTGGCTCAGGCCGCACCATTCCTGGTGGTCGGCATTGGGGTCGGGACGGCGCGTGAACGGCGTCAGCAGGTCGCCCATATCGCGGCTGTCAAAGCCGATGCCCTGGATAAAATAGGCAAGCACTTCGCCCGAATCATCGACATAGGCAATCCTTTGCCTCAGTTGTCCGTCAACTTCGACGGAATCACATTCAATAAAGTTTTCTTCTTCCAATTCTGTGAGGTCTGGCTGCATCGATACATACCTCCAAATTAGCGATGGCAGGAAATCGTCATAGCTATACAAATAATCGCATCGGTGCATCCTAACATCTATAGGATATGGAATAGTCATGTTGCGACCTTCTTTTTCTATTTTCTGAGCGGCATAATTATTAAATGCGCAGAAAGTGCCGTACTTAAACAAATCTTTTTCGTTTGGTAGCATACGGCAGATAATGCTATCTCGGCAGTTGGGTATACTCGATTCGTAATATTTGCAACAATAGACGTCTTCGGTTTCCAGCTCGTCATTATTGTAGGACGTGTCCCGTCGAGTGGCGATCTCGTAGGTATAATATACCGATGTGGTGTCACCATTATTCACAATGACCCTTTCATTAACAAACTGTACTCCCTCAGTTAAGTACGGGATTTGGTTTACGGGCTCGGGTTCTGGTTCAGGCTCTTTATAATTCAAACCCTTGTAGATGATCTTGCCGTCCTTGATGACGTGGCTCAGGCCGCACCATTCCTGGTGGTCGGCATTAGGGTCGGGACGACGCGTGAACGGCGTCAGCAGGTCGCCCATGTCGCGGCTGTCAAAGCCGATGCCCTCTACCACATAGGCCAGCGGCTCGCCATCGTCACCCAAGAAGGCAAATCGCGAGCACTCAACACCCTCGATCTCGACAGGTTCTACCTCAATGAAATTGTCCTCGGTCAGTGCCTGGCCACCACGCTCGCCAATTTCCCACCAAAAATTCTGGGCATTCAAATACAAAGCGGGAGCTATTACTGGGCTGAAATCATAGATTTTTCTTGTATCTCCATAGGTGTATATGGGCAGCAAGAATATTACGTCATCATTTTCTTCTAGTGGGATGTAGGCGTTGTTTCTCACGCAGGTGACACGATGGCTACTTTCGTCACGTAAACCAGCGATTAGACTATCTTGCTCCACATTCAGTTTGTCGCCCAGGTAGTAATAGCAAGCATGGCTGATTTCGTCAAACAGAGTGTCCATGCCGCTGAACTCATAGTTGTAGTAATAGCGGGTCGTGTCCCCGTTATTAACGATGACTCTTTCGTTGACCCACTTCACGCCTTCGCGCACGAGAGGAAGATAATCGTCATCTTCTTCAACAGCCGGGTCCTGCCAGCTATCGACGGTATAAATTATCTCGCCGTCCTCGATGACGTGGCTGAGCCAGTGAGTCACGTGAGGTTCGGTTGGCTCATGATGATTAAAACATAGTGTCGATCCTGCATATTCTCCACCGGCAAAGCCAATACCCTCGATAAAGCAGCGTCCCAATAACCATGAATCATTGCATACAAATCTTTTTCTCAAATGGTTGCCGATGACAACTTTGTCAATATGATCCAGGCCTAAGAAATAAGGATAAGACTGCTCGGAGAAGTCATAAAGCACTTTTTCTTTGCCTTGTTCGGGGTTAAAGAAGTCGTATGTCACACTGCCTGCAATTGGACATTCGTCGTAGTATTTATTATCATCAATGACTGCATAGACCACTTTGTTCTCCTCACGCAGATAGACGGGGACTGTGTCTGAGTTCTCATTGATTGCTGCCCCACTGTAGAGATGCATCGGTTTATAATGTTTACCGTCAATGACTGTATCTCCTTTCAATTCAAGGGTATAATAATGTCTTCTCTTTGGGACTAATCCACCGTCTTCGTCAAATGGACTTTCGTAGAAGCAAACCCACTTCACGCCCTCGCGCACGAAGGGGACGTACTCGTAGTCGGTGGTTTCTGGTTCAGGCTCTTCATAATATGCACTCTTGTAGATGATCTCCCCGTCCTCGATGACGTGGCTGAGGCCATAGATAACCTGAGTGACACCAGTTGTTAGATCATAGAAATAATCAAATGGATTGCCGTCCATAAAATTATTAGCGAAGCCGATACCCTCAATAATGTATTCATCCCGAGGGCGAAGAGGACCATGAATAACAAGCCTTTTTCTTAGATGGTTGCCGAGAAGAACGGTATCAGTGTAGATACTATAATCACTTCTGATC
>JAFTFA010000202.1 GCA_017449785.1 Muribaculaceae bacterium | reverse complement strand
GCACCATCACGCTGACCGACGACGTGAAGAAGGGCACCAAGAACGCCGACGTCATCTATACCGACATCTGGGTATCGATGGGCGAGCCCGACGAGATCTGGGCCGAGCGCATCAAGCTGCTGAGCCCCTATCAGGTGAACGACGCCGTCATGGCCAACGCCAACCCCAACGCCATCTTCCTGCACTGCCTGCCCTCGTTCCACGACCTGGAGACCACCATCGGCAAGGACATCCACACCAAGTTCGGTCTGCCCGAGATGGAGGTTACCGACAAGGTATTCCGCAGCAAGCAGTCCAAGGTGTTTGACGAGGCCGAGAACCGCATGCACACCATCAAGGCCGTGATGTACGCCACCTTGAAGTAATCACATTTAGCCAAGTTCAGAGAACTTGATGATCAGAGATTAATGATTAGAGACCAGTGAGTGATCACTCATTGACTTTAATCATTAATCTCATTTCTCAAGTTACAATAACCGACAATACATTATTACTTATCAATCATGAATAAACGTCTTGTTATCGCCCTGGGCGGCAATGCCCTGGGCAAGACTCCTCAGGAGCAGCTCGACCTGGTGAAGGGTACCGCATCGACCATCGTGGACCTCGTGGAAGAGGGTTACGATGTGGTCATCGGTCACGGCAACGGCCCCCAGGTGGGCATGGTGAACCTGGCATTTGAGTACTCGGCTGGCAACGGTGGCGGCACGCCCGCCATGCCTTTCCCCGAGTGCGGCGCGATGACCCAGGGCTACATCGGCTACCACTTGCAGCAGGCCGTTGAGCGCGAGCTGGCCCGCCGTGGCTTGAACAAGCCCTGTGCCGCCGTTGTGACCCAGGTGGTCGTTGACAAGAACGACGATGCCTTCCAGAAGCCGACCAAGCCCGTGGGCATGTTCTACAGCAAGGAGGACGCCGACCGCATCGTGGCCGAGACGGGTTACACCTTTGTTGAGGATGCCGGCCGTGGCTACCGCCGCGTGGTGCCCTCGCCCATCCCCGTCAAGATCGTGGAGCTGCCCGTCGTGGAGCAGCTCGTGGGTCTGCACAGCGTGGTCATCACCGTGGGTGGCGGCGGCATCCCCGTTGTGGAGAACGGCCCCGGCGACTATGAGGGCGTGGCAGCCGTGATCGACAAGGACCGCGCCAGTGCCAAGCTGGCCCTGGACCTGAATGCCGACATGCTGGTCATCCTCACCGCCGTCGAGAAGGTATCGATCAACTTCAACAAGCCCGACCAGAAGGACCTCGACCGCATGACCATCGCCGAGGCCCGCGAGTACATCCAGCAGGGTCACTTCGCCCCCGGCAGCATGCTGCCCAAGGTGGAGAGCTGCATCAGCTTCGTGGAGAACACCACCGGCGGCACTGCCCTGATCACCTCGCTCGACAAGGCCCGTGAAGCCCTCCAGGGCAAGACCGGCACCCTGCTCGTCAAGGAATAAGCAAGTATTATCTACAACACGCTATTCAGTAATGGCCTGGCTGCTCATGCAAGCCCGGCCATTACTGTAATTAACGTGAATTCACATAAAAAAAGTCAGGCTCCCTGTTTCGGGCAGGGAGCCTGGTTGCATTTTGCGGAATTAAAACTTTGGAATAGAACCTGTTGGTTGATTAGGCGTGCTTCTTAGCCTCGTCAACGATAGCCTTGAAAGCGGCGGGATTGTTCATAGCCAGGTCGGCGAGCACCTTGCGGTTGATCTCGATACCAGCCTTGTGAATCAGGCCCATCAGCTTGCTGTAGGAGAGGTCCTCCATGCGTGCGGCAGCGTTGATACGCTGGATCCACAGTGCGCGGAAGTTGCGTTTTTTCTTCTTACGGTCAGCGTAAGCGTAGGTCAAACCCTTCTCCCAGGTGTTCTTAGCAACGGTCCAGACGTTCTTGCGAGCGCCAAAGTAACCCCTTGTAAGTTTTAAGATTTTCTTGCGTTTGGCTCTTGAAGCCACGTGATTAACTGATCTTGGCATTTTTTTAATGATTTTGATTGCTAGCGGCCAGCGTTGGCAGGCACTTTGAGCTAGACATTCGGTTAATAAATAAAATGATAAAAATCTTGTCGATTAAAAGAAAGATTGAATTGTGATTACTTCACCAGGAGCTTGCGCACGATGGGCAGGTTGGCATTGTCAACGATACTCATCTTACCCAGGTTACGTTTACGCTTCTTGCTCTTCTTGGTCAGGATGTGACTCTTGTAAGCATGTCTTCTTTTAATCTTTCCGGTGCCGGTAAAGGTGAACCTTTTCTTCGCAGCGGAATTCGTCTTAACTTTTGGCATTTTGTTTTAGTTTAAAAAATGTTATTAATTAATCGAGACCAGGCACTTACCAAGCCTGATGCTCTTCCTTCTCACGTTGAGTTACTCCTCGGCGGGAGTGTTGCCTTCCTGCTGATCGGCACCGTCGGTCGCCGCGGGCGCGTCCTTCTTCTTGCCGCCGGGCTTCTTGGGCGAGAGCATGATGGTCATGCGCTTTCCCTCGAGCACGGGCATCTGGTCCAGCTTGCCATATTCCTCCAGGTCATTGGCAAACCTGAGCAACAGCACCTCGCCCTGCTCCTTGAACAGGATGGAACGTCCCTTGAAGAAGACGTAGCTCTTCACCTTGGCACCTTCCTTGAGGAAACCGATGGCGTGCTTCAACTTGAAGTTGTAGTCATGCTCGTCGGTCTGTGGTCCGAAACGTATTTCCTTGACCACGAGTTTGGTGGACTTGGCCTTCTGTTCCTTGGCATGCTTGCGCTGTTGGAACTTGAACTTCTGGTAGTCCATCACGCGGCACACGGGGGGCTCGGCTTGAGGGGCAATCAGAATCAGGTCCAGCTCTTGCTCCTCGGCGATTTTCAGGGCCTTCTCGATGGGATAGATACCCTGCTCCACGTTGTCACCCACCAGGCGCACCTCGCTAGCACGAATTTCATCGTTGATGGCGTTGGTGTCTTTGTCATTCTTGTCGCCCATCTGGCGATTGCGGCCTCGGGGCCTGGTGGCATTGCTCGGGCGCTTGGGCCCGGGACGATACGGTTTTTTGTTCATTCAGCAGTTTAAAAAAGTTAGTATTATCGTGACAATCAAGCACTTCCATGCAACACTAGTCACACGGAAATGACTTAAAAGTTGGTCATTTCTGCCACTTCGCGATTAATATCGGCTGCAAAGGTAGTAATTTTTTTGGAACCTTGATCACCTTCACCCTGTTTTCTTATCGAAACTTCTTCACATCCTGCTTCTTTTTCACCGACGATGAGCAGATAGGGGATGCGCTTGAGCTCGTTATCACGGATCTTGCGGCCGATTTTCTCGTTGCGGTCATCGACGATGGCGCGCACGTCGAGCTTGTTCAGCTCGTCAGCCACATGGTGGGCATAGTCGTTGAACTTCTCGCTGATGGGCAGCACGACGCACTGGTCGGGCACGAGCCACAGCGGCAGCTTGCCGGCAGTGTGCTCGAGCAGCACGGCCACAAAGCGCTCCAGCGAGCCGAAGGGGGCGCGGTGGATCATCACGGGACGGTGCTTCTGGTTGTCGGCACCGGTGTACTCGAGCTGGAAGCGCTCGGGCAGGTTATAGTCCACCTGGATGGTTCCCAACTGCCAGCGGCGGCCCAGGGCGTCCTTGACCATGAAGTCGAGCTTGGGACCGTAGAAGGCGGCCTCGCCGGTCACCTGCTTGGCAACAAGGCCCTTCTCCTCACAGGCCTCGATGATGGCGCGCTCGGCCTTCTCCCAGTTTTCTTCGGTACCGACGTATTTCTCCTTGTTGTTGGGGTCACGCAGCGAGATCTGGGCCTCGTAATTGAAGCCGAACACGCGGAAGATGAACGAGATGATGTCCATCACGCCGAGGAACTCCTGCTTCAACTGGTCGGGCGTGCAGAAGAGGTGTGCATCGTCCTGGGTGAAGCTGCGCACGCGGGTCAAGCCGTGGAGCTCGCCGCTCTGCTCATAGCGGTAAACGGTACCGAACTCGGCATAGCGGATGGGCAGGTCACGGTAGCTGCGGGGCGCGGTCTTGTAGATCTCGCAGTGGTGGGGGCAGTTCATGGGTTTGAGCATGTACTCCTCGCCCTCCTCGGGAGTGGTGATAGGACGGAACGAGTCCTTACCATACTTGGCATAGTGGCCGCTGGTCACATAGAGCAGCTTGTTGCCGATGTGCGGCGTGATGACCTGCTGGTAGCCGTAGCGCTTCTGGATCTTGGCCAACATATCCTGCAGGCGGTTGCGCAGGGCGGCACCCTTGGGCAGCCACAGGGGCAGACCCTGGCCGACGTTGGGCGAGAAGGCAAACAGTTCCATCTCCTTGCCGATCTTGCGGTGGTCACGCTTCTTGGCCTCCTCGAGCAGCACGAGGTACTCGTCGAGCATCTTCTTCTTGGGGAAGGAGATACCATAGACGCGGGTCAACTGGGGACGGGTCTCGTCACCGCGCCAGTAGGCGCCGGCGAGCGACATCACCTTGACGGCCTTGATGGCGCCGGTCGAGGGGATGTGCGGGCCACGGCACAGGTCGGTGAAGTTGCCCTGGGTATAGGTAGTGATGTGACCGTCTTCAAGGTCATTGATGAGTTCGCACTTGAGGGTCTGGCCCTTGTCGCCGAAGAACTTCAGGGCTCCGTCCTTGCTGATGTCGGCACGGACAACGGCCTCGTTCTTCTGTGCGAGCTCCATCATCTTCTTTTCAATCTTGGCGAAGTCAGCGTCGGTCAAGGGGTTACCACCAGTGTCGATGTCATAGTAGAAACCATTCTCGATCGCCGGACCGATACCGAACTGGATGCCCTCGTAGAGCTCCTGCAGGGCCTCGGCCAGCAAGTGTGCCGACGTGTGCCAGAAGGCATGCTTGCCCTCGGCGTCCTCCCACTTGAAGAACTTGATATCGCCATCCATACAAATGGGGCGTGAGATATCCCATTCCTCGTCGTTTAATGATGCGGCCAGCACGTTGCGTGCAAAGCCTTCGCTAATGCTCTTGGCAATGTCGAGGGGCGTTACGCCGCTCTCATACTCGCGCACATTGCCGTCAGGAAACTTGATGTTAATCATATTAAGTTGTTGATAATTAAGGGTTTGCGTTGTGCCCTACAACAGCACAACAATTCAAACTGCAAAGATAACACAACTTCTCCACCCCGCAAAACCTTTTGACACAAAAAATCCGGGCACTGGTTCGATGGCCGGTGCCCGGAATGCTCTTACTGGGGAAGGTTTAGAAACCGCTAGAGTCTGAACTTGTTTACCTGTCCGGCGACACGGACGATGCAGATGCCGTGGCCGACGGGGTAAGTATTGGTGCCGGCAACGGCCTTCACCGTGCGGGTCATGCCATTGGTCATAATGAGATCGACGGTGGTATCCACGGGCGTCTCGACCACGATGTTGCCATCCTGGGCATAGACACACATGCCGGCCTCCAGCTCATTGACCGAGATGGGTACAGGATAATTACCCAGATACATTGTCTTGAGCTCATGGGTCGTCATGTCGGGCTCGGCCATCACGATATTGGAAATCGACATCAAGGCTTCATCAGCATCAATGCAGTCAAATGCAAGCGTCAACAGCGCGCCCTCACCGCCTGCAATCACCTCGTTGACTGCCGAGGAGGCCAGCAACCTGGCACGGCCATTACCCAGCTTATTCACCGACAAGTCCAGGCTGCCGGCGCGTGTGCTCAGGGTTGCCTGGGTCAGTACCATATCACACGAGAAAGCGAGTTCCATCTGCCATGCGGCAATCGGCATATCATTTTTCAGGTCGAGGGTCAATTCGACGCGATGGTCTCCAGCGGACACAAAGTCACCGCTCAGGGTCGGCTTGCTCTCGGAGCGTGGTGCCTGGTTGGTCACATAGTCGCCCAGCACGATGTTGACAATGCCCACAAGGTCGCCCACGTTGACAGCCTCATTCTCATCGACATCGGCTGCGCTGAAGAAGAACGGATCGGGATTCTGGCCGAGGATAAAGTTGGCCGTGGTCACATAGTCGCCCACGTTGACAGAGCCGTCGCCGTTGGCATCGCCCTTGGCAAAGGACTTGACAGTCACCAGAGCGGTCACATCGGGGGCAAAATAGGTGGCCGCATCGGCATCGGCGAGCACGATATTGGCCATGGTCACACGGTATTCGCCGTCGGCCTGGCCAGGTGCCACGTTCAGGTGAAGCGTGAACAGGTCGCCTTCAGTACCATTGAACACAGCAGCCACGGGCGAAGCGATGAGCATCCTGTAGGTGCCGTCACTCATCTGTCTGATCGATGCATTGTGGCTCGCGTCGGCACGTTCACCATTCAGCTCGATGGCATTCTCGGCCAGCGTGAAGCCTTCAGGCAAGATCAGGTCACACTGCAAGGCCGAGATGTCGTCACTGTTTTCCAATGCTACCGGCAGGTCAAAGGGTTTGCCGGGCTCGACCATCATCGACGATTCCACCGTCAGGCGGTTATCGCCCGTCACCGCTACACGTGCAGGCACGACAATCGCCTGTGTGGTGACGTTGCTCACGTCCTTGTCGGGCTCCTGGGCCGTGGCGGTGGCAATGACGGTCACATCCTGCTCGCCACGGGCTATCGTGCAGGGATTGCTCACCTGCTCGCCATCGACCATGAGCACAACATCACCCTTGCCAGTAGCCGTGATAATGACGTTGCCGGGCGTGGTGCGGTAGCTGATGGTGGGCGCGTCGGTCAGCTCCATCGGTTCGCGGCCGAAGAGCCTCACGCGCTGGTAGTACTGGAAACGCTGCGTCTCGTTGTTGCCGCCCGTGCCGTAGATGAAGCGATACTCGTTGGGCGCCCACACGGGGACGGCTGTAAAGGCCTCACGGAAACCGAACTCCAGGTTGGCGATGATCATATTGGGCATCTCGCCTACCCCGGCCGCATGGTCGCTGATGTGCAGTTTCAAGCCCAGCAGGGGGGCGTCATCCTTGCGCAGGGCACCGTTGGCCTTGTAACGGCTCGCATTCTTGGCCGACAAGTGGCACCCATAATCCTCGTTGCTGGTACACAGCAGCCTGTAAACGCGATAGGTAACACCATCGATGACCTTGGTTGCGCTGTGCTCTTGATAGGCAACAATCGACGACGTCGGCAGGCGGTCGCCCTGCAAGTACTTGATCATATCACCCTCATCGGTCTCGATGTCGGCCAGCGTGAGGAACTCGGGCAGATAGAGGTCGCACTGGAACGAGTGATAGGTGATCTCGTGGTAACGGTCGCCTGCCGAGTTATAGGCAATGGGCGTGAGGGCCTGCACCTTGGCGTTCTGGTAGATGGCATCGTCGTCGAGCCACAGCCAGACAATCTGGTCATCGCTGTTGTAGAAGTTGACGATGTTGTCGGCCGGCACATTGTCGCCCGACTGGCGCACGAACAGGTGGTCCGTCGTCGCCTGGCCCAGCTTGGCCGGCGTGCCATCCAGATTGAAGGCCCATTCGCCGCTGCTCAGGGTATCGGCCCCGGCTGTCATGCCCAGAGCCAAAAGCGCTGCAGTGACAAGAAATCTGTTGATATTCATGGCTATCTCCTTTCTTTTGTAGGTTTGTAGTTACTGTACATTGAGTTTGGCGACCTGACCGGCGGCACGCACGATGCAGATGCCGCGCTGGGCAGGATAGGTATTGATGCCGGCATGCGCCTTGTCCGTGCGGATCATGCCGTTGGGGGCGATGAACTCGACATCGGTGTCGGCGGTCGTCTCGACGATGATGTTGCCGTCGCGGCTGTAGATGCGCGTGTCACCGCACAGCTCCTTGACGGCGCTGTTGCCGATGCTGACGCTGAAGGGGGACACGGCATGGGTCGTCATGTCGGCCTCGGCCAGCACAGCGTCACTGACGGTGAGGGCAGCGTCATCGGCCGCGGGGCCCTCAAGCACGAGTGTCAACAGGGCGCCCTCATGGCCATCCATGACGTCGTTCATCGTCGAGGAGGCCAGCAGGCGGTGGTTGCCGTCGGTCAACTCGCTCACCGAGAGGCTGTGACGAGAGGCTCGCGACGAGAGGCTGGCCGATGCCAGGGTCATGCCCTCGGGCAGATTGACATCCAGCTGCATGGCGGCCAGGGCCACATCGTTGTCCAAGTTCAGGGTCACTGCGTGGCGGTTCTGGTCCAGCGGCCTCGATTCGCCCGAAAGGGTCACCTTGACATCGTGGTGGGGAGCATTGTCGGGCATGACAAAGTCGCCCAGCACGATGTTGGCCACGCCCACCAGATCACCCACGTCGATGGTGCCGCTCTCATCGACATCGGCAGCACTGTGGATGAACGGATCGGGTTCCAGATTCAGGATATAGTTGGCAATGGTCACATAGTCGCCCACGTTGACCGTGCCATCGCCGTTGGCATCGCCGCGCATATAGGACTTCACCACCACGGTCGATGCCGCGTCGGGGCCATAGTTGGTCACGGCGGCTGCATCGGCGAGGACGACGTGGGACAATATCACGTCATATTCACCGTCCTCGACACCCTCGGCAAGATTCAGGCGCAGGATCATCACGTCACCATCGTTGCCGATGAAGGCTTGGGACTGCATCGACGTGACCACCACGCGGACGACGCCAGGTGACAACTGGCGCGCATGGAGTTGATGACCGCTGGCCACGCGGCTGTCCACCAGGTCGATGAGGTAATTACCGTTGTCATCAGTCGCCAGTTCAAAGCCCTCGGGCAGTTCCACGTCACACTGCAAGGCGGTGACCGGGGCACTGTTGACCATGCGGACGGGCAACTCAAAGGGCTTGCCCTTCTCGACGGTGATCGATGCAGGCAGCATCAGGGAATTGTCGGCCTGGACGCCCTCGCCCAGAACGCGCACCACACAAGAGGCCGTCAGGTTGGAGCCGTCGGTGGTGGCTACATTAATCGTCGCCACACCCGGTGCCGCGCCATACACGTAGCCGTTGTCACTCACCGTGGCGACATCGGGATTGCTGCTGGACCACAACAGGGCCGAACTGGCATCGCCAGGAAGGACGGTAGCGGTCAACTGCTGATAGTTGTAGAGGAACATGGTCATCGACGTCTTGTCAAGTGTCAGTTGCTCGGCCTGGGTCAGATTATTGAAACTGCGGAACTTGCCCCAGTTGGGATCAGTCTTGTAGGCCGGGAGTGAGGCACCGGGCACATTCAGGGTTGCATTGGCATAGGCCTCGTCACAGAAGCTGTAGTAGGCATACATGCCGGGGGGCTCAGGTGCCAGACAGGTGACGCTCTTGAGCGCTGGGCAGTCAAAGAAGGCTTTGATATTCAACATCTTGACAGAACTGCCAAGGACAAGTTCCTTCAATCCATAGCAATACTGGAAGCAGTAGTCTCCAAGCACCTCAACACCGTTGCCGATCACCGCGCGTTCCACGCCTGAGCGCCAGAAGGCACAGTTGCCGATCGTGGTCACCGAGTTGGGGATCACAATGCTCTTCAGGCTAGGACAACGCTGGAAGGCAAATGACGAGATGCTGTCGATCGAGTTGGGAAGTGTCACCTCGGTGAGCAGACTACAGTAGTCAAAGGCGCCCTTGCCAATCGCTGTGACAGGATAGGACTTGCCGCCATAGGTGACAGTCTCGGGGATGACCACCTGACCGGTGTAACTGGCCGTGTTCTCGGCACGATAGGTCACGACGGCCT
>JAFTFA010000201.1 GCA_017449785.1 Muribaculaceae bacterium | reverse complement strand
CGTGGCACTGATGTGCGTGCGAGGCTTCTTTGACGAGCCTAACGGCATGTTGGCCAATGGATTGAGGGAACTCGGATTTGAGGTAGAGAAGATCGAATTCACGACCGACGACATCACGGCACTGAGGCGCAGCCCCAGCGAGATGCGTGCCACCAGCCTGGCCAAGCACCTGGTGAGCAACAACGCCCTTCAGCACTTGGCCGACCAGATCAACCGGCTCGCCGGCAATGCCGAACTCGTGCTGCTGCCCAGCGTACTGGGACAGAACGACAGTGCCGACTTCCAGACCCTGCGGGCCATGTGCCACAAGCCGTTGCACCTCGTGGCCACCTTGCCGCCCGCCGTTGCCGGCATGAGGATGCAGAACCAGTTGAAGCATTACTTCAAGATGCTGGGCGGCAACTACCTCATGGGCGACACGGCCATCAGCGGCAACTTCCTGGGCGACAAGCTGATAGAGGTTTCCACCGCCAAACTCGACGACATGCCGCTCAAGGCCGACCAGTTCGTGCTCGCGGCGGGCTCCTTCGTCAGCCGCGGCCTCAAGGCCGACTACCAGCGCGTCTATGAGCCGGTCCTTGACCTCGACGTGGATGCCGACGATGACCGCGAGCGCTGGACACAGTTCGGCGTGATGCAGCCGCAGGAGTACATGCACTATGGCGTCGCTACCGACGGCGCGCTGCGCTGCATCAAGCAGGGCAAACCCGTGGCCAATCTCCATGCCATCGGCTCCATCCTCAGCGGCCATGACGCCATCAAGATGGGCGACGGCACCGGCGTGTCGATGATCTCGGCCCTCGCCGTGGCCCAGGACATCCTCGCCAAACAGTGAGGCAACTAGGCCTTGCAAGCCTCGAGCAAAGATTTAGACAACCATCAACAAAGATCTGATTTTAGGTAATTTATAAAAACATTATGGCTGACGATATGCAACGATGCAACATCAGCGAGAACAACTTCGAGCAGTGCACCAAGTGCTCCATTTGCACGACGGTCTGCCCAGTCGCCGCTGTCACCACCGACTACCCCGGCCCCAAGCAGGCCGGCCCCGATGGTGAACGCTACAGGCTGAAGGATCCCGCCTACTACGACAAGATGCTGAAGCTCTGCCTCAACTGCAAGCGCTGTGAGGTGGCGTGCCCCAGCGGTGTACACATCGCCGACATCATACAGCACGCTCGCATGGAGAACGGACTGGGCAAGCGGGCCAGCCTGCGCGACACGATGCTCGCCAACACCGACCTGCTCGGCACCGTGGCCAATCTCGTGGCTCCCGTCGCCAACGCCACACTGGGCCTCAAGCCCACCAAGGTGGTGATGCACAGCATCATGGCCATCGACAAGCACCGCACGTTCCCGGCCTACAGCAGCCAGAAGTTCACCACCTGGTACAAGCGCCACGCTGCCAAGGGGCAGGACGCCTTTGCCCACCACGTGAGCTACTTCCACGGCTGCTATGTCAACTATAATTTCCCCAAGCTGGGACAGGATCTGGTCAAGCTGATGAATGCCGTGGGATATGGCGTGCACCTGCTCGACAAGGAACAGTGCTGCGGCGTCGCCCTCATCGCCAACGGCCTCTACAAGCAGGCCAAGCGGCAGGGACGCGTCAACATCGACAGCATCCGCCAGTCGGTGAACCAGGATGGCCGCGCGGTCATCACCACGAGTTCGAGCTGCACGTTCAACCTGCGCGACGAGTACCCCGCCATGCTGGGTATCGAGAACGAGGATGTCCGCCGCAGCATCAGTCTCGCGACACGATTCATCTATAACCTTGTGGATGAGGGAAAAATCAAGCTGGTCTTCAAGCAAGACTACAAGCGTCGCATCGCCTATCACACCGCTTGCCACATGCAGCGCATGGGCTGGCAGCTCTACAGCATCGAGCTGCTGCGCATGATTCCAGGCCTGGACCTCCAGGTGCTGGATCAGGAGTGCTGCGGCATCTCGGGCACCTATGGCTTCAAGAAGGAGAACTACGAGCGCTCCCAGGCCATCGGCGCCACGCTGTTCAAGCTCATCGAGGACGCCCGTGTCGAGGCCGTCGCCACCGACTGCGAGACCTGCAAGTGGCAGATCGAGATGTCCACCCCGTTGCCCGTCGAGAACCCCATCAGCATCCTTGCCGACGCACTGGATGTGGAAGCCACACGAATCGCAAACGGAATTAAATAAAAAAATCATATACAACTAAAAACTAACAACTTAAAACTTAAAACTTAAAGTAATTATGGCAAATTTTTTAACTCCCCCGGCCTTTAAGCCCGAGAGAACCGACGCCAACGTCAATGCCGACTACAAGAAGCTGCGCTGGCAGGTCTTCATCGGTATCTTCATCGGCTATGCCGGTTTCTACCTGGTGAGAAAGAATTTCTCGATGGCCATTCCCATGCTGGAGCCCTTCGGCTTCACAAAGGGCATGTTGGGTACCGCTCTGGCCATGAATGCTGTCGCCTATGGCTTCTCCAAGTTTGTCATGGCCAGCATCAGCGACCGCAGCAATGCGCGCCGCTTCCTGCCGCTGGGTCTGATCCTGTCGGCCATCGCCATGCTGTTCATGATGGTGCCCATCACGATGCTCGACCCCATCGGTCACCCCGAGCGACGCGGCCTGGCCGTGTTCCTGATGGGTGCGTTCAACTTCCTGGTAGGTTGGTTCCAGGGTATGGGCTGGCCCCCGTGCGGCCGTGTCATGACCCGCTGGTTCTCCATCAAGGAGCGCGGCACCTGGATGAGCGTCTGGAACTGCGCCCACAACGTGGGTGGTGCCCTGGTCGGCCCCATGGCGGCCTATGGTGCCATGTGGTTCGGCTCGTGGTTCTACGGCAGTGACGAGAAGATGTACTTCCTCATCGGCACCTATGCCTTCCCCGCCGCCGTGGCTGTCCTGATCGCGATTATCGCCTACGTCCTCATCCGTGACACGCCCCAGTCGTGCGGCCTGCCCTCGATCGAGAAGTGGAGCGGCAGCGCTTCCAAGAACTATGACGAGAAGAAGAGCGAGCAGTCGCTCAGCGTCAAGGAAATCTTCCGCACCGTGCTCTCCAACAAGTTCTTGTGGTACATCGCGCTGGCCAACTCCTTTATCTATATGGTGCGCTACGGCTGCCTGGACTGGGCTCCCACCATCCTGAGCGAGCAGGGCGTGGACATCAAGAATGCCGGTTGGGCCTACTTTGCCTATGAGATCGCTGCCATCCCGGGCACCATCTTCTGCGGCTGGCTCAGCGACAAGGTCTTCAACGGCCGCCGCGCGCTGCCCACGATGATCTTCATGGCCCTGATTATCATCGCCATCGTCATTTACTGGCAGAACATGACCAACCTGAGCGTTGTCATCGCCTGCCTCATCGCCATCGGCTTCCTCATCTACGGCCCCGTGATGCTCATCGGCGTGCAGGCTCTTGACCTGGCTCCGAAGAACGCTGCCGGCACCGCCGCTGGCCTCACTGGTTTCATGGGTTATGTGCAGGGTACCGCTATCCTGGCCAACACCGTGCTGGGTTATGTCGCCGAGCACACCGGCAGCTGGGACATGCCGTTCCTGCTGCTCATCGCCGCCTGTGTACTGGCCATCTTCTTCATGGGATTGACCTACAAGGAGGAGCAGTACCTCGTTGCCGACCGCAAGGGTAAGCAGATCAAAGAGAAGAAATAATCAACAACAACATTTTATAGAGTACAAATAATTTTATTCATCAAAAACTATTCAACTTATGTTTAAAAATCTCGTTAGAGTAGGTCTGTTAAGCGCCGTTGTGCTTGCGACCTTCACCTCATGTGAGGATGAACAGCAGTTCACCAATGAGAAACTTGATGCCAAGCGTGTGGAAGTTCAGGTACTGAACAGCGACCTGGCCAAGGTTCGTGACTATGTGCCCCTGTATGCAGTCATTGCACACCGCGGCTCCACCTTCTGGGCTCCCGAAGAGACCGAGGCTTCGTGGCGCTGGGCCCGTGAGATGGGTGCCGACTACCTCGAGAGCGACGTGCAGTGCACCAAGGACGGTATCGTGCTTGCAAACCACGATGAGAACCTGAAGCGCACCACCAACATCGAGAACGTCTTCAGCGAGAACGTTCCCGCCAGCCGTGTGGACTTCTACATGAGCCTGGGCTTCTCGCGCAGTGACGCCGAGGCACAATACGGCCGCGACATGGCCGCCTTCCGCCCGTTCTACACCCTGAGCTACTACTATGCCGAGCTCCTCATGCTCGACGCCGGCAGCTGGTTCAACGAGAGCTCGCTCGAGCAGGCCCGTCCCACCTTCAAGGCTACCGAGAACGGCCGCTTCGAGAACGGTCACATCGTTTACAGCAATGGCCTGTACATCAGCGCCATCCAGGACCAGATTGCCTATGCACAGGGCAAGCGCCTCATCCGTGACGCCAACGGTCGCCGCATCTTGACCTATAAGGTGAAGGATGAGTACAAGGGCATGACCCTGCAGCAGATCTACGACGCCATCAAGGCCAAGGGCGAGTACAACGCCAAGTACATGGACTTCATCGAGTACGACTTCGCCAACGCCTATGAGGCCGACCCCGAGGACACCGGCAACCGCCCCGGCATCTATGTCGAGTTCAAGGAGAGCTGGCTCAACCCCGGCAACATGGAGCAGCGCGTGTATGACGTGCTGGCCGAGCAGGGCTGGAACATCATCACCAACGATCCCGGCGACCAGCCCTTCTACAAGAATGGCAAGGTCAACGTGGGCAACACCCGCGGCCGCGTCATCCTGCAGACCTTCTCGTTCGACGCTCTGCGTCGCGCCAACGACGTCTTCAAGGGTCGCATCCCCATGTGCTACCTGTTGTGGATCAGCGAGCCCGCCTATGCCACCGATATCGCCTATGACACCCCCACCGGCTATGCAGCCTTCATCAAGTGGGCTCAGGACAATGGCGCTCACATCATCGGCCCGGCCATCAGCGGTGCCCCCAACAACTATCCCGAGATGAACGCTCCCTGGCAGGCCTACATGATCCGCCGCGCCGGCATGATCAACCACCCCTACAGCTTCGACAGCTGGGCCCAGATGACCAAGTACATGGGCTACTACAACTATGGTTGGGAGACCGAGTTCGACGACCTGCTCCGCCTGGAGATCCCCGCTACCCCCTACTGCACCAGCAGCTATCCCAGCAGCGTGCCCGTCTACATGGACGGCTTCTTCACCAACCGCACCGAGATGTCGCTCCGCTACATGATCGAGAACGGCTTCCGCGGCAACGCCCAGCTGCCCAACCCCTTCCACGCTGGACAGAAGTATGACAACTCACAGGCCAACGTCATCGTTCCCGATGCCGTTGCTACCCTCGAGCGTCTGGGTTACTAATCCACAACTGGTGTAATAACATTAACAACATTTTAAATTGACACAACTCAATATGAAAAAATATATTTTGATGCCTCTTTTGGCAGCCTTCGCGCTGACAGCCGCAGCTCAGGACTTTGATACCGATCCCACCCTGGAGCTCGAGAACGCCGAGAAGGAAGTGAAGTTCACCGTCGGTGCCCGCATGATGGCCGATGCAGCCTACTATCACAGCGACTTCACGCCCCTGCAGAGCGGTGCCGCCATCACCGACGCCCGCATCCGCACCTCGATGACCTACAAGGACTGGTACTTCTATGCCGACTTCGGCTTCGGCGGCGGCAAGTTCTCGCAGAAGAACATCTTCCTCCAGTACAGCCGTCAGGACAACAGCGACAACACCCATGCCATCAAGGTGGGTTACTACAACGACCCCGCCGGTAGCATGGCACGCAACACCTCGCTCGGCAGCTACCACTTCATCAGCCGTCCCGGTTCGTCCTACGCCCTCAGTGAGGGCCGCGAGCTCGGTATCTCCTACAAGTACAACAGCAACCGCTTCATGGCCTATCAGGGCGTGTTCACCGAGAACCAGTACAACAAGATCGACGCTGGCTTCAACGGCATCACCGTGGCAGGTCGCTACTTGTTCCGTCCTCTCGCCGATGACGACCAGACCCTGCACCTGGGCGTGAGCGCCCGCTTTGCCCACCTCGGTGGCGGTGAGGT
>JAFTFA010000200.1 GCA_017449785.1 Muribaculaceae bacterium | reverse complement strand
AGTTCCTCGATGGCCTTGCGGGTGTCGTCAGGCATATCCCACACAGCGATGCCCACGACATCAAACTTGTCGCCATACAGGGCCTTGAGGGCCTGCAACTTGGGTATCTCGGCGCGGCAGGGCGGGCACCAGCTGGCCCAGAAGTCGGCCACGATGACCTTGCCCTTGCCGACGTGGTCCGACAGTTTCTGCACGGCACCATCTTCGGCCTTCACTTCAAAGTCGGTGAACTTCTTGCCCTCGGCAGTAACCGTGAGTTGGCGGGCGGCACTCTTGACCTTGGCCACGCGTCTCAGTTGGGCATAACCTGCTGGGGCATCCTTGAGCAAATTGTCAATTTCCTGCTCGCTGAAGTTGCTATACAGCAGGTAGTTGCTGAATGCCCAGGGGCCGATGGCGTTGTCCTTGTTTGTCTCGTAGAGCTTCTTCAGGGCCTCGGCATAGCGGGCATCGCCTTCCTCCTCGGTGAGGGTGGTATCGTTGGCCAGTTCTTCCATATCCTTGCTCCAGGCGGCCATCTTGTCGTTGAGGGGACTGACGGCGTTGCCCTCGGCAATATAGACTTTCACCTCGCCGGGCTCGACAATGAAGCCGTAGGGGTTGCCCCCCAGGTACAGGCGTGCAAAGAAACCGTCCCCGGCATCGCCCTCAAAGGTGCACATCTGGTTCTCGACGGTGGCCGTGGCGATGGTGTCGCCTGTGTCATAGTTGGTCAAGAAGGCGGTCTCGCCGTTGGCACTGTCATCGGGCAGGGTGACGGTCACCTTGTAGCCCTTGCTGCACGAGGCGAGCAGGAGCAGAGCCGTTGTCATGATTAATGTTATCTTCTTCATAGCGGTCTATTGTTGGTTGATAATTGTTTTGCTGCTATAGATCATCACGATATTCTAGAGTGATCAAGACTGTCAGTTCTCATTACTGGCGGATGGCGCGGTAGATGAGCGTGTTGATGTGGCTGCGGGCGCTGATGCGGCCAAAGTTCGGGTTGTTGCGCGTGGGGCTCACACGGTTGCTCAGGAAGATGTAGAACATGTCGTTCTTGGGATCTACCCAGAAGCATGTTCCCGTGAAGCCCGTGTGACCGTAGGTCTCGGGTGTGGCCTCGGGGCAGGTGTTGCTCGCGTCGGGATTGCCCACGACGGGTTTGTCGAAACCCAGGCCGCGGTGGCTGTTAGGACTCTTCTGGGTCGTGAAGGTCTCGACGGTCGAGGCCTTCAACAAGCGCACGCCGCCATAGGTGCCGCCGTTGAGCCACATCTGGAACAGCTTGGCCAGGTCGTTGGCATTGCTGAACAGTCCCGCGTTGCCCTGCACGCCGCCCGAGAATGCTGCCAGTTCGTCGTGGACATAGCCATGGATGTGCTGGCGACGCAGGTAGGTGTCCTTCTCGGTGTAAGCAATCTCGTCGCGAGTGAATTTGCTCAGCGGGCGGTACAACGTGTGATAAGCACCCAGGGGCGCGAAGATATAGTTGTTCACATAGTAGTTGAGCGGCGAGTGGGTCATGCGCTGCACGGCGTCGGCCAGCAGCGAGAAGTTGCAGCAGCTGTACAGGTATTTCTTCTTGCCGAGCTTGGCGTGGTAGATGCGGTTCATGACCGAGTCATAGGTCACGCGGCCGCCCCAGATGCCGTCGGCGATGGCAATGTTGAATTTGTCGGTCTTGACCGTCGAGAGGATGTCGGTGCGCAGTTTGGCGTCCTTGTGACCCCAGGCTCCGTTCATGATCTTGATGGTGTGGGTGGCATCCTCGGCGCCCGTGATGAGTTCTCCGCTGTAGGTCTTGGGATCCATCATCATGTACCACATGTTGAGTGATGCGGGCATGCCCGTCTCGTGATAGAGCAGGTCGCGGAAGGTGATGTCCTCCTTGTCGCCGTCGCGCAGGCCCGGGATATACTCGCTGGCCTTGTCGTCGAGGCGGAACTTGCCGTCGTCAAAGGCTTTCATCACGCCGCTGATGGTGCCGGTGCACTTGGAAACCGATGCCAGGCCGAAGAGCGTGTTGTCGTCCACCTTGACCGAACTGCTGTAGTCGATGGTGCCGAACGAACCCTTGTACACCACCTTGCCGTGACGTGCCACGATGACCTGGCAGCCAGGGAAGGCATGCTGCTGCACGCCCAGACGGCACACTGAGTCGATCTGGGCCGTCAAGCGGTTGTCCAGGCCGACCTCGGCGGGGATGGAGTAGCCCAGGCGGTTGGCGGCATAGTGGATGCCGTGTCCGGCCTCATAGCGTGTCTTCTTGCCGTTGAAGGCGAGCGAGATGGGCAGGTTGCCGTTGGCGCTGTTGCCGCCGAAGATGGTCTGGGCAGCATAGTCCTCGGCCAGAGTCGAGTTCTGGTAGGTGAGAACGACGGCCTTGACGTGCTTGTTGGTAATGGCTTTGCCGTAGTTCTTGATGTCATAGGGTTTGCAGGTGATCACCAGGACGACGTTCTTGCACTTCTTGACCACGGCGTTGAGGGCGTCGCGGTTGGACTCGCTGTCCTCGCCGACCTCGACAATGATGGTGTTGAAGTGGCCGTCATGCAACGATTCGGCGAGTTGGCTGGCCGAGCCGGCAGCCGCGAGGTCAAAGCGCTTGATCTGGGCATAGTCGGCGCAGCGGCGCGTGAACTTGCTGGCGGTGCCCTTCTCGTTGCCGATGGTCGCCACGGCGATGTGGCGGCTCTGCAAGTTGTGGATGGGCAAGATGTCGTCGTTGTTCTTGATGACGGTGATGCTGCCTGCCGTGAGCTGGCGGCGCAGCACCTCGTTGTACTGCGAGTTGATGTCATTGGCGAGACCAGTCGTGTTGATGTGCTGTCTAGAAGTCAGGTCCAGGGCATATTTGTATCGCAGGATCTTCTTGCAGCGCTCGTCGATGATGCTCTGGCTGATGGTGCCGTTGCTGACTGCAGCCTTGATGGCGGCAATCTCGTCGCTAATGTTCTCGGGCATGAGCAGCACGTCGTTACCAGCCAGCAGCGCGTTGACACAGGCCGACCCCTTGAGCAACTGGGTGGCACCCTTCATGTTGAGGGCGTCGGTGAAAATCAGGCCGTCGAAGTTCAGCTGGTCGCGCAGCACATCGTTGACGCAGTCTGCCGACAGGCTGGTGGGTGCCTTGCCCCCGTCGATCGAGGGCACCAGCAGGTGGGCCGTGAGGATACCGCTCAGGCCCGCCTCGATGAAGCGGCGGAAGGGCACCAACTCACAGGTGTTGATTTCCTGCATGGTCTTGTTGATGACGGGCAGCGTCTTGTGGGAATCCTCGCTCGACGAGCCGTGTCCGGGGAAGTGCTTGCCGACGGCCATCACGCCCCCGTCTTCCAGGCCTCGGGCAAAGGCGATGGCGTGCCTGGCCACCAGTTCGGGACTCTCGCCGAAGGAGCGGTTGCCGATGACGGGATTCAACGGATTATCATTCACGTCAAGAACCGGGGCAAAATTCACCTGGATGCCCATGCGGCGACACTGGCGTGCCACCTCGCGGCCGTACTCATAGAGGAGCATGTCGTTGTCGATGGCTCCCAGAATGAGGTTGCGCGGGAAGTTGGGCACCTCCTTGAGGCGCATGCCCAGTCCCCACTCGCCGTCGATGGTGATCATCAACGGCACGGCAGAGAGCGATTGGGCCAGATTGGTGACCTCGGCTTGCTCGCCGACGGTGCTTTCTTCATAGATGAGGCCTCCCACCATGTTCTGGGAGACGAGCCGTTTCACCTGGTCGCGCGTGGCATCGTTGCTGCGGGGTGTCACGGCGGCGACGATGAGTTGGCCGATGCGGGCCTCGGGGGACAGCGAGTTGAAGACGCTGTCCACCCACTGGTTCATCGCTACCAGGTCCACGCTGTTGAACAGGTTGGGCAGTTTGGCTGTCTCACGTGCCGATGCTCCCAGCGAGATCAGCAGGGTAGCTGCCAGTAACAACACATTTTTGAATTTGGTCATTTGTTTTTGGTCTTTTATAAGGTCCTTAAGGTCTTTAAGGTTCTTAAGGGCATTAAAGTCATTAGGGCCGATTGTCTCTAATGTTTATTTCTTCTGAATTCTCACTTCGTCCTTGGCGTCAATCTTCTTGCCGGCGGCCTGCAGGCCCTTGACGTAGGCGAGGATGTGGTTGCCATACTTCTGGGTATCGACAAACAGGCGCTTGCAGGACTTCATGGGCGTCATGTAGTCACCGCCATTGGCCAGATAGTCGATGGTGGCCACGATGTAGGTCTTCTTGGGGTCGATCTTCTTGCCGTTGACGGTGGCCTTGAGGAGTTGGCCCTTGTCGTTGTAGGTGGCCTTGAGCTGCTTGCTCACGGCATCGCCGCCGCGGCCGCACATGAGCTGGATGCTCTCGATGAGGGCCTGTCCGGGCATCTCAAGGACAACGAAGCGGTTGTCAAACGGGAACATCGAGCCGATGACACCCTCGGTAACAGTACCCTTGGGCATATCGGTGCGGATGCCGCCCTTGTTCATTATGGCAAACTGCACGTCCTAGCTGCCCGAGAGCGGTTTGATGATGTCCATGGTGATGTCGCTCACCCAGTTCT
>JAFTFA010000199.1 GCA_017449785.1 Muribaculaceae bacterium | reverse complement strand
TAAATTGTTTGGCTTGAGCAACGGGATGAATTGCATGATGATTGATGAGAACGGCAACGTCAATTTCGAGGGTCAGAGCCTCTTCTACGACGAAATCTTGAACGATGTCTTCTTCAATTACACTCAAGAAGGTAATTTTTTGGCTTTGGGTAACACGGGACAAGCCTCGACCGACAGCATCGCTTTTGGTAAGTGCTACCTTCACGGCTACAACAAGTACTATACCTATTACTACGACGACAATTGCTTGTATTTCACCGATGGCAGCCAGTTTGTCATTCCCGCGGCACCGGCCCCCGCTCTCTTGGGTGATGCCAACAACAATCGGGTTGTCAACATCAGCGATGTCACCTGCCTGATCAACCATCTGCTCAGTGGCGA
This sequence comes from Muribaculaceae bacterium, assembly GCA_017449785.1. Taxonomy (GTDB): domain Bacteria; phylum Bacteroidota; class Bacteroidia; order Bacteroidales; family Muribaculaceae; genus Sodaliphilus. The sequence continues at coordinate 18,918 of JAFTFA010000199.1, read as the reverse complement.
GATGATGAACAGCGAATCTTTCTCCTCCGAGGCAGCCGACGTGAATAGGGACGGCAACCTGAACATCAGCGACGTCACGGCCCTGATCAATCTTCTCCTCGCCCAGTAGCACATGGCGACCGAGGAAACCCTGCGCCGTTAAGGCGCAAGAATCTATCATCACAGCATCCGCATTGAAGTGCCTCGCATAGTCGGGCATCACAATGCGGATGCTGTTTTTATAGCGTGTTTGACGAGATTATTGATTGTCAATCACTGCGTTAGCAATTTCCCTCTAAGATTAGAGAGGGCCAGTGGGCGTTGATCCCCTAATAGGCATTGCTTCGAGGGCAATATCATACTCCTCCGACCAGACGGCTACCTTTCCTAAGGCATGTGATATTCTGAGTATCAGTACTTTATTTTTATTAAAAGATCCGCCTCGGCTCAACAAACTGGCCGAGGCGGATCAAAGTGTTATTGACTAGTTTATGAAAAAATTATTGGGCGTTGATGAGCAGGTTAATCAAGTCGGTGATGTCGTTGAGGTCGATGCTGCCGTCCTGGTTGACATCGGCGTTGTCGCCGTTGAAGTCATCGGCATCGTCAAGGTTGGCGACCGCGAGACGCTCTACCAGAGTGTCGATGTCGTCAATGGTCACCACACCGTCATTGTTGGCGTCGCCAGGGATAACGGTGACGGGAAGGACAAACTGGCTGCCGTCGGTAAATGCCAGCATGTTGTTGATCATCGGATAGGAGACGATGGCGACATTTGCGCCGTCACTGACGCGTATAATGCCCGGCAGATAGAATTCCATCGCTCCCCATGTCAAGGACTCGGAATCTACATTGCCGATGATCTCGGTGTCGGCGGTCATCTCATAGTTCTCGTCAAGGGCAATGGGCCAGAACCAGCGGGTGTCGTCCCACGTGTATTCTTGCCCGTAGAAATCGGCATAATAATCACGTTCGCCGGGACTGATTTCGCCGATGGGGTAATCCATCAGCGGGAACTGCATCGTGCCGTCGCTGTTGAGGTGCAGCGTGACTCCCGGCATACCCAGGCCGCAGAGGTTGAACACTACCACCGTGCTGGCGTCGGGCTGATACATGAAGGCATCATCGAGTACATGTCGGGTCTCGGTGCCGTTGTCGATGTCATAACTGTGCAGGGCATTGGGGACGATGAGCTGGGTGCCCATGTAGAAGTCGGCAAAGTAGGTCGTGTCGCTCGACGTCAAGTTGTACCTGTAACCGATGGCGGCATTGCCGCTGCGGCTATAGGAATTCAGCACGCGGTAGCCGCTGACGACATAGGCCGCATCGTTGCTGAACTCGATAGAGCCGTCGTCATAGAGCCTGCCGGGAATCGGCGAGAAGTCATCGCTCGCGCCATTGAACCAGTCGGCATCGACAATGAATGTATAGTTGACGGTATCGACCTTGCTCCTCGTGTGGGCGCTAAAGGTGCCCTCGATGGTGTCGTCCTCGAGAATCATGCCCGTGTAGAGTGCCACGTCGCCGGTGTTGTAGTCGATATCGACGGGCAGATAGGTGGTCGAGCCGCTCAACTCGTTCCAGTACAGGCCGGCGCAATACAACTGGTCGCCATAGTTCGTCCAGTAAACGCCCTCCATCCCGCGGAAGTGATAGTCGCTCCATTCCAGGCCGGTGCTCTCGTCGCTCATCTTCCAGACGTAGCGGAAGTCCAGATAACTGTTGGCAGCGATGTCATCGTTGGACAGGCGGCGGGGAGCCCTGTTGGCGCGGGCACCATTGTTGGCATAGATATTCTCCAGGCTGATTCTCTCTTGGCCGGAGAACTGATGGGGCTGCAGGACGCTGCCGCTGAGCATTCTGAATTCAGGCAGGTTGATGCGCCTGAGGTTGCTCGGTTCAATCTTCTTGGCCGACAGTTCAGACTTGATATTTTTCATCTTGGCGCTGGCAATGCCCTTGTCGCGCGGTGTGGAGGCCATGCCGCTCAGGCACACGCCGACACATAGTAGGGAAAAGATTAAATGTTTCATAATTCAAAAAATGTTTAGATTTTAAATGATCAGGTAATTTTATACATGTAACTCTTGTTCTTGAAGCAAAATTACTGCGTCCCGTGAAGGCTGGTCAAATAATCCTTGCTGAAAATGGATGATTGTCTAAATTTTTTACGCTGTTGCGTCTAATTTTTAGACAGTTCGGCCTGCCGGGCATCAGGCGAAGAGCTTACCGGCGACAGTTATGCGGTGTGGGGTCACTTTTTGCCGCTTTTTGTTGGCTTTCTCGAGAATTGGTTGTAACTTCGCTGCCACTATGCAGAATTACGGAACGATATTGGTCATCGATGACAACGAGGCGATACTCACCGCGCTGAAGTATTGCCTGGCTGGCACATTTGAGAAAGTGATGACGCTCACTTCACCCGAGAGTGTCATCTCGTTGCTTGAACAGGAAGACGTCAACATTATCCTGCTCGACATGAACTTCACCCTTGGCGTGAACAGCGGCCAGGACGGCTTGTTGTGGCTGCAGGCGATACGCAAGCACCACCCCGAGATTCCCGTGGTGCTCATCACAGCCTATGCCGACGTGTCGCTGGCCGTGCGCGGCCTCAAGCGCGGTGCGGCCGACTTCATCACCAAGCCTTGGGACAACGATGAATTGGTGCGAAAGTTGAAGGACGTGCACGATGCTGCCGACGAGGTGGCGACGCTCGACGAACTCGAGGCCGAACACATCCGCCGCGCCATCGACCGCTACCACGGCAACCTGACCAAGGCGGCCGAGGTGCTGGGCATCACCCGCCAGACCCTGTATAACAAGATGAAGAAATTGCAATGACGATCAGCGTGTGGACAGTCATCGGCATCGCTGCCGCGGTGGTGTTGCTGTTGGGACTCTGGTTCTGGCAGCATCAGCGGTCGCTCGTCAGGCGTGCCCACATCATGCAGGAGGCCATCCGCAACCACGACCTCACCTTCCAGCTGCCCACCAAGCACATGTTCAGCGGCGAGCGGGCCTTGCAGGAGACGCTCAACCAGCTGGGCGAGCACATCCGCGAGCAGGTCAACCTGGGCGAGGTGGAATCGTGGGAGAAACTCACCCGCGTGCTCACCCACGAGATCATGAATGCCACGGCCCCCATCGCCAGCATCAGCCAGTCGATGCTCCACCACCCGGCGGTCAAGAATTCCGACCTCGAGGAGGGCATCAACGCCATCCACAACACGGTGGTGCATCTCAACTCCTTTGTGGACGGTTATCGCAAGTATTCTGCCTTGCAGAAGCCCGTTCCGCGTGAGGTGGACCTGGCCTCGGTCGCTGCCGACGCCATGCAGCTCTACCAGGAAGTGACATGGAAGAGCACCCTGTCACCGGGCATCATCATCAAGACTGACCCCAACCTGCTGCGCCAGATTCTCATCAACCTTGTCAAGAACGCCATCGAGGCGGGCACCCGCACCATGGGACTGGATTGCGAGCGCGGTCAGGACGGCAGGGTGTTGCTCTACATCAGCAACGACGGCGAGATGATCCCCCCCGATGCCCGTTCCTCGATCTTCATCCCCTTTTTCACGACCAAGCGCAAGGGCAACGGCATCGGCCTGTCGCTGAGTCGCCGCCTGCTCACCATCCAGGGCGGCATGATGTCGCTGCTCGACCATCCCCGCAGTGGCTTCCAGACGACCTTCCTGCTCGAGTTCCCCTGCTAAGCGGACCTCTGTAGGGCGGTTGTTGATAACTATTTTTGGACAATTCAGAGTATATATGAAATAATGGCAGTAAATTTGTCAGTTAAATCAAAAAAAATCAAGGGTAATGAAAGGTAAAAAGAGACTGCTTGCATTGGCTGTCAGTGCATTGGCATTGACAGGCATGGCTGCTCCCGACTGGCAGGGACAGGTCGATGAATTGATTGCACAGGGCGAGTTTGCCCGTGCCGAGAAAGTGATGAAGTCACTGCCCAAGAAGGTGCGTGTGGCCGATGCCGTGCGCATCGACTCGCTGCGCACCATCATGCAGCGCATCCGCACCGACTTCCGTATCACCCCCGAGGAGGGCGTCAAGAAAATCCGAGAGAAGATGCCCGAGGCTACCGATGCCCAGATCCAGCACTGGAAGGACACCCGTGCCCTCGAGGTGATGAAAATCGATGGCAAGGAGATGTGGTTCCGCAAGAGCGTGGGCAACCTGTGGCTGCTGGGAAAGGAATTTGCTGCCCAGAACGCCGCCGACAACCACGAGTCGTTTCTCACCCGCCGCAAGTATTACCTGGAGGCGATGCACACCCCGGCCGATGCCAACGGCGTGCGTGACTGGCGTCGCGTGAACATCACCTTCACCCTCGACGTCGATGCCGATGCCGTGCCTGCCGGCGAGACGTTGCGCGTGTGGATGCCGTTCCCCTATGAGAACCTGCGGCAGAAGAACATCCGCCTCGAGAGCAGCAACCGCAAGGTGACCTTCAGCCAGGGCAGCAAGCACCACACGGTCTATATGGAGGCTGTGGCCGTGAAGGGCAAGCCGACTCACTTTGAGTACACCTTCTCCTATGATGTGGGCGAGCGCCACTACAGCCAGCAGGACCTCATCGCCATGCTGGAGCCTTACGACAAGAACAGTGAGGTGTACAAGCGCTACACGGGCGACGAGCCGCGCCACGTCATCATCACCGACGACATGCGCGCCCTGGCCCGCAAGATCGTGGGTAACGAGACCAATCCCGTGCTGCAGGCCGCCAAGGTCTATGAGTGGATCGGCTACAACCTGCCCTGGGCCGGCGCCCGCGAATACAGCACCCTGGCCAATATCCCCCAGTATGTCCTGGAAAATAACCACGGCGACTGCGGCCAGGTGGCTCTGCTCTACATTACGCTGGTGCGCTCGCTGGGTATTCCCGCGCGATGGGAGAGCGGCTGGATGCTGCACCCCGACGAGATCAACTACCACGACTGGGCCGAGACCTACTTTGAGGGCATCGGCTGGGTTCCCACCGACCCGTCATTCGGCCGCAGCGCCGTGGGCACCGCGTTGAACGACTACTATGCCACGGGCATTGACCTCTACCGCATGGCCAGCAACGAGGGCGTGGGCGACGTGCTGTCACCCGCCAAGACCTACATCCGCAGCGAGACGGTCGATTTCCAGCCCGGCGAGGTCGAGTGGAGAAAGGGCAACCTGTTCTATGACAAGTGGGACAGCCATCTGAAAGTTAATTCAATAATTCCGATCAAGAAATGAACATCAAGTCAATAATCATAGCGCTGGTACTGGCTGTGACAAGCCTTGCCGCCACGGCGGTAACGCCTGTCGAGGCCCTCACCCAGCTCAAGCAGCGCATTGCCGCCGACAAGCGCACGGCCGTCTGGGACGTCAATGCCAAGCAGCAGGCCGGCAAGTGGGTGCTGACGGGCACCGTGGGCACCCAGGCCCAGAAGAAGGCTATCCAGGCCGCCATGATCAAGAACGGCTACAGCGGCTATACCGACAAGATCACCGTCCTCGAGGACGGCATTCCTGCTGCCCGCAAGTGGGCGTTGGTCAAGCTGAGCATCGCCACACTGCGCACCGAGCCCAAGCACAGTGCCGAAGTCGCTACCCAGGGCATCATGGGCGCTCCCGTCAAGGTGCTGGAGAAGTGCGATGACTGGTACAGGGTGCAGATGGCCGACGACTACATCGCCTATGTCCCCGAGAGCTCATTGGCCTTCAAGACCGAGACCCAGATGAAGGCTTGGCGCAAGGCTAAGCGCTACATCGTCACCAGCTATGACTCGCGCCTTGTCACCGAGGCCCACGGCGATGAGACCGTGAGCGACTTGGTAATGGGCAATATCCTGGAACTCAAGGCTGAATCAGGCCGATGGCTCAAGCTGGCCACGCCCGACGGCAGAGTGGGCTGGGTCGATGCTGTCGATGTCGCCGAGTTGTCGCAGTGGAGTCAGCAGGGCTTCAGCGCCGCCCAGATAGAAAAGACCGCACGCCGCATGATGGGCTCCAGCTACCTGTGGGGCGGCACTTCTACCAAGGTCACCGATTGCTCGGGTCTGACCAAGGTCAGCTACCTGAGCAACGGTATCATCCTGCAGCGTGACGCTTCACAGCAGGCCCTCACGGGCAAGATTATGAAGAAGGGTACCGATTGGCACCAGTACGAGACGGGTGACCTGTTGTTCTTCGGCAACGAGAAGACGGGACGCGTGACTCATGTGGGACTCTACCTGCGCGACGGCAAGTACATTCATTGCTCGGGTCAGGTCAAGATCAACAGCCTGGATCCCAAGGCCAGTGATTATCCCTACCTGTATTCTCCCTTGAGTGCCAGCCGCATCAAGGGCATGGTGGGCACCCGTGGCATCGTCGCCCTCAAGAACCACCCCTGGTACTTCTAGAATAGTCCCTAAAGACCCTAATGACCTTAAAGTCCATAAGGTCGCTAATAATTAAGAAGATTGTAACCCACTTTAAAACTCAAGAATATATGGATCGTAGAAAATTTATTGCAGGAATGGGACTGACAGCGATTGCTGCTGCATCGCCCGTGTCGATCGACGCCGTGGAGCGTGTTACCAAGAAGGCCCGCCGCAAGGGTGCGGTGCCCCGTGTCAATCAGGTGCCTAAGACCGGGAAACTGAAGCTCTCGTTCTTCCCCTACGAGCTCAAGTTGCGCCACGCCTTCAATCTGGCACGTTACAGCCGCACCACCACGCCCGACGTGCAGGTCAAGCTCGAGTATGAGGGCATTACGGGCTACGGCGAGGCTTCGATGCCGCCCTATCTGGGCGAGAGTGTCGAGAGCGTGACCGCGTTCCTCGGCAAACTCGACCTGGAGCAGTTCAAGGACCCCTTCTGCATCGAGGATATCCTGGACTATGTTGACCATGTGGACGCAAACAACCGTGCGGCCAAGGCCAGCATCGACATCGCCCTGCATGACCTGCTGGGCAAGATTATGGGCCAGCCCTGGTACAAGATCTGGGGCTATAATCCCGAGAAGACTCCCGTCACGAGCTTCACCATCGGCATCGACACCCCCGAGGTCGTCCGCCAGAAGGTGGAAGAGGCCCGGCCCTACAAGCTCATCAAGGTCAAGATGGGACTAGACCATGACCAGGAGACCATCGACATCATCCGCGAGATGATGCCCGACGTGCCCATCTGTGTCGATTGCAACCAGGGATGGAACGACAAGGAGTATGCCCTGGAGATGTGTCACTGGCTCAAGGAGCGCAACTGCCTGTTTGTCGAGCAGCCCTTCGACAAGGAGTGGATCGACGAGACGGCATGGCTGCGCGAGCGCTCGCCGCTGCCCATTATCGCCGACGAGGCTTTCCAGCGCCTGCCCGACATCGTCAGGTTCAAGGGCGTGTATGACGGCATCAACATCAAGTTGATGAAGAGCACCGGCCTGCACGAGGCCCACAAGATGGTCACCCTGGCCCGCGCCCTTGACATGAAGGTGATGATCGGCTGCATGACCGAGACCTCATGTGCCGTTACTGCCGCCGCCAACCTGTCGCCTGTCGTGGACTATGCCGACCTGGATGGCAACCTGCTCATCGCCAACGACCGCTTTACCGGCATGACCGTCGAGAACGGCAAGATCACCCTCCACGACCGTCCCGGCCTGGGTATCGAGCTGCTCAAGTAACAATACCCGTTTTTTCGGTACCTGGAGGGACGGTTCCTCGGTACCGGAATCATTAACTCTCATGCAGGGGAACCGTCCCCCTGCATGACCAAAACACTCACGATTTAGAAACTGAATGAATAAACCATATTGGGGACTCTGGACCCTGTTGCTGGCTGCACTAGTGTTCTTTGTGTTCTTGTCGTTCTGGCAGGACGGTTTCAGTGTTGGCGGGCTGGAAATAAAGACGGCCTTGTTTGCAAGCGACATGGGCGCACAGATGAAGAAGCGCCGTGTCGTTGATGCTGATACCCTGGATGCCGATGGGCGACTGCCCGATGGACATCATCCCAAGGGGTGGCGAGCCCCCGTGGACACGACGGCCAAGAATATCCTCTTCATCGGTGACTCGATGCTCGAGGGCCTGGCACCGCGCCTGGCAGCCTACTGTGACAAGAACGGTCACACGCTGGTCGAGGTCATCTGGTACAGCAGCTCCACCCTGTGCTGGGGTCAGTCGGGCCGCTTGACCGAACTCATTAACAAGTATCACCCTAACTACATCTTTGTCTGCCTGGGTGCCAATGAGTTGTATGTCCCCGACATCAAGCGTGCGCGACGTCCACACCTCAAGAAGATGCTTGCCGAGATTGGCAATATCCCCTATGTGTGGATCGGCCCGCCCAACTGGGATAAGGACACCGGCATCAATGACATGCTGGAGCAGGAAGTGGATGAGGGCTGCTTCTACCTGAGCGCCAACGACCACTTTGACCGCAGCCGTGACGGTGCCCATCCCACGCGCTCGTCGGCCCATCAGTGGATGGACCGTGTCGTCAAGTGGCTGGGCAGCGAGGGCGCTTATCCCATCCGCTTGGAGAATCCCGGCGAGGGCATCGGCCGTGCTTCACACATTGTTGTCTATCAACCTCCAGTATAATGCCATGATACTCAATTCGATCGATATGTCTCAACTGCTGTCGCTGCTCACGTTCAACCGTGAGGAGCCGATGCTCTTTACCAGTGGACTGTTCTGGGTGCTGTTCCTGCTGTTCCTGCCGGTATATGCCATGCTCAAGTCCCGCCGCAAGCAGATGATGATTTTTGTCATCGCCTTCAGTCTCTACTTCTTCTACAAGTCAAGTGGACTGTTCTTCCTGTTGCTGGTGGCGACCTCGGTGTTCGACTGGTGGGTGGCGCAGTTCATCGAGTCCAGCAAGAACCGCACCGAGCGGCGCATCGCCTTGACTGTCTCGCTGGTGTTCTCGTTGGGCATCCTGCTGTTCTTCAAGTATGGCAACTTCGTGATGTTCAACCTCGAGGCCCTCATCGGGGGCAATTTCCAGCCGATGGACCTCATTCTGCCGGTGGGCATCTCGTTCTATACCTTCCGCACCATCAGCTATGTGGTGGATGTCTATCGGGGCAAGATACAGCCCGTCGATGATTATCTCGATCATCTGTTCTTCCTGTCCTATTTCCCCTGCCTGGTGGCGGGTCCCATCGTCCGCTCGTGTGATTTCAACCCCCAGGTGCAGCAGAACAAGCCCGCCACGCGCGAGATGATCTACGGCGGACTGTGGCTCGTCATGCTGGGAATCTTGAAGAAGGCGGTCTTTGCCGACTATATCGCGCAATATAACAACATCGCCTTCGGCAACCCGTCGGGCTACACAGGATTCGAGCTGTTGATGGCAGTGCTGGGCTTCACAATGCAGATCTATTGTGACTTCTCGGGCTACAGCGACATGGCCATCGGCTTGAGCAGCATCATGGGGTTCAACCTGGGCATCAACTTCAATTACCCATATCGTTCATTGAACGTCACCGAGTTCTGGCACCGCTGGCACATCACGTTGTCCACCTGGCTGCGCGACTATGTCTATATCCCCATGGGCGGCAACCGCCGGGGCAAGGTGCGCCAGCACATCAACCTCATGGTGACCATGTTGCTGGGTGGCCTGTGGCATGGTGCAGCTTGGACCTTTGTCGTGTGGGGTGCCGGTCACGGCATCGCCCTGTGTGTCCACAAGTTGTGCAAGCCGTGGCTCGACACGATCGAGAGCACGCGGGCGACACGCTTTGTCTCGTGGCTGCTCACGTTCTCCTTTGTGGCCTTCTTGTGGATTTTCTTCCGTGCCAACACGTTCCAGGCTGCAGGTCAGGTCATCAGCGGCATTTTCACCGACTTTGAGTGGGCCTATCTGCCCGTGTTCATTGCGCGCCGCAGCACTTGGTGCATCATGCTGGCCATCATCTTCGGCCTGCACTTTGTGCCCGTGACCGTGTGGGACAAGCTGCGTGACCGCTTCATCGCCGCCCACTGGGCCGTCAAGTTGGTCATCTTCATTTTCCTCATCCAGCTCGTCCTCCAGTTCGCCAGCGCCACTGTCCAGCCTTTCCTCTACTCCCAGTTCTGAACCACATGGAATTGGTTTTTCTAAGATGATTTTGTTGCGGTTGTCTTATTAATATCCCGCGAGATGTTGTGGCATTGAGGGATTTTCACTACCTTTGCAGTTTGATTACAAGAATATTATCAACCTAACAATACAACTACAACATTATTACAATGGCAAAACAGGAAGACGTTTTCAAGAAAATCGTGTCGCACGCCAAGGAATATGGCTTTGTGTTCCCCTCAAGTGAAATCTATGACGGCCTGGGAGCAGTCTATGACTATGCCCAGAATGGCGTCGAGCTCAAGAATAATATCAAGCGCTACTGGTGGGAGGCCATGACGCTGCTGCACGAGAACATCGTCGGCATCGACAGCGCCATCTTCATGCACCCCACGATCTGGAAGGCTTCGGGCCATGTGGACGCGTTCAACGATCCCTTGATCGACAACCGCGACAGCAAGAAGCGCTATCGCGCCGACGTGCTCATCGAGGACGAGATTGCCAAGATCGAGGAGAAGATCAACAAGGAGTGTGAGAAGGCTGCCAAGCGCTTCGGCGACAAGTTCGACGAGGCCATGTTCCGCCAGACCAATCCCCGCGTGCTCGAGAACCAGAAGAAGCGCGACGAGCTGCATGCCCGCTACGAGAAGGCGATGAACGACAACGACCTGGCCGAGTTGAAGCAGATTATCGTCGATTATGAAATCGTCGATCCCGTCAGCGGCACCAAGAACTGGACCGACGTGCGCCAGTTCAACCTCATGTTCAAGACCCAGATGGGCAGCAGTGCCGACTCGACGATGGACGTCTATCTGCGTCCCGAGACGGCCCAGGGCATCTTTGTCAACTTCCTGAATGTCCAGAAGACCGGCCGCATGCGCATCCCCTTCGGTATCGCGCAGATCGGCAAGGCCTTCCGCAACGAGATCGTGGCCCGTCAGTTCATCTTCCGCATGCGCGAGTTTGAGCAGATGGAGATGCAATTCTTTGTACGTCCCGGCGAGGAGTTGAAGTGGTTTGACTACTGGCGTGAGCAGCGCCTGCGCTGGCACAAGGCCCTCGGCCTGGGCGACGAGAAGTACCGCTTCCACGACCACGAGAAGCTGGCCCACTATGCCAACGCTGCCACCGACATTGAGTTCCGCATGCCGTTCGGCTTCAAGGAGGTAGAGGGTATCCACAGCCGCACCGACTTTGACCTGAGCCAGCACGCCAAGTTCTCGGGCAAGAAGATCCAGTACTTTGATGCCGAGCTGAATGAGAGCTACACCCCCTACGTCATCGAGACCTCGATCGGCGTGGACCGCATGTTCCTCTCGGTGATGTGCTCCAGCTATGAGGAACAGCAGCTCGAGGGCGGCGACACCCGCGTGGTGCTCCACCTGCCCAAGGCATTGGCTCCCATCAAGTGCGCCATCCTGCCGCTCGTGCGCAAGGACGGCATGCCCGAGAAGGCCCACGAGATCATGAACATGTTGAAGTTTGATTTCGCTTGCCACTACGAGGACAAGGACACCGTGGGCAAGCGCTATCGTCGCCAGGATGCCATCGGCACCCCCTATTGCATCACCGTCGATGGCCAGACGCTGGAGGACAATACTGTCACCCTGCGTGACCGCGACACCATGCAGCAGGAGCGCGTCGCCATCGCCGACCTGCCCGCCATCCTCGCCCGCGAGTGCAGCCTGAACAACGTGCTGCGCAAGTTGATGTAAAATAGTTAGTCTGTTGTAAGGTTTATGGCTCATAACTTACAACTTAAAACTTAAAACTTACAACTTAAAGACTATGAAGAAGTTTTTCTATTCCGTCATCATGGCAGTCGTGGCCATTACGATGCTTGACTCATGCCTGGGCAAGACCATCGAGGACGAGTACAAGGACTGGCGCGAGGCCAATGATGCCTGGTACCAGCGGCAGGAGGCGTCGGGACAGTACACCCGTCTTGTCGCATCGTGGGACCCCTCGGCAACGACCCTCATCCGCTGGCACAACGACACCATGTTGACCCGTGGCAACCTCAAGCCGTTGATCACCTCGACCGTCGATGTCAAGTATCACCTGAGCCTGTATGACGGCACGCCCGTGGACTCGTCCTACTACATGACCTCGCCTGCCGATAGCGTCTTTCGCTCGGTGGTCAATTCCAGCGTGGAGGGCTGGATGATTGCTTTGACCCACATGCATGTGGGGGATAGCTGCACCGTCATCGTGCCCTATCACCAGGGTTATGGATCGAGCAAGATGAGTGACGACCTGCGTCCCTACAGTACCCTTGTCTTTGACATCAAACTCGTTGACATCAACAAGTATAAGGCCAACTAAACCCCGGCCAGGACACATATAGCACAACGAGGAAAAGCGGGCAAGGCCCGCTTTTCCTCGTTGTGTCCCGTCCAGTATTGCGGGCCATCGGCCCGTAAACAGGTTACCTGAGCGAGAGCTGGTAGTTGTAGTACTTCTCGTTGCCGGTGATGTCCTCGACCACCTCGATGAAGGGCGGCATTTCCACCTCATCGCCCTCCTTGATGCCTTCGAGCTCCAGAATCTGCATGCCCAGCTTGGGCTCGATGTAGGTGTCGATCTCGAAGTAGTGGTTCTTCCACACGAAGCACTTGCGCATCTTGCTGATGGCATTGCGGTTGGGGTCGGCCAGTTGCAACAGGTCAACATACTGCTGGGCGGTAATGCGGCGCTCGGTCTCGATGGTCTTGTCGCTGCTGACGGTCTTCTTGATCGTCTGGAAATAGACATAGCTGCCCTGCCAGCCGCGCTTGCGCACGCGCATCTCGGTACCCGGTTCGCTCAGCAGGTAGGTCTGGGTGATTTCGCTCTCGGTAAAGTCGGGGATGTCTCCCGTTACCTTGACAATATACTTGCGCTCCTGCTCGATGGGGCTGGGCACGCCCAGCACGGTCGAGATCTCGTTCAATACCTGGCGCAGCTTGTCGTCAAAGTCCATGTGGTTGCCGATCACCCTCAGGTGGGGATGTCCCGTCCAGGCGCTCAACACCTTGCGGTCGAGCTCGCGGGCCAGCTCCACGTCCTCGCTGCGGAACTTGTTGTTCTCGTTGGTATAGAACTGCTCGGCACCGGCGGCAGCGGTCACCATGTGCAGGATGGCCTCATAGCGGGCGTCGCGGAGCTTCACGGTGTTGGTGCCCATCTCCTCGGTCAGCGCTTCCCAAATCTCGGGCGAGACATAGGCACTGATGTCCATCGTGCCGCGGTCACACACGATGAGCACGGGCTTGCTGCACTCGGCGGCCATCTTGGCGAAGTGGTCCTCCAGGGCCAGCTGGATGTTGAGCGTCGATTTCTCGGCCTCAAAGAAGAGTGCCTTGTTCTGTGTCAAGTAGTTCACGCCCGCGCTGCTGAACATCGTGGGCACCTCGGGAATGGCAAACACCTGGAATCCCAGGCCGCTGAAGTGCTCGATGATTCTTGCCATTGCCGTCGTCTTGCCGGCGCAGGGGCCACCAGTGAGCACAATCTTGGTGATTTTATCGGTCATGTGGTCGATATTGTTTGGTTTTCTTCTGTTGAATTACTGAAAATGGTTGGTTTGCAAACCAAATGTCAAAGATACACCCATTTCTCGACCCCCACAACCTTTTCTCCCTAAAATATGTGAAAAACCAGTGCGATAATCGCTCCATGCACCGATGACGGATGCAGGTTTCATCGTTATTCCTCAAGATGTGGCTGTTCTTGCATGGTTCCCGCTGCATGATTCTCGCTCTCGAAGTGCATTTCCTCGGGCGATTATTTTGTCAATCCAGCGGGAATTCGTACTTTTGAGGCAAATACGAGATACATCATCATCATCATTGATGGATGACGACAAGAGGATGGCGGGATTGGAATGAACCGGTCTCGGTCCCTGGGTCGCCGATTCATGTTTATAACCTTTATAATATGGAAGTCATACAAAGTTTCACAATCGATCACACCCGCTTGAAACCGGGCATCTACATTTCACGCGAGGATAAAGGTTTTACTACCTATGACCTGCGCATCACCGAACCCAATCAGGAGCCCGCCGTTGCTCCGGCGGCGATGCACAGTCTGGAGCACCTCATGGCCACCTGGTTCCGCAACAGCGAGGTGAAAGAGGATGTGGTCTATGTGGGGCCCATGGGGTGCCTCACGGGGATGTATGTCATCATGACGGGGCAATACACCGTTGAAGACATGCGCCGCTTGACCATCGAGTGCCTCAAGTGGATACTCACCCAGGACAAGGTGCCTGCCACCGAACCGCAGAGCTGCGGCAACTACCTGCTCCACGACCTGCCCATGTGCAAGTGGGAGAGCGCCCGCTATCTCGACCGCCTGCAACATGATTTCCACAGCGAGTACGCCAAGCTGCAGATTACCCTCGACGACGGCCGTGTCTTTGCCGACGCCTAGATGATACATTTTCACTCGATAGAGTGATTTCCACAAGTAGTCTTATTATCTGTTGTGACCACATGCGCGACGGGCGCTTGTGTGCACCTTCTGGTATGGTTGCCGGCATGTTTGCCGAGTGGTATCGGCGTCAGGCCGTTCTCTTGTAGCCCGTCAGGATGATGAGCAGGACGGCGCCCAGGCCGTAATAGACGGCATCGCCCGGCAGAGAGGCGAAATTGGCTGCCAGCATGGCGGCTACGCCCACGGGCATTGACAGCAGCACGCGGCTGGACTTGAAGCGGCCAGGCATCCACAAGGCGAAGCACAACGGCAGCAGGATGGCCACGGCGCGCAGTCCCAGCGACAGGAAGCCCAGGTCGTTGATAAACGTGCCGTGGAAGGTGATGGCCGCGGCAAAGGCCAGCGCGAGGATGCCCACGATAGACAGCCGTGTCTGGGCCAGTTGTGACAAGGGCGATGAGGTCATGCCCATGCGACGCTTGAAATTGCCATACACGTCACGCACCAGTATCGTCGCCGCACCCAGCGACAGGCCGCTGCCGCATCCCAGGATGTTGATGAGCATCGTTCCCAGCATCAAGCCGCCCAGCCAAGCTGGCAAGTGCTTGAGGATGAAGGCGGGAAATGCCTGGGCCGAGTTCTCGATGACACCTAGTCCGGCTGGCAGGGCCTCTCCGGCGCTTTCCAGTCCGTGGAGCTCGTCGAGGGTGACATAGTGGCCGCGCATGTAGATACCCACCAGCGTGCACGCTGCGCCGATGATGGGCATGAACAAGGAGCACAGCAGGGCACCGCGACGGGCCTTGGGTGTGCTAGCCGCCGACCAGATGCACTGGGCATAGCTCTGGGTGCAGACAACGCCCAGCACGAGCGACAGACAGCCGCCCAGGTCCTTGAACACGCCGCGGGCAAACGGGCTGCCGTAGCGGTGATGGATGCTCTCGGCATCGGTCAGGCCGTTCATCGAGGCGAGGGTGGGGGACTGGTAGATCGTGTCCACTCCGTCGCGCAGGCCCGTCAGGCCGCCCGCGATGTGCCACACGACGGCACCCGCCGCCACCGAGCTCAGGTAGAGCAGTATCAACTTGATAATGCCGCCCACGCCTGCACTGCGTATGCCGCCAAAGAGCACCAGCAGCATGATCAGCACCGCGCCTGCCAGGCTGGCCCAAACCGTGGAGATGCCGAACAGGCTGCCGATCATCGCCGACGAGGACAACACCTGTGACATGATGCTGATGAAGATGCCGATGAGGAAAAGCAATGAGCCTACCGTCTCGGCCTTGTGGCCGTACTCGCGGCTGACGACCTCGAGCAGCGTCGAGCACCCGCTGCGTCGCAGCGGCCCTGCATAGAGCAGTCCCAGCACAAGTGAGCCCAGTCCGGCCCCGATGGTGAACCACCATGCCGACACGCCGTAGCAGAAGGCCAGTTGCGCCGTCCCGATGGTGCTCTGCCCGCCGGCCAGGGTACCCAGCAGGGCACCGCACACCATCCAGCTGCCGCTCGTGCCGCCAGTGGTGAAACTGTGAGCGTCTTTGACCTTGCGCCCTGACAACCAGCTGACGGTCAACAGCAGCGCGACGGTCAGCATTACCCCTATGAGATGTATAGTAGATACCATTTGTAACTCGACTTTTAGCGTGAATACTGTGTTTTGAGCCTGCAAAAGTACACAAAATATCGCACATGACCGCTCCCCGCCCCATTCTCTCTTGCCCCATGTTGACCAGATGGCGATTTGCCTCGTGTGGGCCGTGTTTTGTGATAAGGGGGGCATTTTTTGTTTAAATCATCTTACTGTTAATAAATTATGTGGGGTAAAAACTTGTTTCTTGAATAATTTAGGTGTAATTTTGTAAGTTGAAATGAATGTTCCCTCATGGGAATGGATAGCGATGGAATAATAACTTAAAAATTTTGATTTAATATGATGAGATTAACTACTCTTTTTTCGTTAATTCTCCTCTCGATTGCTGTGGCAGTGGCGGGTCCCCGTCAATACTCAAGCAATGTCGAGGGAGACGTGAATGCCGACGGTGATGTCAATATCGCCGACGTCAATGTGGTGATTGATGACATCCTCAGTCCGCAGCACAACAGCAAGTGTGACGTGAACCAGGACGGTGACATCAATATCGCCGACATCAACTACCTGATTGACCTCATCCTCACCGGGCCGGTGAAACCTTCGGCCGAGGTCGGCATGTACATGGGCATTATCGGTTATAACCAGAACCTCGCAACCATGGGGATTAGCCGCCTCGACTCCACGACTGTGGATGCATTCAACGGCTTTGTCGCCGGCATGAACACTCAGCCCGGCCGCTTGATGTACTACTCGGTGGACCAGGCGCTCAACGCCCTCAATGCCGCCGACTATCCCGTGAACCTGCGCAATGTCGCCCTCATTACCTTTACCGAGGGTCTCGACCAGGGTTCGCTGATGATGACCGACAAGTTTGACACCGAGGCCGAGTATGCTGCCTCCATCCAGAGCCGCATCCTCAATGAGCGCATCTATGGCCGCTCGATCAAGGCCTATTCCGTCGGCCTGCTCAATCCCACCGTCAAGGACGAGAACCAGTTCCGTTCCAACCTCTATTCACTGGCTAGTGATAGTGCCAATGTGATGGAGGTCAGCACGATGGCCGACGTTGATGCCAGCTTCAACACGATTGCCGATGAGCTGACGACCCACAACATGTATGAGGACCTGACCCTCGTCTTCCCCGGCGTGGGAACGGGCACCCGCATCCGCTTCACGCTCGACGATGTTACCGAGGAGACCGTCAACGACTCCCAGGTTTACATCGAGGGCACCTTCTCGCTCAAGACCCGCAGCTTGACCGACATCATCTACTCGGGCATGACTTGCAACGCTGGCGACAGTGTCGCCGCATCGAGTGTTGACGGCATGTTCGTCTCGCTGCTGTTCGACGGCGTACAGCTGGACAGCGAGGAGCATATCGAGAAAGACAAGATCCAGGAGTGGTATTGGGTTGAAGACCTGAATGCCTGGACGCTGAGCACCGAGTTCTCGGCCAGCCGTATTCCCGACCCCGAGACCTCCTATTACAGCGCACTGGTTATGCTCGTGCTCGATTGCAGTTCGGTGCTCGAGGAGAACTTCGGCGAGTTGCAGACGGCTGCCAACAACTTCGTCGGCCGCATGGAGCACTATACCGAGGTTCCCGAGGAGCCCGAGCCCGTTATCCCCGGCCTCTACACCGTCAATGGCGTTTCGTTCCAGATGGTTGAGGTCGAGGGCGGTACCTTCACCATGGGTGTTGACAATGAGACCGTCTATGCCGGCGATGCCAACATCGACGAGCTGCCCGCCCATGAGGTGACCGTTTCTAACTTCTCTATTGCCGAGACCGAGGTGACCCAGGAGTTGTGGCAAGCCGTGATGGGCACCAATCCCAGCAACTTCTCCGACGATCCCAAGCGTCCTGTCGAGTGGGTGACCTGGGAAGCTTGCCAGGCCTTCATCTCACGACTGAATGCCTTGACGGGCGAGAACTTCCGTCTGCCCACCGAGGCTGAGTGGGAATTTGCTGCCCGCGGTGGCAACAAGTCCATGGGCACGCTTTATTCTGGCAGTAACGAGATCAACGATGTCGCCTGGTACTTCTTCAATTGCCAGAGCGGCACTCCCGATTATGGTACCCACGCCGTCGCTACCAAGGGCGTCAATGAGCTGGGTATCTATGACATGTGCGGTAACGTGGCCGAGTGGTGCAGCGACTGGTATGGCGCTTATCCCGCCGAGCCGCAGACCGATCCCGTCGGCCCCGAGATGGGTACCCGCCGCGTCTATCGTGGTGGCAGCTGGTACAGCATCAGCCGCGATTGCCGCATCACCTCGCGCAACGGTGATGCCCCCAACCAGGGTTCCAACGAAGTGGGCCTGCGTCTCGCTCTGTAATCGAGCGCATCCCCGCTGAGAATAGATAACGGTTGCGTCCCCGATGAATTGACGGCTCTCGTCTCATCGGGGCGCAACTTTTTTATGCCGTTTGTCATTTATTTGTATTACCTTTGTCCACTGTTGATAAAAACCGATAGAAGAACAATATGATACTCATCATCGTCACCGCACTGCTGCCGGTCCTCATCCTGGGCTGGTGGATCTACCGCAAGGACTCGGCGCGCCCTGAGCCGCCACGCATGCTGTACAAGGCCTTTTTCTACGGCGTGGGCTCCACATTTGTCTCGCTCCTGATTTCCACCTTCATGGGGATGATGGGCATCATGGTCTATGACCTGGGGTCGTTTACGGGTGCCGTTTCTACCGCTCTGTTTGCCGCAGCCCTGCCCGAGGAGATTGCCAAGCTCACGATGCTCTGGCTCCTGTTGCGCAAGAATTCCTACTACGACGAGTGCCTCGACGGCATCGTCTATGCCGCTTGTGTCGGCCTGGGCTTCGCCGGAGCCGAGAACATCCTCTATCTGCTACAGAGCGACGACTGGGTAGGGACGGGTATT
>JAFTFA010000198.1 GCA_017449785.1 Muribaculaceae bacterium | reverse complement strand
CTCAATCCAGATGCCGAACTTGATGCCACGCTGGCGGGCCGCCTGGGTGAGCGTGCTGATGCCGCCGGGCAGTTTGCGCTTGTCAACCACCCAGTCGCCCAACGACGACGAGTCGTTGTTGCGAGGATACTTGTCGCCAAACCAGCCATCGTCCATCACGAACAGTTCGCCGCCAAACTTGGCGATGTCGTCCATCATGTTGATCATGGTCTCCTCCTTGATGTCAAACACGACGCCCTCCCACGAGTTGAGCAGGATGTCGCCCGTCTTCATGCCACGGTGGAACATGCCCTCGGTGCGTGCCCAGCGATGGATGGTGCGGCTGGCACCTCCCAGGCCGTCCTCGGAGTAGGCAAGAGCCAGGTGCGGAGTTTCAAACTGTTCGTTGGGCTCGAGTACATATTCTGACGACATGGGGTCGATACCGGCGTAGAACTGGTGCTGACGATGGCTTGTCGTGTTGATGCGGAGTTCGTAGTTGCCGCTCCAGCACAGGATGGCTGCAATGACGCGTCCTGTCGTCTCCTGCGGTTCGCCGTCGAGCGAGATCATCAGCTCGGGAGCGTCCAAGTGCGAGTTGCGGGCACCGTCGGTATTACGGATGGTCTTCAGGCCTTGGGTGAGCGGTTCGGTCGTGGGTTCGGCCTCGGCTGCCCAGTTGCCGTGCAGGTGGCTGATCCACACGTCGCCCTGCCGCAGTGTCAAGTGGCCGGAATCGAAGCGCTTGAGCGTGACGGCGCGTTTCTCCTTGTGAGAGATTTCAGTCCAAGTCTCAATCACGTCCACGTTTTTGTAGGCCTTATAGAACACTTTCACTGTGAAGGGCAGCAGTTTGTCGGTCATCGTGAAAACGTGAAGTTGCGAGCGGTCGTCGCTGCTCGTTTCATAGCTTGTGACCTTGAGCTCAAGGTTCAGGTCGCCGTCGGCATGCTGCACCTGAATAGCCGGCAGGTGGATGGCGTCCACCGTGCCGAATGCAGGCAATGCCGAGAAGTTAAGGTCGGCACCACCGTCACGCAGTTGCTGCAGTGTGGCACTCTTGTTGCCGTAGTAGCCCATGCGCAGGTCGCCGCCCTCATAGGCGTGCAGCACCATCTGGGTGTTGGGCGTTTGCACAGCAACGTCACCCTGCCAAGCACTCATCGTGCCGTGACCCAGCAACATCATCGCTGCAAGGATAAGAGAGAATCTTTTCATCGTTATGATATATTTTGGTTAATATTGTTCAACTGTTCAATTATGAGATTATCCCATGACGACCTCGACAATGTGCTTGCCTGGTTGTGCGGGCACGACAGCGCCCTCGACCGGCATTCCGTCAACTGTCATCTGGGCAACGCCCTTGTTCACGCCCTTGGGGTTGCTCACATGGATTTCATATTCCGCACCGCGGAAGCGCCTGGTCACCGTGTAGTCGCGCGCTGTCTTGGGCAGGCACGGGTCGATGTGCAGGCCATCATAGTGCGGTTTGATGCCAAGAATGAATTCCGACACGGTGTACCACATCCACGCTGCGGTGCCGGTGAGCCATGAGTTCTTGCCCTCACCGGGACGATAGGCGTCCTTGCCTGCCACCATCTGGCAGTTGACATAGGGCTCGACCTTGTGCAGCGTCTGGCGGTCCTCCTCGACGTAGCTGGGCAGAATCTTCTTGTAGTGGTTCCACGCGTCATCGCCGCGGGCAGCCACCGTCTCGCCGATGATGACCCAGGGATTGTTGTGGCAGAAAATGCCCGCATTCTCCTTGTAGCCTTCGGGATAGGAGCTGATTTCACCCATCTCGACATGATAGGTGGTGAAGGCAGGATTGTTGAGCACGATGCCGTGTTCACATTCCAGGCGCTCTTTTACCGAGTCGAGCGAACGCTCCACGAGTCCTTCTTCCAGGCCGATGCCCGCCATGGTGCACCAGCCCTGTGACTCGATGAAGATTTTGCCTTCCTCGCACTCGTCGCTGCCGATTTTGTTGCCATAGTAGTCATAGGCACGCAGATACCATTCACCGTCCCAGCCATGTACCTTAACGGCATTGACCATCTCGTCGACGTGCAGTTGGGCACGGGCGGCCTCGGCGGCAAAATCGATAGCTTTGAGATTTTGCATTGTCTTGATGTGGTCGGGCATAATCTTGCAGAGCTCGACGTAGTCTTTGCCTGTCACGACAAACAGACCGGCAATCATCACCGACTCGGCTTGTGAGCCCTCGGTCTTGTTCTCGGTGGTCTGGAAACTCTCGTTGGGGTCCCAGGAGAAGCAGTTCAGATTCAGGCGGGCGTTCCAGTCGGCGCGGCCGATGAGGGGCAGACCGTGCGGCCCCAGGTTATTGACCACATGGTTGAATGACACTTGCAGGTGCTCAAACAGCGTGACCTCGGTGCCCGGTTGGTTGTCAAACGGCACCATCTCGTCGAGAATCGAGAAGTCACCCGTTTCTTTGATATAGGCCACGGTGCCGAAGATGAGCCAGCAGGGGTCATCATTGAAGCCGCCGCCGATGTCGTTGTTGCCGCGCTTGGTCAATGGCTGATACTGATGGTAGCAGCCACCGTCGGGGAACTGCGTCGAGGCGATGTCGATGATGCGTTCACGGGCACGCTCGGGGATGAGGTGTACAAAGCCCACGAGGTCCTGGTTGCTGTCGCGGAATCCCATGCCGCGACCGATGCCGCTCTCAAAGAAAGAGGCCGAGCGTGACATGCAGAAGGTGACCATGCACTGATATTGGTTCCAGATATTGACCATGCAGTCGAGCTTGTCGTTTCCGGTGCTTGCCGTGTAGATGTTGAGCAGGTTGTCCCAGTAGTTGCACAGCTCGGCAAAGGCGGCGTCCACCTTCTCGCTGGTGTCGAAGCGTGCCATCATAGCCTGAGCCTGCGTCTTGTTGATGACCTGCGGAGCGACGAATTTCTCCTCTTGCCCATTCTCGACATAGCCCAGCAGGAAGATATAGTCACGGCTTTCACCGGGCTGCAGCTCCACCTCGATGTAATGTGATGCGATGGGGCTCCAGCCGTGGGCATGGCTGTTGAGGGGACGCCCCTGGATTACGGCATCAGGATTGGCAAACTCATTATAGAGGCCGACGAACGTCTCACGGTCGGTGTCAAAGCCTTGGATAGGAACGTTCACACCGTAGAATGCGTAGTGATTGCGGCGTTCGCGGTATTCGGTCTTGTGGTAGATCACCGAGCCCTCGATTTCGACCTCACCGGTCGAGAAGTTGCGCTGGAAGTTCACCATGGCTGTCGCTGCATTCCACAGGCACCACTCGGCAAAGGAGAACAACTTGAAGCGCTTCACCTCATTGCTGTTGTTGGTGAGCGTGAGTTTCTGCACCTCGGCCCAGGTGTGCAGGGGCACAAAGAATAGCACCGATGTCTCGACACCGTTCTTGCTGCCCGTGATGCGGGTGTAGTTCATGCCATGACGGCACTCATAGCTGTCGAGCGGCGTCTTGCAGGGTTTCCATCCCGGATTCCACACGGTGCCGCCATCGTTGATGTAGAAGTAGCGGCCGCCGTTGTCCATGGGCACGCCGTTGTAGCGGTAGCGCGTCAATCGGCGGAACTTGGCATCCTTGTAGAAGGAATAACCGCCGGCCGTGTTGGAAATCAGTGAGAAGAAATCCTCGTTGCCCAGGTAGTTGATCCAGGGCCACGGCGTCTGTGGGTCGGTGATGACATATTCGCGGTGTTGGTCGTCAAAGTGACCGTATCTTTTGTTATCCATATCTTAGAAATTATTGTTCAAAATTACGTTCCATGATTTCAAGACACATGCGCGAGTTGTGGTAAGGGCATTTCCAGAAGCCCGCCTTGTCGTCGCGGCGGTTGATGTTGCCCTGGGCATCGCGACTCCAGTACCACTCGCCGCCCTCGCGGTCGATGAGGTTGTCCTTGATGTATTGCCAGCAGTGCAGCGCCTTGTGCAGCGCACTCTCGTCGCCGAAGTGCTGATACAGGTTGATAAATCCTACCACAGTCTCGGCCTGTACCCACCAGTGGCGGTCGTCATCGACATGGCCGGTGTCAAGATTGGCCTCGTGTATCATCGACCCGTCGGCATTCAAGCCTTTCTCGCTGGCTTCTGCCACGAGTTTCACGATGGGTTCCACTTTGTCAAGCACAGCCTGGTCGCCCAGCACCAGTGCCGCTTCGTGCATGAGCCATGAGCACTCGATGTCGTGTCCGTAACTCTCGAGAGCACCGGCCTCGCGGGTCCAGTCCATAGCAAAGAACAGGTCCAGATGATGCGTCTCGGGATTCAGAATCTTGTCGGTGAAAATATCGATGAGGTTGCGCAGGGCTTTCTCCACACGCTCCACGATGTCACTAGAGACCGTGCTGGCCTCGCATTCCATGAGGCAGCGGTACAGGTTGGTGTAGGGCTCGATGATGTGTAGATGGGTGTTCTGCGACTTGGGGAAGTTGGCGTCGAGTTCCGATAGGCGCATATCGGCAATCTCGTTCCATTCGCGCGTTTGTGCCTCGATATAGCCGTTGTTCACCTTGTCTAGCGAGTGTCGCTCGATGCAGTCAAACAACTTGATGGCATAATCCAGCGCCTGCTGGTCGCCGGTGGCGCGGGCATATTCGCTCAGGCCATAGATCATGAACCCGATGGCATAGAACTGCTTCTTGGTATCTTTGGGATTGCCCAGGTAGTCCACCGACCAGTAGGTGCCGCCGAACTGGTTGTCGTAGAAATACTCAATAATGTAGTCCTTGATGAGTGTTGCCGCCATCAGGTACTCAGGCTTGCCCAGCACGCGGTAGGCAGCCGAGAAGGCCCACAGGATGCGGGCCGAGAGGATGCCGCCCTTGTCGGCGTCCTTGACGAGCTGGCCCTCGCCGGTCATCTGACCGTAGAAACCGCCGTGCTCTTCGTCTATCATATTGGATAGCCAGAAGTCCAGGATGTTGTTTTCCAGCACATCCTGAACTTCGGCCTTCAGCGTCTTGATGTCGTTGTTCATCTTACTTCTTGATGGGATAGAGATGGAGCAGGTAAAGCATGATGATAATAATGGCAGCAGGGAAGAGCGAGAACAGTGCCCAAACCATGTTGCGAACTGATTCCTCGTCGGTGATGGTTACCACCGTCTGGCCCGTGGCAGGGTCGGTACCCGAGATGAAACCGGCGATGCCCAGCAGCAGGGCAACCAGCGAACCCGAGATGGCCGTGCCAAACTTCTGTGCCATCGTTCCCGACGAGAAGATGAGGCCGGTCGACGAGGTGCCGTTCTTCTCGGTGGCGTAGTCGGCCACGTCGGCATACATCGACCACAGCAGCGGGGAATAGAGGCCCACGCCAACCGAAGTGAGGATAACGATGCCCACCAATACCCAAATGTACTTGGGATCCATCGGCACAAAGAAGAAGGCGATGGAGAACACCATGCAGATGATGGCTGCCACAGCAAAGGCTTTGCGCTTAGAGCCCATCCACTGGGTAAACTTGGGCGACAGACCGCCAAAGATCATGCAGGTCACCTCGCCAAAGGTCATAAATACCGTGTAGTTGATGATCAATCCGCTCACGGTCACGTCACCGTGCAGGCAGTATTCCATCAGGTAACCGGCCACGGCATAGCGGAAGCCGTTGAAGAAGTTGGTGCAGATGCCGATGAGCGTCAGGTAAATCCAGGGCTTGTTCTTGAACAGGTCGGCAAAAGGCTTGAAGGAGAACTTCTCGGCACGAATGGGTTTCAGACGCTCCTTGGTCAGCAGACCGCAGGCCAGTGTCATGATCGTGGCCACAAATCCCAGGCCAGCGCCCAGCACGGCATATTGATGTGCATCGGTGCCGCCCACCATCTTCTGCAGATAGGGGAACGAGAGCAGGGTGACAAATCCCATCGCATAGGCGCCTACCATGCGGAACGACGAGAACTGGTTCTTCTCGTTGTCGTCATCGGTCATCACGCCCAGCAGCGAGCCGTAAGGCACGTTGACGGCAGTGTAAACGGCCATCATGAGCAGATAGAGCGTGTAGGCATAGATGCGCTTGCCCACGGGACCGAAGTCGGGAGTGTAAAGCAACAATGCGAATATGAGGCCGAAGGGGATGGCGCCGAAGATGAGCCAGGGACGATAGGTACCCCAGCGCGACTGGGTGCGGTCGGCCAGACTGCCCATCAAGGGGTCGGTAACGACGTCAAACATGCGGGCGATGAGCATCAGCGTTGCCGTGTCGGCAACCGTGAGGCCAAAGACGTTGGTGAAAAACAACGGGAAAGCGATTGACATGACTTTCCAGGTAATGCCACCGGCTGCCGCATCACCAAGGGCATAGCCGATTTTTTCTTTTAAACTTGCCATTTCTGTTATTTAGGAATTAGGAGTGAGGAACGGGAGCTGTTTTCAATCCGTCGCCTGGTTGATGATTCGTTATTATTTATTCTTGATTGGTTGATCGGTTCTTCTCGATGAGCCGCTTGATGGTCTCGACGCTGGCCGTGGTGGTCAGGCCGTCTTGCGGCGTGTTCATGCAATAGTCCACCAGGCGGTCGATGGTCGAGGTGGCCACATGCAGGCGGGTGTCGCTCGAGGCGTAGTAGATGAAGACACGCCCGTCCTCGTCGGCAATCCAGCCGTTAGAGAAGGCCACATTCATCACGTCACCGATGTACTCGTCACCCTCGGGAACGAGGAAATATCCGCCTGGTTGTGCAATATCGCGCGTGGGATCGTCGAGTGCTGTCATGTACATATATAATACATAGCGCAGTCCTGAGGCGCAGCCGCGCACACCGTGGGCAAGATGCAGCCAGCCTTG
Source organism: Muribaculaceae bacterium (assembly GCA_017449785.1). Classification (GTDB taxonomy): domain Bacteria; phylum Bacteroidota; class Bacteroidia; order Bacteroidales; family Muribaculaceae; genus Sodaliphilus. The sequence continues at coordinate 4,576 of JAFTFA010000198.1, read as the reverse complement.
CGGTGTCTTGATAGGGTGGGGGCCCTCGCCGTTTTTCACTTCCATGATGGTGTGGTAGTGGCGCGCGTTGATGATTTTCTCGTCAACGATTTCGGCATGGGTGATATCATCCACCAGTGCCCAGCCGATGCCGCCGCCGCTGCCGGCGTCGATGAAGCCGTCCTGGGGACGGGTATAGAGGGCATACTTGCCGTTGACAAACTCGGGGTGAAGCACCACGTTGCGCTGCTGGCTCTTGCTCTTGAGGTCGGGCAGGCGTTCCCAGGTCTTGAGGTCACGGGTGCGGGCAATGGCGGCAGTAGCCGTGGCTGCACTCAGGTCGCCAGGGCGGGTGTCATCGTGACGTTCCGCGCAGAAGATGCCGTAGATCCAGCCGTCTTCATGAGCCGTGAGGCGCATGTCATAGATGTTGGTGGCGGGAATCGCATCATCGGGCATCGTGATGGGCTCGGGCCAGAATCTGAAGTTGTCCACGCCGTTGGGACTCTCTGCCACAGCGAAGAATGACTTGCGGTCGGCACCTTCCACCCTCACAACGACTACATATTTGCCCTGCCACTTGATGGCGCCCGCATTGAGCGTCGCGTTCATCATGATGCGCTGCATCAAGTAGGGGTTGTCCTGCTCGTTGAAGTCATAGCGCCACTCCAGCGGGGTGTGCTCGGCGGTGATGATGGGATTCTTGTATTTCTCGTAGATGCCGTTGCCCCAGGCGAGGGGCTCATTCTTGCGGTTCAGTAACTCCTCGTGATGCTTGCGCAATGCGGTAATCCTATTCTTGAATCCACTCATTATATTATATTGTAATAGTTATATGATTGTTGTCGTTTAGTTAATTGGATGATCTCGCATTCCTGGAGACTCTAATGTTTAAGTTGCTGGATCAGTTGCTTTTACTTTCCTCTCAATTGATCCATGAGCCACTGCAGCCATTCGTCCCATTGTTCCTGGTACCAGAAGTGGGCCGTCTGCTGATAGACGCTCAACTTCTTGGGGGCAGTTACCACGTTGTAGGTCGCATAGGCGGTCGTGGGTGGCACCACGTCGTCGTTGTAGCCAAACGAGAACCAACCCGGGCAGGTGATGCGGCGGGCGAAGTTCACGCCGTCGTAATAACGCGAGGTCTCAATCTTGTCCTGACTAGCTTTGCGCTGCTCGGGCGACATCCAGTAGAAATAATGGGGCCAGCCGCAAGCCACGCCCTGGAGCGAAGCCGTGTGGTCGCACAGGGCCGAGTGCACAGCGCCGTAGCAGCTCACGCGCTTGTCGAGTGCGGCCGTTGCCAGCGACAGGAAACCGCCCTGGCTGCTGCCTGTCACGCCCAGGTTCTTGCCGTCCCAGTCGGTGTATTGCTCAATGTAGTCGATGGCACGCACGCAACCCACGATGACGCGCTTGTAATAACTCTTGTCACGGTCGTCCATGCCATATTCCCAATAGCAGTTGAGGGCGCCATTAGCCAGGTTGTCATACACGCTCTGCGGCAGGGTCACGTCGATGCCGTGGATGCCGATTTCGAGTGTGATGAAACCTTGTGAAGCAGTATAGACGTCGCCTTGATAAGGACGCACGCCGGCACCGGGCACACGCAGCAGGGCAGGGTATCTGCCGGGCTTGACAGGCTCGCATAGGATGCCATAGGTGCGGCTTCCCCAGCGCATGTTGTGGAACGAGACTTGATAGACGTTCACTTCTTGAGTGCAACGCTCGGACAGCAGCGTCTTGGTGGGCTCTAGCTGGGTCCAGCGGGCCTCCTCGATGGCTTTGGCCCAGAACTGGTCAAAATCTTTCGGGTCAACTGTTGTGGGCTTCAGTTTCTCGGGCGAGTAGGCTGCGGTGCACCATGCCGAGTAATTCTTGCCACCCACGTGGGCGGTGACTTTCAGGCGATAAAAACCCGGAGTCGTCATCTGGCCCGTATAACTCATGGTCCCCTTTTTCAAGGTGGTTGATTTCTTCACGTCAGGATACATCTCGGGACCGGCTTCATAGTCGATGTCAACGTTGTCGAGCAATGTGCCCGAGCGGCGCACCTCGACATTGAACTTGCATTTCTCGCCCACTTGATAGTTCCAGTCCTGATGGTCTGGTTCCACGGTGACCACGATGTTGTTACCGATGATTTGCGCTTCAAGCGGCAGCACCACTAGAAGCAGCAATAAGTACAATACTTGACGTTTCATTTAGAATAATGTTATTAGGTTGTTTAATGTGGCAAAATTAAGTGTATTTTCCTAATTGGAGTGGTACTATTTTTACTAACTCTTATACTTTATTTAATATTTTGTGGCTTTTGAATTAATCAAAAGCAGGTTATTTGTCATGAAAAACATGATTTTGTTATCATTTTGATTGAAAATTATTGTACAATTTGTAGGTATATGCCCACGTGGCATCTCGCGGCCAGTTACATCGTCTATCAGTATCAAGATACATACCGAAACAGCGTTCAGCAGTGCTGATATTCATAGTGTTTCAATAGTGTTTTTCGGAACATAAAGCATTCTCATGCTCTCATGAATCTTTTAGTTGTATTAACTTTATTGTAGAATGATGAACAGACGGTAACGGATTGGGCATTCAGTTTCTTGGTTTTAGCGACTTAATCCTTATTTAACTACGGTTTTCGGTCAAAATGTTAAGAAAGTGTCAAGATGGAGCAAAAAATAGTTTATTATGTTTGATGATTCACATTAACTTTGCAACGATTTTATTTTATAAAATTGTGTTAGATAGAATACGGTATTGAGATTGCAAGAATAATAACTCAAAATCCATATATAATTTTATTTATTATCCAACCAAAACCTATGATTTTAAATTACTGTAAAAAATCTATGATTGCGGCCTTTTGCTCGCTAACTATGCTGAGCGTGGCACCGCAAGCGTTTGCAGCCAGCAGCGGGGGAGTCAACGCTCCTCAGCAGTCGGCACAGCAGACCAAGAGGATTACGGGTGTGGTGAGCGATGCGATGGGACCGGTTATCGGAGCCTCGATTGCCGTTAAGGGTACGTCCAACGGCACCAGCACCGACAATGACGGTCAGTTCTCGCTCAACGTCAGCCCGGGCCAGACACTGGTAGTGACTTATGTGGGCTATCTCACTAAAGAGGTGAAGGTTGGCCAGCAGAACACCTACGACATCTTCATTGAGGAAGACAATCAGCTGCTCGACGAAGTTGTCGTTGTGGGTTATGGTACGATGAAGAAGAGCGACATCAGCGGTTCCAGTGTATCACTGGGCGAGAAGGCTGTGAAGGGCTCTATCATCACCTCGCTTGACCAATCATTGCAAGGCCGCGCAGCAGGTGTTACCGCTGTTCAAACCAGTGGTGCTCCTGGTTCGAGTTCTTCAATCCGCGTGCGTGGTACTGCAACCATCAACGCCAATGCTGAACCTCTCTACGTCATCGACGGTGTGATTGTTCAAGGCGGTGGCTCGTCGGGTGCCGACTTCGGTCTGGGTGACGCTCTGGGTAACGGCTCGGTTTCGACCATCTCCCCGCTGTCGACCATCGATCCCGCCGACATCGTTTCGATGGAAATCTTGAAGGACGCCTCGGCAACCGCCATCTATGGTGCCCAGGGTGCTAACGGTGTTGTCCTGATTACCACCAAGCACGGTAAGGCCGGTGAGGCTAAGTTCTCTTACAACGGTATGGTGGCCATGAACCGCCAGACCAAGCGTCTTGACATGATGAACCTGCGTGAGTTTGGTACGTTCTACAACAACCTGGTTCAACAGGGTGAGACACAGTCCAACGCCTACTACAGCGATCCCATGATGCTGGGCAAGGGTACCAACTGGCAAGATGCAGTCTTCAGGACCGCTATCCAGCATAGCCACCAGATCAGTGCTCAGGGCGGTACCGATAAGATTCAGTACTACGTTTCGGGCTCTTACATGAGCCAGGAAGGTACTATCATCGGTTCTAAGTTTGACCGTTTCTCGTTCCGTACCAACCTTGACGCCCAACTCAACAGCTGGTTGAAGTTAGGTTTGAACGCCACGTTCTCCAATACCAACGATAACCTGAAGCTCGCCGACAGTGACGAGGGTATCATCAATTACTCGTTGACCACTATTCCCTCGATTCCTATCTATAACGTTGACGGCAGCTACAGCAGCATCTCGCAGGAAGGTTACACCAACCCCAACCCTGTTGCTCTGGCATTGCTGGACGAGATCCTGCTGAACCGTAAGAAATTGACCGGTAACATCTTCTTTGAGGTAAACCCCAATTTCTTGAAAAACATCGTTTGGCACGCCGAGCTGGGTTACGACATCTCGTCGTCCAAGGGTGAGCAGTGGGAACCCACCGTTCACCTGGGTACCTGGAACCGTACCACCAACAGCAGCTCGGTTCAGAAGAACTCAAGCACCTTCTGGCAGTTGAAGAACTACTTGACCTATAGCAAGACCTTTGCCAACCGTCACAACCTGACCGCCATGCTCGGTCAAGAGTGCTGGGAGTCGAAATATGACTACTCGAGTGTAGCCAACACCCTCCTGCCCTCTGACGAGGTTCACAATCCCAAGCTGGGACAGGGCACGCCCCAGATCAACTACGGCTT